>JBARUR010000120.1:0-12091 GCA_049645845.1 Desulforhopalus sp. | reverse complement strand
GCCTCTTCTCGGTCAAATCGGACGGCTCGTTGCGCGTATCGATGGCAGTAACGACAATCCTCGCAATACGTTTCCGAGCAGCGAATTTTCCTAAAACCATCCATGAAATCTGTTAATGCGGCATTATCGATATGGATGTCCAAGGCCAGAAGCCGACGCCGCAGCTTAAGCATTCGCAGCATCAGCTGTCGATCTTCTGTACCATAGCAGCGCATACGCTGCCGTATCTGAACCTCAATATCACTGTGGAATCCGGCTGGGTCGCCAAGCAACTCCAGCGAAATAATGTCCAGCAGGTTGCCTTCATAGTGCCGATCGGCATACGCTTTGGCCGCACGCAGCAACCAGGCTGTAGAACGGGAACGATCAATAATCTTGAATTCATCAAAACCCAGGGCTTCGTAAATATGCAGGTCTTCAGGACGAATCCAGCGACTCATCAAAAAGAGTTCGGGATTGAGCAGACGTCGACGTGTGCATTGCCAGAGGTAGAAATCAAGAAAGGAATTCGGCCGCGGAATATTTGGGGAGAGTTGGGATGAATGTCCCACACTGCACGCATGTTCAGCTAAGTACTGGCAGTTGTAGATACAGGAAATGTTGGCAAACAGTTGCATGTCACAGGTGATTCCCGAGCGGATTTTTTGCAGCATACCGAAGTCACGGTTGAACTCGCTGTATGGGATTATCAGTGGATCAATACCCAAAGATTCCTGATATTTCAAGCGTGAGAGATTCGTCGGCCAACTGAGGACACTGCCGCGAACAGGCAGGTCCGGAAAATTATGACGTACCAGGCTCACGATGGCCAGGTTGGCAATAGATACGCTGTCCACACCGCTCTCAACAAGCTGGGCGATGAAGGTAAGTATCTGATTCCTGCCTTCTTCGGTTTGTTCCAGGTTGCCGAGGCAGGGAGCATTGATGAGGTAGCAAAATGACAGGCCGCGCCGATGGGCTGCCTCAATATATGCAACAGCGGAATCCCAATCGACAGATGGCAGGACTATTCCAGCCCTGCCTCCTCCCACAACATCGAAAGGTAGCTTGGCATAAATCGAGGTCACCTCCGGGATGTTCGCCAGGCCGTCCAGTAAGCTCATGTCCCAATTCGCAGCAACGCTCAGTTTCATGCACTTTCCTGTTTAACCCGCATTTTTCATGATACATTCTGAAAATCGACACAATGTTCATGAAAAATGCTGTTTAAGATCCGTTCAAGCCAGATGGTACACAGAAGATGATAACAAATAGGTACCATCGCAATGAGTAATTTTCAATAATAAAAAATTACAGGATCAATGGCGGAGTACCAGGATTCTTAGCTCAGGCGGCCATAGACGGCAAACTGGAAAGGCGTTGCTTTCGTAAGCGTGAGGCGTTCAGCCAGCCCTGCCTGCTGCAATTGGGCGGCTACTTCATCAAGGGTAAAAGCGGCGCCAAGCGAGAGCAGCATGTCCTGGCGCAATGACGGCTGACTGTTGGGCACGTATTTGTCTACCATAAGCCGGGCACTTTCTTCACTAACCGGACGTAAAAGGTCCATGATAAGAACTGCTGCATTCGGCATACAGTACTCATGGATTGCGTTCCACAAAATCATAGGGTTGGCAAGGTGATGCAGGAAACTGTTGGATATGACGACGCTGTATCGGTCATGGGGCAGGGGAAGTTTATCCGGCAGGATGCCATGAAAAAAAAGAACCTGTTTTTCGAGACCCTCGAGTAGTGCGGCCTCTTTTCCTTTTTCCAGCATGTGGGCGGCACCGTCAACACAATGAAGTTCACAGTCCGGAAAAATTTTAGCGAAACGAAGCGGGATTGCACCGGGACCACAGCCCAAATCGAGAATTGCATCGTTAGGAATAAAGTCGGGGAAATATTTATGGAAAAATTGCACAAAGAGCCAGAAGACATTGTTCAGATCGGGTCCTGCATAGGCGGCGGCCTGTTCAGGGTCGTTCATGAGTTCCGGTTCGAGAATTCTTTTCATCTTGTATATTCCTTTGTTATAATCCTTTGAGATTGCTTGAACATACCACTATTTTTTTCATTGCTTCAATAAAAATCCCAGATCATAAAGTTAAAAAGATAATCCGGCTGGATGGCCTGGAATGTGGGTGTCATAGAATTTTGTTGCGGCTTAGCTGTTGTATATTTTCTGCTCAGATGGTATAAATTTCCCCTTTGTCCATTTATATAAAATCTTTAGGAATGCAGGGAGTATTCTTCAGCTTGACATCTGCAATTGCTTTTGACACTATGACTCACGTACGGCATCGACTAATTGGTTGAACCCCGGTAAATGGGAAATAAGCCGGGACTCTCTTCAGTCCCCCTCAAAGCATGGGGACTAAAAGGAGGAACCCCTTGAGGGGTATAAGTGCCTTGGCGGTATATTCAAGTTATTACTGTTAGAGATATTCTCAGTATTCTTGTTATCACCTTGTATGGTGTTTTTGGAGTAAGGCACTAAAAATGGAAGAAGGTAAAATAGTTGCATCGGTGGCCATTGACGGCAATTCTCCTTGGTTTTCCGGTCATTTCCCCGATGATCCGATTCTACCGGGAATTGCCCAGTTGAAGATGATTGCCGATCTTGTTACCAAATCGGAAACAGATGGTTTGTGCATGATGGGGTTAAGTCGGGTCAAGTTCAGGAAAATTGTCAGGCCTGGAGATGTACTCGATATTACAGTCACCCGCAGCGATAAAAAAGGTCAATATATTTTTAAGATTACCAGCAGGAACGAAGATGTCTGTTCAGGCTGGATGTTTTTTAACTAACCCCGGTAAACTGGAAGAAAGCCAGCATAAGTGCTTTACAGCTGTAAGGCACTAAAACGAAAGCGAAAATGAAATATTAACGAATTCATGAGCAACGATATTACTCAGACCATCACCCGAATTTCCGAAATCATCATCAACGAACTCAAACTTGAAGATGTAACGCCCGAAACCTTTGATGCCGATCTTGATCTGGTAAACGAGGTGGGGATCGATTCCATGGACATGGCAACCGTCGCCCTGTTTTTAAGAGATGAATATGAGATTCAGATCGACGAAGACGACTATCCCAAGCTGACGACTGTGCGTATCATCGCTGAGTACATTGAAGATAAACTTAATAGCAGCGAATAGATGTCTGTCAAACAGCAATACAAATTTTCTGATATTATTGCAGATCCGATCATCAGGGAACGGTGGGAGAAGGTTCGCCGCTATTTTTTCCTGCGTGAATCGACCTATGACATGAGTAACCGCTGTAATATCCGTTGCGAAGGATGTTATTATTTCGTGGGTGATAAACAGTTTGCTGATGAAAATAACAATGAAGCTGACTGGCGGCATCTCTTGGAATCGGAAAAGCAGCGAGGCATAACCTTCGTTGTTCTTGCCGGGGCCGAGCCTTCATTGGTGCCCGAGCTGTGCGCGGTTTGCTACGATGTAATTCCGCTTGGAGCAATAGCAACAAATGGTCTCAAGCCCATTCCTCGTGAAATAGATTACCGAATCCATATCTCGGCCTGGGGCAA
This sequence comes from Desulforhopalus sp., assembly GCA_049645845.1. Lineage (GTDB taxonomy): Bacteria > Desulfobacterota > Desulfobulbia > Desulfobulbales > Desulfocapsaceae > Desulforhopalus_A. The sequence continues at coordinate 8,555 of JBARUR010000120.1, read as the reverse complement.
TGACCAGACCAGCCAAATCACTCGTAAAGCCCCGGACATGCTGGCCAGGCAGATGGCAAATTATAAAGATGATCCGAGAGCCGTCTTCGTCTATACCTTTACCCCGTATAATATTGAAGAAGTTCGGGAGGTTACCAGGGTTTTGGCTGATAACGGCCAGCAGATCACCTTTAACATGTTTTCTGCTCCTGTCGGTTACGATGGGCCTCTTCGCCATACCAGCCAGTCACTTCAAAACACACGGGCGGTTATGAGGGAACTTTTGGATGATTATCCGCAGACAGTTCTGTTCTCTCCTTATAATATTGTCGCCCATACAGAAGAAAAGGGATTGCATGCCCTTTATTCATGTACCTATCCGCGAATGAATGCCGCAACCGATATAGGTCTTGGCAGATCATTCAGGCAGTATCGCACCGATCTGCAGTGGAATCGTGAAGCAGCCTGTTGTGTTCCGGATACCGATTGCGATGACTGCAGACATTATGCCGCGGGCAGTGCAGTTGTCACGGCTAGAATGTTTCGACATGCTACCGATCCTGTGACCTTTTCCGCCTGGCTCGATTATGCGGACACTTATCTTGCAGTCTGGGTCAGAGGATATGATAAGGGACCGAACCTCTGTGAAACCTTTATCGATCCGCCCCTCAATAACTTGTAAAAAACATGATAACAGTCAGTTCTCTCCTCGATGACCATTGGTATGAGCGATATAAAAACATCTCCAAGCTCAATATCCGCAGTTCCATCTATGATGTAACCGATCGCTGCAACCTGCGATGCAAGGGATGCTTCTTTTATTCTTCCGGCGAACACGAGGTGGCATCCGAGGAAAAGGATGTTGGCAAATGGCATGCTTTTGTTGAAAAAGAGATGGCCCGCGGAGTAAATCTGGCGATATTGATCGGCGGCGAACCTACATTGTGCCTCGACCGGGTCGAAGCCTTTTATAAAAGATTGCCCACCTTTTGTGCCACAAATGGTTTGATTAAGGTCCCCAGGGATCGCTTTCCGGATATGATGGTCGGCATTTCCCTTTGGGGTGATGCTGAAGATGAAACACTCTTGCGCGGCAAGGACACCTTCAGGATTTCCAGTGCCAATTATGCAGGAGATCCTCACGCTTATTATCTCTATACCATCACTCCCAAGCAGCTTGGAAAAACAGAAAAGATTATCCGCAAGATCAAGGATGTCGGCCTCAAGGTACATATGCAGCTGCTGTCCAACGATGAGGATGTGGATGGATTTTCCTGGCAGCCCGACGAATTAATTGCCGTTCGTCAGGAAATGGATGATCTCTTGGACAAGTACCCGGAGACGGTTATTTCTTCCAAATATTATCATGAAATCATCACCACCGGAAAAATGCTGGGCCGACCGTTTGGCTGGATGGAATGTCCATCGGTTACCGAACCCATCGATAAAAGAGAACCCCGCCCAAAACGATTGACCAATTTTATCCGCTGGTCTTCCGACCTGCAGACCATGCATCGCTGCTGCACTTCTGAAACCCGTGACTGCAGTACCTGTAAGGATGGCGCAGCCCATATGAGCTGGGTCATGGTCAACAAGCGAGCCCATATTAAAACTTCGAAGGATCTTCAGAACTGGATCGAGGTCTATGAAATGTTTGCCAAGCTCTATCAATTTATTCCCTGGTAGTACAGATGGGAGGAAAAGACGCGGTCATTGTCGGCTATGATGCCATTTCTCCCTTAGGGAGTGATCTGCAAAAGCAATGGTACAATGCGCTTGCAGGAAAAAGCGGCATAGGGCCATTGACCCGGTTCCAGCTGCCGGATAATTTTCCGGTCCATATTGCCGGCCAGGTTCCTGACATTGACGACGAAGAATATCCTTTTCTTTCTGCAAGGCATCAGGCCGCCTGGAGTTCGCCTGTCTTCAAATATTCCATGCTCTCGGTGGTAAGAGCGCTTAAAAAAAGCGGCATTGAAATTTCCCCTGAAATAGCTCCCAGAACAGCTGTCACTTATAGTTCCGCCATTGGCGGACTTGATGCAGTGTTAAGTGCGGACAGACGTCTGCAGGCCGAGAATAAGTTGCCGTTGCCCTATGTAAATCCCAACTCCTGCATTAACATGGTTGGTGGCAAGATTGCCATGCTGACCGGAGCCCAGGGGCCGATTACTTCTACCATTACCGCATGTGCGACCGGCCTGACCTCGATGATCATCGGGGCCATGTTTCTGGGCCAGGACCGTGCCGATGTGGTCATTTGCGGAGCCGTGGATTTTGCTCTGGTCGAACCGATTGTGGCAGGTTTCTTTACCATGAACGGTGTGTATAATCCTCTAAAAGGCCGGGAGAAGGATCCACCGGAAATGGCCAGCAGGCCTTTTTCAAAAGATCGTCGCGGTTTCGTCATTTCTGAAGGCGCCGGAGCGGTAATCCTTACAACCCGTGATTTTGCCGAGGCTCATGGTTTAAGCTATAAGGCCGAATTGGCCGGCTGGGGCATGACTTCCGATGCCCATCATTTTGTTGCGCCCTATTATGAAACTGTCAGAAAATGCATGCTTGATGCAATCACCGATGCCTCGCTTGTTCCGGCAGATATTGCTGCTGTAAATGCGCATGCAGCTTCTACTAAGGTCGGAGATAAAATTGAACATGAAGCGCTGAAGGCAATATTTGGCGATGCTCTGCCGCCCGTCAGTGCTAATAAATCACTCATTGGCCATGCGATGGGAGCCTCGAGTGCCATTGAAACCATTTTTGCATTGCAGGGCATGGCGGAAGGTGTTTTGCCCCCCACCATCAATTATAAGCCTGATCCGGAGATCGAAATCGACTGTGTGACTGAAGGGAAGCGCGCACTGGAACAGGAATTTGTCCTGAAGAATTCCTTCGGTTTTGGTGGCTGTAATGCCTGTGCCGTCTTTAAAAAAGTAGATTGATATGAAAGCACCGAAAAACAGAAGGGTATTTGTCGTCGGCTATGATGCCGCAACTGCCCTCGGCAACACCTTTAGTGCAACATGGGAGGGTGCTGTGGACGGTCGTGCCGGGTTTCGCAGACTGACCCGTTGCGAGAGTGCAAGCCGCAGTAACATAGTAGGGGAGATACCCGATTGGGATCCAAACCTGCTCCCCTATGTTAACAGAAAAGAGTCTTCTCTCTGGAATGCGGATTATGTCTTTTTGACTATGGAAGTCTGCCGCAGAGCCCTTTTGCATGCAGGGCTGGAGATGAATGCGGAGACCGGGCCAAGAACCGGTTGCCTGATTGGTTCGGCCTTGAACGGCACCGATTCATACCGGATAGCCATGGACAACTATGTCAACAAAGGTCCTTTGAAGGTTAGTCCGTATCTGTTGCCCAATGTCTGCGCCAATTTACCTGGCGGCAAAGCCGGGATGCTGTTGGGATTTACCGGTCCGATTTTTTCTCCGCAGGGCGCCTGTGCCTCGGGGAATCATGCTATCGGCATTGGAGCCCGGATGATTCGGGACGGGGACTGTGACTTTGTTCTGGCCGGAGGTGTTGAAACCTGCCTGGTGCCGGAAATTATACAAGGTTTTTCCAATATGCAGGCCACCATTAAAGTCGGTCCGAAAGACCGAGCCGCCGAGGATCCAACCCAAGCCTCAAGGCCGTTTAGCCTTGACCGAAAAGGTTTTGTCCTGGCTGAAGGTGCAGGCGTTTTGGTTCTGGCTGCCGAGGATGCTGTCCAGGCACTAGGTCTAGTCCCGAAAGCCGAAATAGCCGGTATAGGGTGGAACTCCGATGCCCTGCATTTTACCCGGCCTAACGGAACGACAATTATCAGGGCAATGCATGATGCTATCGATGATGCTGAAATTACTCCTGACGATATTGGCGCGGTCAATGCCCACGGTACCTCGACACCAACGGGGGACGGCACGGAAGTCGAATGCCTGCGCGCTGTATTCGGTAAAAATGTTTCAACTATTCCTGTGTCGGCAAATAAATCGCAGGTCGGGCATTCTCTTGGTGCTTCTGCCGCAATTGAAGCTGCCCTGGCAATTGAGGCTATGGCTCGCGGCATCGTTCTCCCTACGGTTAACCATATCCCGGATCCTCAGTTCAGCGATATTGATGTGGTTCCCAATACAGCCCGCAAACATACTCATGAATTTGTCCTCTCCAATTCGTTTGGTTTTGGCGGGACAAATTGCTGCATCGTCTTTCGAGGATTATAATGCGACCAAAACCCTTCATCCCCGAATTTCTTGACAGGCCGGATTTTGTCCGGGATACCAACAGTGGTCTTATCTGGCATCGCTGCGAACTGCGCACACTTTATGTCGACACTGATCGTTCTCAGGTGGTTTATCATGCCAACTACTTAAAATATTTTGAATTCGGCAGGGCATCGTTGATGCGCAATGCCAATTATCCCTATAAGAAAATCGAGGAAAGCGGCTATATCTATCCCATTATAAAAACTGAGCTCAACTATTATTCTCCGCTCTTTTATGATGACCTGATGTATATTTACACCCGGCCCGGCAAACTGGAAACTGTCAAACTGCAGTTTGACTACCTGATTACCAGTGCCGAAAAAGACGGTGAAATATGCTGCACAGGGTTTACCCGGCACTGCGCTGTAAACGGTAAAAGTATTCCGGTTGAAATCGATGAGCAAACGATCAAGCTCTGGAACGAGTTTCCCCGTTAACCCGTACTAATGAACAACGGGCGTATTCCTCTCACACTTCCTCTTAAACCCTGGTTCCGTGATCACTGTTTTAGCGGTAAAAGCGTCATGCCTGCTGTAGAGACAATGCTTCTACTGGCTGCCAAGGTAAGGGAGATTTGTCCTGAAATCGATATCAGGGTCATGGAAGATGTCCGTTTTGCAAAATTTTTGGAAATTCCTCCTGAAGTTGCGACCTTGGAAGGCTTCGTTGAATTCGTAAAGGTGAGCGATGGCCGGGTGCAGGTGAAACTGCTCAGCCGAACGCAATTCAAGGCAATAAGTAGAATGAAGGAGCATGGTGAAATCATTTTTCCATCGGCTCATTCAGTCGATGCCGATCCTCATCCGGCCCGGATTGTTTATTCTCCAAAGTCGACGGGGCCGGTATCTGAAATCAGCGCTGATTATATCTACCGCGAGCTTGTTCCTTTTGGTGCCAACTATCAGACTTTGCAGGAAACACTTTTCCTGTCCGGCTATGAAGCCTGGGGAATAGTAAAAGCGCCCGAATTGCATAAGGATTTTGATTCTGTCCAGGAAATTATCGGCTCGCCTTTTCCGCTGGATGGTGCTTTCCATGCTGCTTGCGTTCTGGGACAACAATTTGTCGACTTCGTGCCCTTTCCGGTGGGATTTGCACGACGAGTCATATCACTGCCGACGCAACCGGGATGCTGTTACAGCACCAGGGTTATACTCACTTCCCGGACAAGTGATGAACTGGTTTTCGATCTCGTTCTTTTTGACGAAGAGGGGCGGATTTATGAAACTCTCACCGGACTCTGCATGAGAAATGTCATCGGCAAGATGAAAAAGTAAAGTATTCTGTCAACCTGGCTTTTGTTCTGCCAGAGCAAGCAATTTCACCATGGTGACCCTGGTCAGCCAGCGAAAGAAAATAAGCGAGTACTTGGCACCGGAAAGATACATGCCGAGAATAAAAACCAGATGCGATAAACCATAGGTTATGGGTCCACCGACTGCAACGATCCACGGATTGTGCAGTTTTACCGACAGGATGCCAAGGGCTGCAATTGCCGGCCAGCCGATAACATAGCTGAATCCGATGGCAAAGACACCGGCAAGAACTACCGGGGTAGGTTTCTGTTTAAAGGCGGAGAGGTCGGCCTGATCTTCAATGGCGGTGCGGACATAATCCATCGCACCAATTTTCAACACGATGGCTTTATAAAAACTCTTCATTTGCTTTGCCGTATACCTTGCTTATGAAGTTTTATCATCTGGCCATTTCAAAATATACTTTTTTACAAGTTCATCAATCATGAGTTTTACGAAATCGAAAAAGTAGAGTAAAGCACCGGGAGAACTCTCGGATAAAAAGAGACTGTCGACAAACGATAGGATATACCACAAAAGACAAAGCCTTCAATAAAAAACCAGCGCCGTGAACCAACCTGAAACAAACCAGCCTGACTGCTGGACCTTTTTTGACAAGATCTATTGCATCACCCTGGAGTCGCGTCCCGACAGGACGGAGAAGGCACGAAAACAATTTGAGAATGTCGGACTGCTGCAACGCGTGGAATTTGTTGTTGTTGCAAAACATCCTGATAATCAGGAAGAGGGGATCTTTCAGTCCCATATGATTTGCCTGAAAAAAGGGCTTAAAGAAAAAGCCGGAAACATTCTTATCTTTGAAGACGATGTTTTCTTTAGAGGCCTTGATAAGCAAAATTTGCAGGAGGTCTGCAGCTATCTGGATTCCGGCACTCAATGGAATGCGCTTTTTCTGGGCTGTATTACCGACGGCAGTAAAAAGATGGAAGAAAAGCATCTGGCAAAAATTACCTATCGCTGCCTGGCCCATGCATATGCGCTGAATCAGCCTTTTGCCAAACATTTCGTTCAGAAAAAATGGCGCGGTATTCCTTTTGATGAGTTGTTGCGACGCCATAGCATGGATTTTTATGCCCTTCACCCTATGTGTGCTTTCCAGGGATTGTCGGGTACGGATAACCAAACGGTGATAATCGACCGAATACGAAGAATGTTAGGGGGGTTACCGTTTATCCAGAAGGCCAACGAGTTGTACCAAAATCGTAAAGCGGTTCTCCTTTCAACTATGGGTGTAATGCTGATGCTTGCTTTTCTGACGTTCAGGTTGTGGTAAAGGTTCATGATTTCATGATCAACTATCGTCTCCTGGCCCTTGTTGCCTTGCTGATCGGGGTTTTTGCTACCCTTGGAGTGCTGCGCCTGGAAATCGACACTGATGTCGTTCGCTCCCTGCCGTCCGGGGAGAAAGTCATAGCTGATGCCGTTGATGTCTTTGAACACCACCCTGTTCACGATCAGATTGCTGTCGACATAATGCTCGATGGTGATGATCCGGATACCCTGGTTGAGATCGGGACTCTTCTTGAAAAAAAACTGGAGGAGAGTGGACTCTTTGCGCAGGTCGGCACAGACGCCGTCGGTGAACTTATTCCGGAACTGGCCTTTTATGCCGCAAAAAACCTGCCGCTGTTATTTTCAAAAACGGAATTGGAGCAGAAGGTTTCCCCTCTACTGGAAGCAGACCGGATTCACCAACGCCTGCAGAAACTGTATCAGGACTTAAGCAGTATGGACGGGATCGGACTGGCCGGATTTGTTGGTCTTGATCCCCTTGGCCTGAAAGATTTGGTTCTTGCTAAAATGGCGCCACTGGCACCTTCTCTTAATACTCAATTTTACCGGGGAAATCTTCTTTCAGCAGATGGGCAGCATTTGCTGGTTGTTGCCAAGCCATTGGCATCAGGGACGGATACGGCTTCAGCACGTAGGATTTCAGAACTTCTCGACAAAACATCCATGGAGCTTACTGAACAATACGCTTCATCAGGAAAAAAAATAACTCTTACTCCTGTAGGTGCCTATCGAGCGGCGCTGGATAATGAGCGGATTATTCGTCATGATGTGCAGCTGGCTCTTCTGCTCGCTACAGCTGGTATTGGATTACTTTTGCTTGTTGCTTTTCCCCGCCCACTGATCGGGTTGTTGTCTCTGGTGCCGGCCCTTGCCGGTACAGCCACTGCTCTTTTTGTTTATTCTCTGTTCAATTCCTCCATTTCCATAATGGTCCTGGGTTTTGGCGGTGCGATAATATCCATTACGGTTGATCACGGTATCGCCTACCTGCTTTTTCTTGATCGCAGTCATCAGACCAAAGGTAAAGAAGCTTCACGGGAGGTCTATTCCATTGGCATTATGGCGGTAATCACCTCTATTGGTGCCTTTTTAATTCTCAGCTCCAGCGGATTTTTGATTTTTGCCGAGTTGGGCCAATTTACAGCTCTTGGCATTTTCTTTTCCTTTTTGTTTGTCCATTCGGTTTTTCCGAAAATATTTCCGGTTATGCCGCCGGGCAGCGGTCGGGCTTTACCTCTTCGCGGGCTCACCAGCATGCTGTACAATACCGGAAAGCCAGGCGCTCTCGCTGCCGGTCTCTTAGCATTGGGTCTTCTTTTTTTCGCCAGGCCGGAGTTTTATGTCAGTTTGAGCAGCATGAACACGGTGAGTGATGAAACCCTTGCCGCCGATGAACTGTTTACCGAGGTATGGGGAAGCATTGGCGAACGTGTCCTGCTGATGAACTCAGCCGATACCATAGTCGGGATTCAGGCCAATAATGACCGACTGATGGGCAAGATTGAGCAGGACATCGAAAATGATGTGCTGACTGCTGCTTATGTGCCGTCGATGATTTTTCCAGGCAAGGCAAAAGCGGAATCAAATCTGGCAGCCTGGGATGATTTTTGGGATGAGCACCGCATTGAAGAAGTTAAGGCGGCGCTGCAAGCATCAGCAGCAGATTTTGGATTTACTCCTGATGCTTTTGCCGATTTTATTTCATTTATCGAATCT
>JBARUR010000119.1:0-6376 GCA_049645845.1 Desulforhopalus sp. | reverse complement strand
TCCAAGGCGCAAATAGAATTTTGTAACTCCAGATGAGGTCAAATAAATCTGTCACAGAATTCACACTGCAGCATGGCATCTTTTCAAGTGAGTTGTCAGATCAAGTCGAAACTATTTCAATTCATGCACATCACTCCTCTTCAGTCATAGCAATTTCCATATCAATCATTTCTCTAGCTCTCTCCAAAGCTCGTTGCTCATTGATGCCACCCATCTTTACATGTTGCGAATAACCTGATGGGTTAGTGATATCAAAACTGAAATGAGAATCTTGATTATCTTCGGCATTAACTGAGATAGTCCAACCTTTGTAAGTATCAGATATTGTGGTTTTCATGATAAATTCTCCCGATCTTCTTTAGCCCTGCGTAATTCTTTTTTAGCTCCTAAGCATCAACAAAATCCAGAATTTCCTTTACCAACTCATCAGGCTTCTCTTCAATAACCAAGTGGCCTGTAGCCCAACAAGTCAAAAAAGTAGACTGTGTACTGCTCCGACAACTGCCGGATCAAATGGCGCAGATTGAAAGATGACCAAGGGGTTCCATGAACAAGGACCATGGGCGGCCCCTCTCCCAAATGACCATATCGAATCTCCTGCCCTTCGAAATCAAAAGACTGTGAAAGTTCCCAACCACTCATGAGTCGAACTCTTTTTCTGCAACGCGACACTCAGCGGCTTGTCCGCTGTAGTGTTTTGTTAGCATTTTGCTCAAAGTAAATCACCAGCAAACTTTTCCATTCGTTAATAAATCCTTTGTATTCAGAAGATGTAAACCTTTTGATAAAATCATCACCTTTCTTACTTAAACTTATATATTCGTAGCTGACTTCTACCTGAGTTTGAGAATCATCTATTTTTGTGCACTGGACAGTAATAATACCCACTTTATCTTCTGGTTCGACCTTGTAAAACTGTACAAAATGAGATTCAGGCCTATATTGTTTCGTCAGCCAAATTGCATCGGTCGAAGCATGGTCATGGTTTTTTGTTAAAAATATATAGTCCTCATGGAGATCATTTGATCCCATGACGTTTTCATAGAGAGGTGGTAACGTTTTTTTGATCTTGACCAAAGTCCTTTCAAAGTCAACATATATCCACTCAGGTCATAACCGATGGCGCGAAAAAAACATTTCGGATATTGTGGAATTATTTTGGATACCTGTCAAGTTTTACGCTTGATTCAAATATTAAGCTTCACAAGGCAACTGTTTTGTTAAATTTATAGAAAATATCATTAGATTGTCACGAAATATCAGAAATATATAGGAATCATACTTTAGAGTTGTCGTCAGATCTCAACATGTAACCAAGCTATGCTTTCTGATGGAGAAGAAAATGAGTAATCCCAATTACAAAATTTTAATCGCCGACGACAATGAATCCATTCGTGAACTTTTGAAGATCATGTGTTCATTTTACGATCTAAACACTGAATGTGTGACCAACGGACAAGAGGCCGTTAAAGCTTTCAAACAGGAGAATTTCGAGATTGTGTTAATGGATCTGGACATGCCGATCATGGGTGGTTTAGAAGCAACTCGAATTATCCGACAATATGAAAGGGAAAAAAAACGCGAGCGCACTCCAATTATAGCAATATCAGGTACTACAATACGCAATCCTCATTGTATGTGTATAGAAGCAGGCATGGATGGGTTTATCCCTAAGCCAATAGAACTGGATGAAATACTTGATGTTATTAAAACAGCCATTGATTTGCAGGGCATTGAGGATTGAATGGATAAGCCTTAGACTGGTGCATTTTATTGGCCTTCGAAATATCATTAATTCAAATCCGACCCACTCTCGCAATGCCTAAGGGCGTGGTCGAGCACTTCCTGGAACTTCTGAATATTATAAGGTTTGGTGATGGCCCCTCTAAATCCGTAATCACGATAATTTGACATGATGGGATCGTTCGAATAACCACTTGATACAATCAGGCAGGCGTTAGGGAACTGAGAGAGTATCCGCTCCGCTGCCTGCTTGCCTCCCATTCCTCCTGGAATGGTCAGGTCCATTATAACTGCCAGAAATGGAGTATCGGAGTCCATCGACGCCTTATAGTGATCAATCGTTTCTTCTCCGTTTGAGCATGTTGTCACTTTATATCCAAGATAGGCGAGTATCGAGGATGCAACATCAATGATCACTTCTTCGTCATCCATGACGAGAATTGACCCGCCTATATGCTTGCCCTCCGATTGTCCTGGGGTTTCTTCCTGGTGATGTGCAGAGGCTTTTCCGATTGATGGTAGGTGGATCGTAAAGGTCGTTCCTTTGCCAACAGTGGAAGCTGCTTTAATATGGCCGCCATGTCTGTGTACGATAGAGTGGACCGATGAGAGTCCCATACCGGTGCCGGTCGATTTGGTCGTGAAGTAGGGATCAAAGATCTTTTTAAGATCATCTGTTGGTATTCCGCACCCCTGGTCGGTAAATGTCAGTCGGAGATAGGGGCCTGGGGGAAGTGAAAATGCATTTTCGTTAAGTAGTTCATTTCGGGCGGAAACTGTCAGCACACCTCCTCCCGGCATCGCCTGCGTGGCGTTGATGATGATGTTATGAAAAACCTGGGTTATCTGGCCTCCGTCGGCTTCGAGGGCATGGATGGACTCAGGTATGTCAACGATTCCTTTGACATTAGAACCCCGCAGGATAAAGGAAAGCGCTTCGTCTACAAGGTGTTTGAGCGATACCACGTGCTTGATCGGCTGACCGCCGCGAGCAAAGGTCAGGAGTTGTTGCGCCAGCTCTCCGGCTCTCACTGCTGCCCTTTCAGCCTGTGCCAAAGGTTTGCTAGATTTATGGGTGGTATCGAGAAAAACTTTCGCAAACGAGATATTACCCATGATTCCAGTCAGAATATTGTTGAAATCATGGGCAATTCCTCCAGCAAGCACACCCAGGGATTCCAGCTTCTCAAATTTCAGCTTTTCATATTCGAATTTTTTCAGCTCCGTTATGTCGCGGGTGACAGAGAGGAGATGTGTAACCCCCTTGAGGGAGATAAGCCTCGCCGATGTCAATGTGGTAATGATGCTGCCGCTTTTTAATCGAAATTGCGTCTCAAGATTCTGGTAAGACCCTTTTTCCCGAAGCCCTTGGACTAATATGCTCCGATCAGCTGGATGGTGCCAAAGGTTGAGTTCCAGGACCGTCTTGCCTATAACTTCCTCACGGGTAAAACCTGTAATTTTCGTAAACCCTTGATTGATATCGACAAGACAACCGTCATCCAGACGGCTGATGGCCACTGCATCGGGATTGAAATCAAAAGTCGTACGGAACTTTTCCTCGCTTTCCTGCAAGGTGTTATTCAACCTCTTCAGCATTTCATTTTGCTCGGCGAGTTTAAGATTAACAAGCTGGAGTTCGTTTTCCTGACACTTCCTGTTGTTAATGTTGAAGGTCACACCGATAAACCGCCTGCCATGCTTATAATTCAAACCCCGCATGATTTTTCCGTAATTGGCGTACCAGACCCATGACCCGTCTTTGGCCTTCAGTCTAAACTCGCATCGGTATTCAGGTGTTACCCCTGTCAAATGCTCATTGATTGCTGTCTTGACTAAGGGGACATCCTCTGGATGGACAAAGGCAAACTGGTCATCCATGCAGACGAGGGCCTCCTCTTCGCTATAGCCGAGTTCAGTAAATGTTTTAGATGCCTCGCGGGTAACCTCACCGGTAACCAGATCGTTCTCCCAAAGATCAAGTCCCGCAGCCTCCAAAGCAAGTGCCAGGCGATCTTTATCTAGCTCTTCTTCACTCATCGCTTTAAATTCCAGATTCTAGCTCTTGAGGATATGGGAGTGCGCCTGCATATCCGATGTTGCGCAACAGCTCGGCAAAAGAAGCGACCACCCCTGGAGTCTTGCAAAGTTTCGGCGCTGCATTGACCTTAATGATGCTCACCGTACTGCCTGTGCTTTTCCCTGTTTCTGAATTGAAATAAAGAGCGAGGTCGTTAGTCGCATTGGAAAAACCGAGTCCATTGCTTTCCGAATAATAGCAGATAGAATCCGGGGCGATGATGTTTGGAACACTGCCAAGACTTGAATACATGATTAAGTTCTCGTTGAGATTGTATAAATAATGTGTTTCCGTGCTTTTGCTCTGGTCTGGTGAATTGTCCAAACGAATGATGCCGGCATCAAGGGAGCCGCTGGTTGTCGTTTGAATAATAGCGGTGATATAAAAATTGGTAAGCACAGGTGCTGCAGCTCGATCAGTGAGTTCTGCAATTTTACAGGCAACGATGGCTGTTGGTGGAGGCGTTGTTGCAGTCAGCAGAAATTGTCCCAAGGCTCTGGTTTGGCTGACAGTATTCTTTATATAATTCCCCGACAATGCATATTGATTGCTGATATTGGATGGCCAGAGGGCTATGCCTGCAAAGCTTCCAAAAGCAGAAAGGATGCCGCCAGCTAAGGCTTCAAATTCCGCTGCAGATCCTGCCTTGAGAGTGGCAGATTGAATAGCTGTTAATGTCTCCGCGTTATTTGCCAGTGAACCGGGGCTTACTGCCAGGTTAGGGCTGCCACCGTAGCTGGTTTGCGGCAGTTCCGGCACGGCTCTGCCAGCCCCGTCGCCATCGACGACCCAGCTGATAGAATTACCGGCTTGAGCCGCTGCCAGGAAGGGCACGATAGTGTTGATTGCCCCAATTTCAACTGGAATGACGCAATTCAAGACAAAGCCTGTTGCTTGCTGAAAGGTGCTGATGGTATTGGCGATGGAATGATTAACATCAGATAGCGTCATGTTGACGGCGGCATCCGGTGAACCCATCATAGCAAGTACGGAACAGTTTGTCGCGCCATCATATTCTTGTACGGGAATGGCACCGCTCCGACCAGTAGCCTCAAATTCTTTGATGATATTCACAGCGTCGAGATAGCTTCCACCGCCACCGCTGGCCAGGATTGCAGCACCTGCAGCAATATACTTAAGATCAGCAATCCTGTAGTAATCATTGATCATACCAATCTCGCTCTCTATTGTTTTCGAGATTATCTATTGACTTTCCCTATATCGAACTGCTTTTTGCAAGCGGCTAGCGCTTGATTCAATCAAAAGTGAGATATTAGGTGGCCATCCATCGCTCTCTATTCAATCAACACTGCATCGTATCTTTTTTCAGCCGTATATGCAAGACCGCCAACAGCTCTCCGTCGTGCTCATGTCGGGTTTCAGCATTACGGGTTTCTCCTGGGTTCGCACAAATGTTACCTGAGTGTTAATCAGATAAAGGAAACCTCCTAATGATCGCCCTTTTCGTCCGTCTTTCTACTTCCGTTCACCTTATCTACTTTCGTCCGCCGCTCGGAAAGCGTTTTTCATTACGCTTAATTCACGAGATGGGATACTTAGTCTTTTTGCCATGTTCGGCCAAGATCGTACAACAGTGGTTATTTCCTGGATGATCTCATTTGCCCGATCCTTGCTTACACGGAAATAAGGGGCAATACTTAATGCAAGATCAAGGTCCTGGCTGTTATCTTCTTTTGTGATATTAAGAGCCAATCCACCCCCAGTTGCAACAGGGTTGATATCATAAGCAGGTGAGAGTGTCCATCCTGTATCCGTCAGCATAAAGCCATGGTTTCGCAAATGATCATCAGTATTGGATACGCAAACATAAAAGACGATCCGCCGCCAAAGCTGTTCCAAATCGTCATTGGCTCGTGAACCATTGCGGACGAGAAAATCTGCAAGATCCAAATAGCTGACACCTGTATCCCCGCCATCACCATCTTTTTTGCCAAGTAGCGTCATGGCTGAGGCAAAGTGTAGCCGCTCACCTTTTTCTGTCCGATCAAATCGCTTTGTGAGGAAGGTATCATATTCTCCCGAGAAATGTCGGATATCGGAATGTGCAATTACAATACCTACTTTTCTCGCCAATTGATAAACAAGGTATTCCCATTTACCAACGTTGATTTCATCGCGGCGAGAAGGGAATTTGGCGATCCATGGATGACTATTTTCGTCTAATACACTAGCTTTGGGGCGTGCCCCACCAAGTGACCCTCCAGGGGCAATAAGCATTTTCAGCCACTTCATGTAGTCCTTGTTACTTTCAGCATCATCCTGCTCTAACTGCAAGCTGGCATATTCCAAATCCCGTAATTTTGTCCATGGCGGTGCGGCCATATCTTTTTGATTATCCAAAAACGGCTCATCATCGCCCAGGCGAAAGCGTAAAGCCCCCATTCGAAGGCCATCATAGACGCCAAGTAAATAGTCTGACTCAAGAAGCGGGCGTACATTTCGTTCTTCTGCTCTCGCTTGTTGAGCCTCTCGGCGTTGCATTAAAACACGGCCCCAGCGATCTGGAGAAGAATCCAGAAACAAGCCAAAATT
>JBARUR010000118.1:0-20602 GCA_049645845.1 Desulforhopalus sp. | reverse complement strand
TCTCTTCACTTTCTGAAGCAGAAACTGCCGCTTATTTAGCAAATTGTGCCGCTCGTCTTATGGATATCGATGCAACAAAGATTTTTACTGATGAAATTGTCAACAACATCTACTCGCTGGCAAAAGGGAATTTCCGAACGACAAACATTCTCGCCGCGGAATCAGTGAAGATCCATGGAGATGACACCTCTTTTATGGTGCTTTTGGACAGCGTTGAAGAAGATGATACCGGGGGAAAGAAGAACCCCTATAAAGAGATATGGCCTAACCTGCAAAAGTTGCTTTCCTCGTTTAATCTCCCTTCTTCCTTTTCTGCATACATGGGATATCTTCCCTGGGTCGGTGGTACTGTAGGCTGCATTTTATTGGCTTTATTATTCTTTGGTTCAAATGATGAAGAGGATTATATAGGCGGCGGGGATGTCACTCATGTCGAACAGACTGAAGAGTTGGGTCCTGTGCTGGAAATGAGTGCAGACAGTGGAGGTTTGGAGAGTGAGGAACCTCCGGCAGCAGAAACGACCGGACTGATGTTTGAGGAAAGTGTGTTCGAGAGTGAGACCGTGGCTGGTGAGGTCGAGGCCGTGGAGCAAGCGCCGGAGCAGGATGTCGATCAGCTTCCAATATCTGTAGAACCAGTTGTTATCAGCAGAGTCGAAACAACCATAAGTGAAAAAGTGGATGAGGGCATAGAGAATGATGTGGACGAGGAAGCCCCGGAAGTAAGTGTTGCTACTGCAAAATTGACCGGGGAGACAGAAAATGTTGTGCTGCTGCGTGCCACCCGGGAGTTAAAAAAAATACCAGCTATATCATCAGAGGTGAAGGGGGTGTTAATAAAGGCTCAGCCTCAGAGCAAGGTACACAAGGCCATGACTTCGAACTCCTTTTTAAATGCTGACAAGCTTTATAATGAAAGGTTATTGGCTGGTGCCGGTTGGGAGCGAAACAGGAAAGAAGATATGTACACAGTACAACTTATGGCCCTGGCTTCAACAACCGCGAAAGAAAATCTTAAGAAGATGCTGGCCCAGGAAAATTATCGACAAGAGGCTGGTAATTTCTATATCTTTGAAAAATCCGCAACGACAAAAAATATCTATGTATTTTATGGTGAATATCGAAACGTGGAGACAGCGCGCCTTGTCCAGAAGAGTCTGCCAAAATTTCTTCGCGATCATCAACCGTATGCTCTTTCGATAAAAGGAGCAATCGCCAAAATAAGAAATTAGTGCCCGTCATAAACCCAAAAAGGGATATTACTGATAAAGACAGTAGTATCCCTTTTTATCTAATGGTGGAGCTAGTCGGGATCGAACCGACGACCTCTTGACTGCCAGTCAAGCGCTCTCCCAGCTGAGCTATAGCCCCTAAAGAACAATAAATTTACTTGGTCATAAATTTCGAATATCATTAACAGGCTTTATTTTCCGTGTCAATAAAAAACAGTACAATCTTTATCGGGATCTGCCATATTTCTTGCTAATGATGGCAAGTTTTGGTATATTTTTATCTTTTGTGAGAAGTGTTTTTATTTCTGCCCAATCAAATAATCTTGACGGGTCCAGTCCTTACTTCAGCTGAGAGCTGATAATTCAGAAAGGTGCAACGAGCCACCTGATATCGCAAGGAAGAATATATGTATTCACCATTCAATTTTCTCTTCGGCTGGTTGTCTAATGATCTAGCAATTGATCTTGGAACGGCTAACACAGTTCTATATGTTAAAGGCAAAGGTATTGTGCTGCGGGAACCCTCCGTTGTTGCTGTCAGGCAGGACGGACGGATGAATAAAGTGTTGGCTGTCGGACAGGAAGCGAAGATGATGCTCGGTAAAACTCCGGGGAACATAACAGCTATTCGACCCATTAAAGATGGTGTTATCGCTGATTTTGAAGTAACCGAAGCAATGCTCAGGTATTTTATCAATAAGGTTCATAATAGAAGAACACTGGTACATCCTCGAATTATTATCTCCGTGCCTTCGGGAATAACCCAGGTAGAAAAACGCGCAGTGAAAGAGTCCGCTGAATCCGCCGGTGCACGTGAGGTTTATCTTATCGAAGAGCCTATGGCTGCCGCGATAGGAGCCGGACTTCCTATTACGGAGCCGACTGCCAATATGATAATTGACATTGGCGGAGGTACTACGGAAGTTGCTGTTATTTCACTGTCTGGTATTGTCTATGCTAAGTCCGTCAGAGTTGCCGGTGATAAAATGGATGAATCCATTCTCCAGTACATCAAACGGAAACACAATCTGGCTATCGGCGAGCGTACTGCAGAGTTGATCAAGACCACAATCGGCAATGTAATGCCGGAAGAACCTTATGAAACCATGGATATTAAGGGGCGGGATCTTGTTTCCGGTGTTCCGAAAACCTTGAAAATCAGTGCTGATGAAATACAGTCGGCAATAGCTGAGCAGGTTGACGTGATTGTCGAAGCGGTAAGGGTTGCGCTCGAAGTGACACCTCCGGAATTGGCTGCCGATATTGTTGATAACGGTATCGTTTTAACAGGTGGCGGAGCATTGTTGAAGAATCTTGATAAGTGTCTGAGAGAGGCTACCGGCATGCCGATAATTGTTGCGGAAGATCCACTGTCCTCTGTTGTTCTTGGTTCGGGAAAAGCGCTTGATAATCTTGATATCCTGCGTGAGGTGACCATCGAATAGTCATTGTTCGTGCCGAAAGTATTTGTGCCGGCTTCTGTTTGCCGGTACTCCATCTATTTGCTGCTCTGAACTGTTGTGATCTGTGCGAAAGAAAACGAAAGGCATACAGGAGCGATCGATATTTGCAACCATTAGGATATTTATCCTGATAACGATAGTTTCTATCGTTGGCCTGTTGCTGCTTGCCTCAATGCTTGGCGGGCGTTTCGGAACGCTTCATCAACTTACCCTTGATTTCATTGGTCCCATGCAGAGTGTGGTTACGCGTTCTGTTTCCGGGATTGATGCCATCAAAGACGATTATATAGCTCTGTGGAACGTTCGGGCGGAAAATAAACGACTGCAGGCCCTGGTAGATAAATATTTAAAAGAACTTGGCGAATACAGGGAAGGGTACAGTACCCATCTGTACCTCGAAGAACTTCTTGAATTCAAGGAGAAATTAAATTTTGAACCTTTGGCAGCCCGAGTTGTTGGAAAGGAACCTGCATACTGGTATCAGACAATCGTGGTCGATCGCGGAAAAAAGGATGATGTCCTTGAGGGCATGATTGTTCTTGCTCCGAGTGGAGTTGTCGGGCAGGTTATTCACGCGGGGGAACATTATTCTAAAGTCCTCCTCGCCAATGCTCCCAGCAGCGCCATTGATGCGATGATTCAAAAAAACAGGATTCGTGGCATCCTTAAGGGAGTCGGAGAGCGAGGATTTGTTTTGCATTATGTCCTGAAGAATGCTGATATCGAAGAAGGCGATTATATAGTCACTGCTGGAATCGGTGGTGTTTTTCCTGCCGGAGTCCCCCTTGGAAGGGTATCGAAGATACATAAAAAAAGAAGGGGAATGTTTCAGGAGATTGAAGTGCAGCCTCATGTTGATTTCCAAAAGCTTGAATTTGTATTTATTGATCCAACTGATCGTAGTAAGATTCCCCAATCGAGTAATTTTTCGACAAGGAATTAGGAGCGGCAGATGTTGTTTTTTACCTTCTGGGTACTTGGGGTTGCATTGATTGTTGTTCAGACAACGTTATTGCAGTCACTGCCGCTGTGGCTCGGTCGGCCTGATTTTCTTTATATTCTTGTAACATTCATAGCTTATCGTTTCCCTTGGATTCCCGGTATAATCCTGGTGTTTAGTTTATCGTGGATTATGGATGTTGTCGGGGGGATCTATCTTGGATTATATCCAATGATGTGCCTGCTTACTTTTGCAGGACTTCGACTTCTTACCAATAAAAGTCCCATAAAAGAGTCCACCTACCAAATCCCACTGGTAGGTTTGAGTTATTTTCTGGTACAGATATTGTTTTATTTTATCTATTCTCTGACTTTGCCGGAGGACTTGCCTGAGTGGTCGTGGGGACTTACCCTGCAAAGAACCGCCTTATTGGTGGTGGCTGCTATTCCACTCTTTCTGCTGTTCATGAGTCTGCATGAATATTTTCTGAAACGTCGTCTACGAGCCAAAACTCTTCGCCGCCGTCCTCGTAAATCGATTTAATCTGACACCTCACAAGGGGGTATAAGTACCTTCACGAAATTCATTCCTAAAAAACAAGAATAAATTTCTAAGGTACTAAAAAGGGAACAATGGTTTTGAAATTATCAACTAAAGATATTGCGGATATTGCAGAGCGCGATGAAGGAGCCCTTGATCTTCTGAAAAGGCGACTCCTTGCAGCTGCTGTAGTCGTAATTTTTTTCTTAGTCATCATTATTTTGAGATTATGGTTTCTTCAGATCAGTAATGGTGAGGAATATGAAGAGCGTGCTTATGGGAACAGAGTCAGGATCAGGCAACTGGTTCCCCCGAGGGGCCATATCCTTGATCGCAATGGCAAAGAAATTGTTACCAACCGCCCATCCTTCAATGTTTCTTTGATTCAGGAAGATTCCCATGATCTCGGAAATGTCTTAAAGAAACTTGCGCCGGTTCTTGACATGGATGTTTCGGAACTATGGGATAAAATTAGAGAAGCATCTGATACCCCGAGATATGTCCCGGTTATCTTAAAAGAAGATATCGATTGGCAAACTCTGGCCTACCTGGAAAATCATAACCACGAGTTTTCCGGCATACGCACGGAAGTGCAGCCCGTGCGTGTCTATCATTATGGTGATCTTGCTGCAAATGTCATAGGCTATCTTGGCTCCATTTCAAAGAAGGAACTTGAAGCCGCTGATCGTGATATTTATAGAGGCGGGGATATCATTGGCAAGAAAGGCTTTGAAAAAATGCGTGAAGTGGATTTGCGCGGTGAAAAAGGCCATAGTTATTCAGAAGTTGATGCCAAGGGTTTTGAGCAACAGTTACTTAAAACGGTGGAACCGCTTCCGGGAAGGGAAGTTCGTTTGACCATCGATGTAGATTTGCAGCAGATAGCAGAAAACTATATGGCGGCAGGAGAAAAATCGGGAGCTGTTGTGGCGCTTGAAGTGAAGACCGGCAGGATACTGGCTGCGGTAACCGCGCCGACAATCCAAATCAATGATTTTGTTGGGGGTATTTCAACAGTAAAGTGGAAGGCTTTACTGGATAACCCTAAACATCCCCTTATAAACAAGGTGGTACAGGCATCCTATCCTCCCGGCTCGACGTATAAAATGGTGACTGCCATGGCTGGTCTTGCCACTGGAGTGATCGATGAAGACACGGTATTTTACTGTCCAGGTCATTATAGGTTCGGCAATAGAACGTATAGATGCTGGAAACATTCAGGACATGGACCGGTGAACTTGGTAAAAGCCATTGGAGAGTCCTGTGATGTATATTTTTACCAGGTTGGTCAAAAGGTTGGGGTCGATGTTTTAGCAGAATATGCAGAAAAATTTGGTTTAGGTAAAAAAACGGGGGTTGAGATGGAGTACGAAAAATCCGGTCTTGCTCCGACAAAATCCTGGAAAGAGAAATACCGGCACGCCAAGTGGCAGGAAGGTGAAACACTCTCTGTCGCAATAGGACAGGGGTTCAACCTTGCCACTCCTCTGCAGATGGCTGTAATGACTGCGACGCTCGCCAATGGCGGGAAAATATACCGCCCTCAGCTTGTCGAACAGGTCATCGATCCCGAAGGCAATGTTATCGAGAGTTTCTCACCTGAGCTGATAAATGAAATTGTCGGTTTAGACCGGTATTTCAGTCTTATTAAACAGGGGATGGAAGAGGTGGTCCAAGGAAAACGCGGTACCGCCCGCGCAGTTGCAATTGAAGGGCTGAGAATTGCCGGCAAAACAGGGACAGCTCAGGTAGTCAGACTTGCGCAATATAAACATCTCAAAGAAGAAAACATCCCTTATAAATACAGGGATCATGCCTGGTTTACCTGTTATGCTCCCGCAGAAGATCCGGAAATTGCCGTAACCGTGCTTGTTGAACACGGTTTACACGGAGGATCGGGTGCCGGTCCCATCGCAAGGGCCGTTTTGAACCAGTATTTTAGTGGTAAACTCAATCAGGAAGTACAGTACAATAAATAGCAGGTAATACCCCCTTGAGGGGTATAAAGACTTAATACATGGTGCAAAGCATGTTTAGAATAGATAGAAGATTGTTTGAGCATTTCGATATGATACTGATGTTACTTTTGTTGTTGGTTTGTATCATGGCGTTTTTCAATCTCTATAGCGCTTCATTTCCCCCAAAAGGTTATGGGATGGCACCGTATATAAGGCAGGCATATTTCTTCCTTATGGGCTTTGCGGTCCTGGTATTTGTCCTTAGTTTTGATTATCAGGAACTGCATTCCTGGAATTACCCCTTTTATGTTCTCATTGTTCTTCTCCTGCTTTATGCTTTTATTGGAGGAGATAAAGCCGGTGGAGCCCAGCGCTGGATTAATCTTGGCTTTTTTAATTTACAGCCGTCGGAACCGGCCAAACTCATGCTGGTCATAACCCTTGCAAGTTACTATTCGAGAAAAGAGATTAATGATGGATATTCTATCAAAGATCTTTTGGTTCCTGTGTTACTCACAGGGGTTCCTTTTATGCTTATTCTTTTGCAGCCGGACCTTGGAACTGCATTGATGCTTGGGATTATTTTTGTTTCTATGACGGTATTTGTTAAACTGAGAATGTCCACATATGCAATTTTGGGAGGCCTTGCTTTGAGCGCCGGGCTCTTCGCCTGGGAGCAATTGCTGAAGCCCTATCAGAAACAGAGGATTCAAACATTTTTGAACCCTGAGCACGATCCGATGGGACATGGTTATCAGATTCTGCAGTCTAAAATAGCAGTCGGCAGCGGGGGAAAATTCGGTAACGGGTACATGGAAGGAACCCAGGGGCATCTGCACTTTTTACCGGAAAGACATACCGATTTTGCTTTTTCCGTCTGGGCAGAGGAATGGGGATTTGCAGGCAGCTTAATTTTTATAGGAACGTATTTTCTGCTTCTGCTCTGGGGGTTATATGTAGCAATGTATGCAAAAGATCGTTTTGGCGTGTTGCTGGCGTACGGAGTGGTTATGCTCATTTTCTGGCAGGCTGTAATCAATTTATTCATGATTATGGGTCTTTTGCCTGTTGTAGGAATACCATTGCCGCTTGTCTCTTACGGTGGTTCTTCGCTTTTAACAACCTTGCTTGCACTGGGGCTTCTGATGAATGTGAGAATGCGGCGATTTCAAAAATCCACTCCACGGGAATAACTTATCTGTCTTCTTGTTGCAGGATCAGTTCTTTCAGGCCCTGGATAAAGAGAGGGTTGGTATTAAGGGATTCAGACTGTTTGAGGCATATTCCTCTTTGAGCTGCCTGATCACGGTAGAGAATACTTATCTCGTAAAGCGTCTCCACATGATCAGAGACAAAGCTTATTGGTACCATCAGTATATTTTTACAACCTTCCTCTGCGAGAGTTTCCAGCATCTCGGGGGTCGAAGGGGAAAGCCATTCAACCGGTCCGCTTCTGCTTTGATAACAGAGTCTGCCGCTCTGATGTGTTATCTTTTCTATTTCTGCTATGGTCTGTTTGATATGATCGACATAGGGATCTCCGTCCCGGATGAAGGATACCGGCAGACTATGTGCACTGTATACAATTTCCACAGGTCCTGTTTCGAAGGTCTGTAGGCCTTTTTCTATATTTTCTGCCAAGGCGTCAATATAACTGTTCTGGACAGGCCATGAGGAAATGCTGGAAAAAGGAATATCCGGGGCAAGCCTCCGAACACTTTGCTGAAGATGTGAAAGCGATGAGCCTGTGGTTGCTTTTGAATAGTGGGGATACAGTGTAAGGGCGGTAATGTGGTCTACTTCTGCCGCTAAGAGTTCCTTTATTGCGTCGTCAGCAAAAGGTGACCAATAGCGCATCGCTACAGTAACCGAATAGCTGCCCTCATCGCTGAGTGCTTCTTGCAGGGCTTTTGCCTGTTGAAAGCTGATCTCCTTAAGTGGGGATTTCCCACCTATCCTGGCATAGATTGCTTTGCTTTTCGGTGCGCGTTTTCGGGATATTATCCATGCCAGAAATTTTTGCAGAAATGCGGGGCCAAGTTTGATTATTTCACGATCGGAAAAAAGGTTGAAAAGAAATGGCCGGACATTATCCAAGGAATCAGGGCCTCCCATATTGAGGAGGATAATCCCGTTCTTTTTGCTCTGCAATATAACTCTCCTGATAGTCTGTGTTATGGTAATTTAAGCTCCACTACTATACATGGAAAATATTTGAATAGCCATATTTCTCGTTTTTTTGAAAATATAAAGTTAGATAGCCCTGATTCGCTATGGTAATTCGTTCAACAACCTTGATTCTGGAGGATGGGAGAATATAATATAAGCTTAAGCGGACCTTCTTCGGACCAGGTGTTTCAAATGTTCCCACCGTCTGGTTCCGTTGGAGTGTTGCAGGGGATGCATCTATGATGCATGAGTAAAACAAGTGGATAACCACTGTTTGTAACAAAGCTGGAGGAACTATATGGAACTGAAGATCGAAGCCAGAAATGTTGAGTTACGTAAAGGTTGGCAGACGAAAATCCAGGAGGAGCAAGAGAAATTGATCCGCCACTATCCTAATTTCGTTCTTCATTTACGTGTCAGCATCGAAGCCACTACCCATTATAAAGAGGGTGGATATGAGATCAAGCTGGTAGCGTCAGTACCAAATGATACCGCTGTTGTGACGAGGAGAGGCGAGACGGTACGTGCCGCACTTACTGAATCCTTTGACGTGTTGACCTTACAGCTAAAAGAGATCCAGAGAAAAAAAAGAAAAAGCCAAAAACAGCCAAACCAGGCAGGCCCTCTGGATGGCTTAGGAGTAATTAGAAAAGTTTCTCCGCATGAGTCATATGGATTTATAACCTCAGCAGATAAACGAGATATTTATTTCCATGAGAATGCATTGAAGAATTTAAATATGGATGAACTGTCGGAAGGAGACAGCGTCAGCTTTGGTGAAACTACAGGTGATAAAGGGCCGCAGGCTTCCTGGGTGAGATCCTTAAGGTAAAGGTTAATTGTAGATAAAAATACAAAAAAAGCCCCGGACAATACCTGTCCGGGGCTTTTTTTGTGCAGGTTTTCGAGTACCGGAAGGGAAATAGATTCTTCAATACAAAAACTTGAAAAACCGCTATACTCAGGATCACGAAACAAGACAGATATTCAATGTTTCGGAAACAAATAAGTTCCCGAAAAAATCCTCTAACATTTGGAGTTGCAGGTTTTGAAAGAAGAAATTTATATAATTGACGGTAGTGCTTATATCTACCGCGCTTATCACGCCATAGTGCCGCTTTCAAATAGCAAGGGCATGCCAACCCAGGCAGTTCTCGGATTTATCAATATGGTTAAGCGGCTGATTCGAGAAAAAAATCCTCAGTATCTGGCCATAGCCTTTGACAGCAGGGGGCAGGTTTTCCGTCACAGGCTTTATGAGCAATATAAAGCTAATCGTCCCCCAATGGCTGATGACTTGAGTGTTCAGATCCCCTTTATCAAGAGGTTTGTAGCAGCAGCAAACCTTACTACGCTAGAAGAACCGGATGTTGAGGCTGATGATATCATAGCTTCCATGGTGGAGAAGTTTATTTCCATGGGCTACAAAGTCGTAATCGTTTCCGGAGACAAGGATCTTCTGCAGCTTATATCTGAAGATGTGGTCATGTGGGATCCCATGAAAGATAAGGTTATGGATCAGGAAGCTGTAAAGCTGAAATATGGCGTGCGTCCAGACCAACTTCTTGATCTTTTCGCTTTGATAGGTGACAGTTCCGATAACATTCCGGGAGTTCCGGGTGTCGGTCCGAAGACTGCGGGCAAACTGATCGGTGAATACATCACTCTGGATGAGTTGTATGCACATGTTGACGATCTGAAAAAGTCTAAAGTGAAAGCAAATTTAATCGAACATCGTGACCAGGCGTACCTTTCACGCGAATTAATTAGTCTTAAGTCTGATGTTGCAATCCCCGAGCAACTTGAAAACTACCTCCTGAGGGAAGGAAACAATGATAAACTCGTCGATATATATAAAGAGCTTGAGTTTACCACCCTCTTAAAAGGAGTCGATACGGCAATAGCGGTGCCTGTCGATGGGTTTGTTACTGTGCGCAATCGTGATCAATTGGCAGAACTTGTAAATGATCTACAGGATGCTGAACTTCTTGTTGTCGATACAGAAACCACTTCTCTCAATGCAAGAAAAGCAAAGCTTGTCGGCATTTCCCTTTGTACCGATCTGGAGAGGGCTTGGTACATTCCCGTTGGTCACTTGGACAAAGAGGGCAACCCAGTTCACAATCAAATTGACGCACAGGAAGTTCTTGCGGCCTTGAAGCCATTTCTGGTATCCACAAAATTACCAAAAGTCTGCCATAATCTGAAATATGATTTTACTGTAATCAAGCAACAGTGGGGGATCGAACTTGGTGGGCCGCTCTTCGATACTCTCATTGCAGCATATCTTCTTGAAAACGAAGGAAATTCTCTGAAACTCGATGCGCTCTGCCTACAGCGGGATGTGAAAATGACCTCTTTTGATGAAATTGTCGGAGGGGATAAAAGAGAAGATTGTTTTGCTTATGTAGATATTGAAAATGCAGGTATTTATAGTTGTGAGGATGTTTATGGAACGCTCATGCTTTGGCAGGAATTTGAGCCTTTGCTGCGTGAAAAAGGTTTGATGGACCTTTTCCAAAAAGTTGAAATGCCGATAGTGACTATACTTTCCGGAATGGAATTGGCCGGAATCTGCATTGATCCTGCTGTTCTTGCTGATCTTTCTCATGAATTCACAGGAAAACTCAAAGAGCTGGAAGAACAAATCTATTCTTTGGCCGGACACCCTTTCAATATCAATTCTTCACGTCAGCTTGCTCAGATATTATTTGAAGAACAGGGGCTGCAACAGGGCAGAAAAACGAAAACGGGTTATTCGACTGATGTTAAGGTTTTGGAAAAACTCGCTAAAAAACATGAGCTGCCTGCTCTGATATTGCGGTATCGGACGGTGGCAAAATTGCTCTCGACTTATGTTGAAAGGCTTACTTTGCTGCAGGATTCGGCAACCGGCAGGATACATTCATCTTTCAATCAGGCCGTGACCGCAACAGGCCGTCTTTCCAGCAGTGATCCCAATTTGCAGAATATTCCCATTCGTACGGAAGAAGGAAACCGTATCCGTGGAGCTTTTGTGCCAAGCAATGAGCTGGTTTTTATTTCTGCGGATTATTCCCAGATAGATTTACGGGTACTCGCACATTACTCTCAGGATAAAGCTTTGCTTGCAGCTTTTAGATCAGGAGAGGATATACATGCCAGAACCGCAGCAGAGATTTTTGGCGTCTCTCCTTTACTCATAACTTCTGAAATGCGCAGAGTCGCAAAGACTATAAATTTCGGTATAGTTTACGGCATGAGCAGTTTCGGTCTGGCAAGCCAACTTGATATTGGCAGAAAAGAGGCGCAGAGGTTTATCGACAGTTATTTTCGCCTTTATACCGGTGTGCAAAAATTTATGGAAGATATCGTGATGGAGGCAAGGGAAAAAGGGTACGTAACTACTTTGCTGGGACGCCGGAGAAATGTCCCCGAAATTGGTTCAAAAAACCGGATTCGAAGAGAATTTGCTGAAAGAATGGCCATTAATACACCTATCCAGGGAACTGCAGCAGATATCATTAAACTTGCGATGATAGAATGTGATCGTGCCATTAAAGAGAATGGGCTATCTGCGGGATTGTTGCTGCAAATTCACGATGAACTGGTTTTTGAATTGCCCGAAGCAGAGTTGGATAATACAAGGATTATCATTAAAACGGCCATGGAAAATGCTTTATCACTAGATGTGCCCCTTGTGGTTAATTTTGAGGTTGGCAAAAGTCTCGCAAAATAGGTGCGCCTTATCGATTGTGCAGTAAAAACTCGTCATCTGCTTTTTTGCTTGCTGCAAAATCTTTTGTGGAATCATTGTGCACGGGATTCTGTAACAGAATCCTGTGCACTTCTTCATCGTAGTATGAAAGACCGTTATGAACGATCCTTCATAGGAATGAATGTCCTTCGGGGTTGTCCCGAATATACCTGACGAGGGCGTCCGATTCTGGCATTCTCACGATCTTCCTTCATCTCAGTCCATTGAGCTATCCAGCCCGGCAAACGACCAAGAGCAAACATTACGGTGAACATATTGGTTGGGATACCCATCGCGCGGTAAATGATTCCACTATAAAAATCGACATTAGGGTAAAGATTTCGCTGAATGAAATACTCATCGGTTTTAGCGTGTTCTTCCATTTCCAGGGCTATATCAAGCAGTGGATCGTGGATCTCAAGATCGGACATTATTTCATTGCAGGCTTCTTTTATTATTTTTGCGCGAGGATCAAAAGTTTTATAAACACGATGACCGAATCCGGTGAGTCGAAAGGGGTCGTTTTTATCTTTCGCCTTTGCTATGTATTTTTTGTAGTTGTTGCCGTCTCTGTGGATAGCCTGGAGCATTTCAATGACTGCCTGATTAGCTCCTCCGTGGAGCGGGCCCCATAATGCACTGATCCCTGCGGAAATTGAAGCATAGAGGTTGGCACCCGCACTCCCGACCAAGCGTACCGTCGATGTCGAGCAATTTTGCTCATGATCGGCATGTAGAATAAGTAATTTATTCAGGGCGGAAACGAATTCGGGTTTAATCTTGTATGGAAGATTGGGCCTGTCAAACATCATGTTGAGAAAATTCTCACAATAATTCAACCTGGGACTGGGGTAAACAAGAGGATGGCCTATGCTCTTTTTATAGGAAAAAGCGGCAATGGTTCTTGTCTTGGCTAGCAGGCGCGCCGTAGTGACGGAATATCCACCGTATGGATCGTCTTCATCATCCATCTCGGGATAATAGTTGTGCAGAGAGTTAACAGTGGTTGAGAGAATAGACATCGGCGAAGCGTTTGGTGGAAAATGATCGAAAAAGTGGATCATATCTTCATGCAGCAAGGCAAAGCGACGCATCTCGTGTTTGAAGACTTCCAGGGCATCAAAAGTCGGCAGTTCTCCGTGGAGGATTAAGTAGGCAACTTCAGTGAAGCTGCAATTCTTTGCGAGATCTTCAATAGCATAACCGCGATAATCAAGAATCCCTTTTGCGCCATCGAGGTAAGTGATTGCTGAAGTGCATGAACCAGTGTTCATATAGCCGCTGTCCAAAGTAGTATAGCCGGTCTTTTTCAACAGCTGACGAATATCAATGGCTTTATCCCCTCTTGTACCGATAATAATGGGAAGCTTGTAATCTTTTCCTTCAAGAGAGAGGGTTGCAAATTCTTGTGACATAGTAATTCCTCATGGTTGGCGAAACGGTGACTCCGTACGGAACACGCACTTCTGATTTAATGATAACCCCGGCAGTCCAAGGGGATAGAAGTAGCCTGCAAATACACCAAAGTATAGATAATAACCTTGCAGGACTGGATGGAAAATTTTGCCGGAAGGACTTTAATCCCAATAAATGGATAATATCGGGACGTGTTTTTCCACCCCCGTTTAAGGGGTGTTTTCTGTACCCCTTAAAAGGGGGAGATAACTTCTTGAAGTTTTATCCCTAATCCAGTAAACGGGACGAAAGAAGCTACATTATTCATTTTAAATATCCCTTTTGGGATACTGAACAGAATGACAGGCTTTTAGGTGCAAAACACTACAAAAGCGATATCTAATAACCCGCAAAGAGTTACTCGTTATAGTCCCTATGCTTTGAAGGGACTGAACTGAATGCAGGTTCTCAGGAAGAAATTACTAATGGACTTGGCTATAACGTGAAAGCTAAACAGACGTGCCCGTAATTGATGCTCGGACAACCTTCTGGGATATACTATAATATAATTTTGACTTTTCGGCAAACGAACTTAAAATTGCCCTCTCAAGATTATTTTGTTAATAATTTACATTACCTGCCGGAGCAATATCTACAACATATATTTGAAGGAATATTATGCCAATCGAAAATAAGATACACCAGCTCATCAAGGAGATAGAACTCTTCATTCAATATGGTGTACCGGATAATGAGATCAAAGATGCTGTTGCTCTGGTTCATCAATACAGCAACAACGCATTTGTCATAAGGTTATTGCGGGAGCACTATTCATCTTTGCCTGAGGCACGCGAAGAAGCTGTGAGGCGGATTGCCCGGCTTATTGATCGTCAGGGAATTCATCTTTTTGTCGTTTCGACTGCTGATTTTTCATATTTATATGCCGTTTCTGCAGAGCAGATCCTCTTCTTGGGAGAATATCAAAAGGAAGTAGATCCCGAAGTATTATCCTTTTTTGGTTTTCAAAGCCAGGAAGAATTCTTGAAAGTATGTCCCGTGGCAGAAAACATGGTTGAGTATCCTGCAGAAAAAGGAATTGAAAAGGAACTCTGCCCGGCATGTGGCGTTGCAGACGGGAAGTTTCACCTTTTGGGCTGCACTGTTGAGATTTGCCCTTGGTGCGAAGGGCAGTTGAGCTATTGCAATTGTCGCTTTGAGCAGCTGGAAACGGATGAGATTGAAAATGAAGAGCAAGTGGAAAAATTCAAAGGCATTCTTGAAGCTAAGGGAAGAATACCATATCAAAAGAACCAGGCTCCGGCATATCCGGGTACAAGCGGCGGTTTGGATGATAGACGTCCTTCTTAAGGATAATGTATTTAATGGTACTCGCGTATACTGGTTTTGCGATACACCCTGAACTGAACTGATGAGAAATGCGGGCTAATGCCGGGAGGTATGCAGTTGTGCATTGATGAATTGCACAACTGCATAATCCGGACAGGATAAAAACAATGACTTCTTAATTTCCTTCCACTGACTTCAAGAAACGATATAAATCAGAATCAGAGGACAGCACCAGGGAAGTATTGCCGCCAATCATTACCGGATAACTTTCCAATGTTTTGAGGAAATTAAAAAATTCGGTATCTTGGGAGTAAGCATCACCATAAATTCTGGTAGCCTCGGCATCGGCTTTACCTTTAATCAATAAGGCATCCCGTCTGGCAGTGGAGATTACTTCCTTTAGTTTTCGATCTACGGTACCAAGTATTTCGGCTTTCTGGCCTTCACCCATTGATCGTTTTTCAGCAGCAATGCGCTTTCTTTCAGAAATCATCCTGTCGTATACTTTAAGGCGGACCGAATCAATATAGTTTACTCTTTTAATCATTACATCAATCAGCTCGATTCCGTACTGTGGAGTGACTCTTGAGGCTAATTCAAGCACCTGGTTGGAAATCTGGTCACGGCCATTTTTGGGTTTAGTGCCGATGGCGGAAGCGGCCGTGGTTGGAGACATGGTTTCAATAGACCAGTCCGAACTTCGGATGATCTCTATCAAATCGTTCTTATTAACCATATCCCGAACAGTACCGTCAATAATGTCACTTAAAAGAGATTGCGCTCTTGCTTCATTTTTGACTGCCTGGAGGAACTGCAAGGCATCAGTTATTCGCCATCGGGCGGTTACATCGAGATATACATATGTTTTATCGTTAGTGGGAATCTGGTTTGGATCTCCGTCCCATATCTGGATTTTCTTTTCAAAAACCTCGGTCTGCTGGACAAAAGGCATTTTGAAGTGTAGTCCGGCATCGGTGACAGGATCACCGACCGGTGCTCCGAATTGGGTGATGACAACCTGCTTTCCTTCCTCAAGAATAAAGAAGCCGTCATAGACGAGAACAATTGCCAGAAGGACAAGACCGACAAGTAAAAATTGGGCTATCTGTTTCATATTTAATTCCTTTGAGTAGAATCAGTCTGTTTAGGCTGTGTTGCTGCAGACAAGCCATTCGCTGAAGTGATGTTCAGGAGTGGAAGAGGTGACTGTTGATCTTTATCAATCACATAGACGGATTCTACAGTGGGCAGTATCTTTTTCATGGTTTCCAAATACATTCGTTTACGGGTGACATCCGGGGCGTTTTTATATTCTGCAAGAATGTCAATGAACCTCTGCGATTCACCTTGGGCGTCATTAATACGTTGGGCCTGGTATCCGTATGCCTCTTCAATCATTTTCTTGGCATCACCGAAGGCCTTGGGAATAACACGGTTATAGGTTTCCTGAGCTTCATTGACGAGTCGCTCCATATCCTGGTCGGCTTCGTTAACTTCGTTGAAGGCCGGTTTAACAGGATCTGGCGGGTTAATGTCCTGAAATTGAACAGTTCCGATACTGATGCCGCTCATTCCTTTTGGAAACAACTTATCAAGTTGTTCCTGCAATTCGGTTTTTACCGAAGCAGCGAGCAGGTCTCGATTACTCAGTACATAGTCAAAATCCATATTTCCGACTATTCGCCTGGTGACACTTTCGGAATTATCACGAATCGCCTGGGCGATATCTGAAACTACAAAGAGAAAAGCATATGGGTCAGCGACTCTGTATTGCACGATCCAGGCAACGTTGATAACTTTTTTATCCGCTGTCAACATGAGCGACTCGGTATTATATGTATTTTGGTTGAAGGAAGTTTGCGCAGATGATCGATTGCGGAATCCAAATTCTTCTTTCCTGATACTCTCTACATCGACTTTATAGAGCGTATCTATATAAGGAACCTTGAAATGTAATCCCGAAGGAACCGTGCGCGAATATTCTCCAAATCGCAGAACGACTCCCACCTCACCCGGTGTAATTTTGAAAAAAGATGAATACACCCCTTGCAAAATAATAATGATGAGTACAACAGCCAATATTTTCCCAATATTAGCAAATGGTGAAGAAGGCGGACGGGAGGGCTCATTGTCTCCCGGCGGGGGCTTTTTTTTATCAGAGAAAAAATCCTGCAATTTGTTTATCAATTGAGACACAATCTCTTCCGGGGTCTGAGGCTTGTTCTTTTTTCCCCATGGAGGCTGTTGATCCTGATTGGACATAAAAAATCTCCTGAATGTAATAATCTGAATGAATACCCTCCCCACTGAAACCTGACAATGAAAGCGTTCTAATGTGTGAGGATCTCTAAAAATGCTGTACTCGACCCATTAGGGTAATAATTCATGGTAGGGATTGCAATGTGAATCGTAATTATTTGCGAGTTTGCGACGATTTCACTCCTCATAAAGATAAAGCCAGAAACCAGCATAAAAAGAAAATTGTGAAGGTGAGCATCCCTAAAGTGGTTTGTATAAAAAACGATGACCGCAAAAAAGAGAAGATTGGCAGGCGAACAAAATTACCGGAAATAAGCCCGCATAAAAGACCAAACAAGTGCGCTCCGAGATCAGTTCTCTCTCCGCTTGAACCTAAAAAAGCAAGAAAAGCAAGACCCGACATCACGGGCATGAAGAAATGAAAAGTAAAGCGTTTTTGCTTCATGGCAAAACTGATGGTACAGAGCATGCCTATGATACTGAAAACTGCGGTTGAAAAACCGACAAAGAGATGTCCGGGCCCATGCATTACCACATTGATAAGGTTGGCAATGGTTGCGGTGACAAGCATACTAAAGAGACCAATACCGTTCCCGGTAAGATGAAGAAAGTAATGTAAAAGAATTCCACCGAGAAAGCAGTTACCAAGAAGATGAACGACATCGGCGTGCAGGGTGAGTGGTGTTACCAGCCGGTAAAATTCGAAATTGTTAAGAATGGCGGCAGAGTTACCGGCACCTTGCTGAAACCAGATAGATTCATGGTGCCAGTCGCCGGTAATGCCATATATAAAGATCAGGATGCCGATGACCATGGAACTCATAGCGCGAAAAGTGGGGGAAAAATTGTCAGGTTGAACAGAAGGAGGCCAGTCTCTGTTTTCCCGGTCGTAGGCAGATATCTCGTATAACGCACGTTCCTTTTGTTTGGTATTGACATAAATTTCAATATGATCGGCAGAAATATATTGAATACGGTGGGTAATGCCGGAAGCTGAAAGGACGAGAGAGTAAGTATTGAGGTGTCTGGGCTCAGAAACCTTAAGGATCATGCTTTCGGAGGATTGTTCCGAGTGAGGGGTCATTATGTTTTAGCGGAAGCCTGGAGTTTTTAACAATTTGGAATGTATCGATGGGGATGTTGGCACCGGCAAGCGGGCGGGCTATAGTTAGCCTAAGCCCGGCCGTCTGATCGTGCGCAGATGGAGTCCTGGTGAACGTTTACCACAGCCCTGCGGAAAACAGGGCTGTGTGACATGAAAAATCATACAAGTTTATCCATGGTAATGATCGGGCCGTATTTTTCGCTCAGCTGGAGGAGTTGCTTTTTCTGGTTCTCATAAATTTCAAAAAGGATTTTTGGAATTTCGGGCTCCTTGCTGTATGCCTCACGCTGGAGATCGAGGCGAGCCACAATCTTATCTACATAGAGGGCAAACTGCATATCATATAAAGACTGTGGATATTCCTTGTTAATGGTCTTAAACAAAGGCACCAGGTCTTCGTACTTCGGCAGATATCCGATCGGAGTGGTGATAGCATCTACTTCGGCGTTTGCAAACAGTTCCAACCAGCCAAGCCAGACCCTGACATCCTTTTTTTCTCCTAGCAGAGCATTGCCTGTTCCTCCCCTGTTGCCATGAGTGAGAAAATAGTTCAACCCCGCCATTATAGGACGGGTTTTATCGGAGAATTTGGTTGAATTGAAGAAGGTGAATTGAGCATCCATATAATCAGCCAGTGCACCAGGTATAAACGGAGCATTTGCCCAGGGCTGTCTGTTGACACCTGTTGCACCAACTTCGGTGGCAGTAGCTTTCGAAACAATTGAGGCACCAATCACTACGCCTTCACTAGAGTTTTTGGCAACCCATACCGGAGGCATCGTGTCGGCATCTCTTCCTGAATAAGTGATGACCTTAATGGGTACGCCATTAGGGTCCTCGGATAACTCGGTTGCATGATTGGCAATTGCGGAAGCAACAAGAGTACACCGTGAATTTTTATGGGACATGGGTACAGGTTTTCCGTCCGGCCCTAATTTTCCTTTGAACCATTCGCCTTGGAAATTTATTCCATTTTCCGGTGCGGTTTCACCGTTGCCAACCCAATGTGGTACTCCGTCAGCAACAAGAACATTTGACCAGATAACTTCAGTTCCGTCACCACGCAGACAATCCATCAGAAAGGGGTCGCCCTCACGGTTTACATCTTCTACAATGCCGAAGATTCCTTTCTCAGGGTTTACGGCACGAAGCACGCCGCTTTTGTCAATCCAGAACTGGGCAAGGTCGTCGCCGATAAAGTCTGTTCCAACCATAGCAGTTGTAGTCTTGCCGCATCCGGACGGCGCTGCTCCGGCAAAAAATGTTTTTCTGCCGTCGGGACCTGTCATGCCAGTGATAAACATATGTTCGGATAACTGTTCTTCCACCTTACAATAAGTTGCATAATCAACGCTGAAGCGGTGATTCCCTTTTTTTAACAGCAAGGTATTTCCGGCATAGGTACAAAAAGTGGAAAAAGTTGTCATCCAGCTTCTGTCCATGAAAATCCGGGCATTAGGGACATCTTCTGAAGTATTACTGCCTTCTGAATGAACATTTGTGAAAAAGAGTCCGGTTCGTTGCGTTTCCGCGTCAAAGTCATTAAAACAGTTTCTGTATAATAATTCAGCGGAATGCAGAACATAACCTGAAGAGGATATCTCAATTGCAGGAAGAGCTGCTTCGGCACCAACGGGCCCCCGGCTGTAAAAACCTACTATCATAGTTTTGCCCGTCATAATTCCAGGCATGTATTTTTTGACGTAATCAATTGCTTCACTTCGTAAAACTGATTTAGCCAGGGAGCTCATCTTCTCCCCTTCATTGATAATATAGAAAGTTTGGTTCACTAATCTGGCTTGATCTTCCGGCAAATCGAAATGGATTGTATGCCCTTCTTTGGCTAAGGGCTTTTCTTCACCTTTTTCGAGTGAGTATTCTCTGATCCATTGTATGTCATCGACCGTACCGGTATTAATGAAGACATTATCAGGCCGGCACATTTTTATGGTATTGGCGATCTTAATTAATGCATCTTCGTTGTTTATCCGGGCAAGTTTCTTATTGTTGATTTCATCAAGATTTTCAGCAAAAACATTTCGGGCTTCGGCAATGTTGGTGACGCCACCGACAACCGCAAGAATCTCATCGCCTTTTTTCAGTTCCAGCATTCTACACTCCTTCGTTTATGATAGCCTGATGTGCACCATTGATAGAAAAATATTCGACTTATGGACAAGCCTAAGCGAACTATAATAGGAGCTTATCCGATAACCGTCAAGTTTAGATGATATCATTCATAGAAAAAATAAATGATAAAATGTCCTGATTTTATAGCAATTTTTTCTTGCAACCACCAAAATCAACAAACGCAGCTCGTGGTTTTGTTCATAAACTGTGCATATATGTATAAGGAATTGTGATGATAATGTCAATTCATCCTGACAACATTTTGGGCTGGTTATTACTGTGGTAATTTCGTAATAAAAGATTATTTTCCAGAAGACATCTTTGAAAT
>JBARUR010000117.1:0-8093 GCA_049645845.1 Desulforhopalus sp. | reverse complement strand
TCGATAACCATTTCACCTTTGGCGATCTTATTAAATGCATCGATCTGCGGCTTGATGACATATTCTGCCAGAGCAGGGCCTGCATACGTTTGCAGGCGCCACTTTATCGGCGTTTTCTTTGTTGCATGAACAAAAGGTGCATTGATTGTGGTTGCTGCAACTGCAGCTGCTCCAAGTCCTGCTTTTTTCAGGAATTCACGACGTTCCATTTCCTCTCTCCTTGGTTGATTGCACTGGTTAAACCAGCAATAACACTTCTCGATTCCGCCTTTTTTGAAGACTGATGTGATCGAAAAAATCATTTCCCTCATGCTCTTTACTGTCAGGAATTCCCTGTATTCCCAATAGCTTAATGAGACATTCATGTATCGGTTTACAGCAAGGCCTGTGCCAAAGCTGATGATTCTTGGTATAAACTGTAAAATCAGACAATTACGCTAGTTTCGTTTGAAACCCTATTGTGAACAAATCGAAATGACACATTGCATTTTGGTGAAAGTGAGACAATGCGGTGAGGATATTTTACAAATATGTATGATTATTGAGAATTATAGGGTGTGGCTCAAGCTTCTATCTATTTTCAATGAATGTGCTTGGTACGTGAAAACAAAGTGATCGCAGCAATGTCGTCCAAGATCCTGAACCCTGAACCTGGAATTCTAACAGTTTGCAGTAAGTGGCTTGCAAACAATCAGGCATATAAGTATGCTTTATATAGGCTGGATCCAATTCCAAGATTTCTGCTAAATGCAGATGTTTCTTGTCGCGCCACAGAAAAATGTTTTATGAAGGTTCTATTTTTATTTAGAAGTCCAGCGTCCATAAATAAAAAATCCCGAAAAATGAGAAAAGTCAATTAAAGCAATGATCAGTTTAGATTACCAAGCCGACACCAAACAATCCGCCCAGTCAAATCAGTCTGCGCAATCTTTCTCCAACAAGACTCTTGAAAATCTCGAAAGACAAATACATCTACGCAAGACCGAGCTTCTGGAAGCAAATAAACAGCTTAAAAAGGAGATAGCTGAGCGAAAGAGAGCTGAACAAATCACCCGCACCCTCTCCTCCATCTCGAATGCCGTTAATACAACCAAAGATCTTCGGGAGCTTTATGCTTCTATTCATCTCATCCTTGGGGAGATTATCGATCTCAGAAATTTTTACATTGCAATTTACCACGAAAAATCTCAGCGGGTCTCCTTTCCGTATTTCATCGATCAGTTTGATTCAGATTTTGTATATGCCGACCAGTTCAGTCTGGAAAACTCTCTGACAGGCGAGGTTATTCTTGCCCAAAAGCCAATTTTCCTCAATCAGACGGATTTACAGCAAAGAGTCGCAGAAAATCGTATTATCGGCACGGCTCCAGAGGTTTGGCTCGGCGTTCCGTTAAAAATAAGAGGAGAAGTGATCGGGGTCATGGCTGCTCAGCGCTACGATGAGTTACACGATTTCGATGAAATTGACCTGGAAGTTCTTCATTCTGTTTCCGACCAGGTTGCTCTCGCTATCGAGCGCAAAAGACAAGGCAAGGAAATAATTGCCAGCGAAAAAAAATATCGCAATATTATTGAAAGCATAGAAGACGGTTATTATGAAATAGGACTGGACGGTAATCTGGTTCTCGCCAACAGGGCGCTTTGCGATATGATCGGCTATAGTGAACAGCAACTCATTGGTATGAAAACCAGCGAGTATATGAGTGAGCAGACGATTATAAATGTCGCAGAAGGTGTCGCTGCTGCTTTTAGCGGAAAACAAACTAAAAAAACACTGGAACTGGTATTCCATTGCAAAAACGACCAAATCCTCTACGCTGAAACGGTAATCTCAGCAATTCTTAATGAAGACGGCGAAACGACCGGCTGCAGAGGTATCGCAAGAGACATTACAGAAAGAAAAGCTGCTGAAAAATCCAGAAAAGCTTTAGAGGAAAAACTTCAGCAAGCCCAGCGCCTTGAGTCACTTGGCACCCTCGCCGGTGGTATAGCCCATGATTTCAACAACCTGCTCATGGGGATCCAGGGTAAAACAACGCTCATGCTCAATGATCTTATGCCCACACACCCCCACTTTTTACAGCTTAAAAATATCGAAGGATATGTAGAAAGCGCTGCCGCCTTAACAACCAGGTTGCTTGGATTTGCCCGTGGCGGGAAGTATGAAGTACATCCTGCAGATTTAAATTCGCTTGTTGAAAAAAGCATTCAGATGTTTGGCCGGACAAAAAAAGAAATCTCCATATCCACGACCTTGCAGAGCAATCTCTGGCCGATAGAAGTGGACAGCAACCAGATAGAGCAGGTTTTACTCAACCTTCTGGTCAATGCGGGCCAGGCGATGAAAAGAGGTGGAACCATAACAATTACCTCCAACCGGCGTGTCCTTCAGGAAAGTGATGCCTGCTTTCATGATATAGCTGCCGGAAACTATGTGGAACTGACTCTTTCAGATACCGGTGAGGGAATGGACAACCAAACTATACACAAGATCTTTGATCCCTTCTTTACCACTAAAGACATCGGCCACGGAACCGGTCTCGGCCTGGCAATGGTCTATGGAATTATCCGTAATCATTCGGGTGCTATCTCAGTCAAAAGTACCTTGAACGAAGGAACCAGTTTCACCATTCTTTTACCGGCAACGGATAAAAAGATTTTACCCGAAGCTGAAATCTTTCCAACTGTAGAAAATGGCTCGGAAACTGTTCTTTTAATTGATGACGAACCTATGATTATCGAAGTAGGCAGGGAAATGCTTTCAGTGCTTGGCTACAAAGTACTGACGGCAGCATCCGGGCCGGAAGCTATTAATATGTACAGTGAAAACAAGGATCAGATCGATCTGCTTATCATCGATATGATAATGCCCCACATGAATGGAGGTGAACTGTTCGACAGGCTGAAAAATATTAATCCAGCTGTACGGGCGCTGCTGTGCAGCGGCTACAGCATTGATGGCCAAGCTCGCGAAATAATCAACAGGGGCTGTGAAGGATTTATTCAAAAGCCCTTTAACATGTCTCAATTATCTCTTAAAATCCGGGAAATATTGAACAGCGGAACATGTCATTGAAGTCAGGTATCTCGGGCATGGCATAACGATGA
Organism: Desulforhopalus sp.; assembly: GCA_049645845.1. GTDB lineage: Bacteria > Desulfobacterota > Desulfobulbia > Desulfobulbales > Desulfocapsaceae > Desulforhopalus_A. The sequence goes on along the minus strand of JBARUR010000117.1, from coordinate 4,986 downwards.
TAAAACTGTCAAACATCAACTTATTAACTTGGAAAGTTATTTTACGAGTTCGTTATGACTAATTATACTGAAAAAGATTGTCCAAAATGTGGTCAAAAATTACGATTTCCTGTTAACATAGGAGGAATGCTGATGGCCTGTCCTTCTTGCGGAAAAAAATTTTATACCGACTTCAAACTGGCTGGAACAAAACGAAATAATCATCGAAAAATAATCCCAAATGTTTTTGAAATGCCATCCACCATTGTTGACCGCATTGGTAAATTTTTTAATTCAAAATAGGCTTTATGGACATATTACTCACCGACGATGAAGTCCGGGTTCTTGGCTGTTTGATGGAAAAGGAAATGGCAACCCCCGACTACTACCCTCTTACGCTGAATGCTTTAATAAATGCATGCAATCAGAAATCCAATCGGGACCCGGTAGTATCCTATGACGAGGGAACCGTTGTCTATGCATTAAACGGTTTGCTTGAGCGAAAGCTGATCAGGCAGAGCAACATCAGCAGGGTTGCCAAATACGAACAGATTTTTTCACATGAATTGAAACTGGTGACCAGCGAGCAGGCCATTATCTGTATCCTTTTGTTGCGCGGGCCGCAAACCGCCGGTGAAATCCGCAGCCGCACCGATCGTCTGTATGCTTTTCCCACTCTCGATGACGTCCAGAAGGTCATAACCAACCTCGAAGACATGAAACTGGTGAGTAAGCTGCCACGGCAACCCGGTCGTAAGGAAGCCCGTTACACCCACCTTTTAAGTGGCATGCCGCAGGAGAAACCCGTTGAAACAACTATCATCCGGCAAAGAGTTGCTCCCGAGATTGACCGGAGCAGTGACAACGACAGGATAAACAAACTCCAGGAGCAGATAGATGCACTGCGCGAGGAAATAAAAAGCCTGCAGGCTGAATTTGCCCGATTTAAGTCACAATTTGATTAAAACCATACAGATTAAAATTATTTTCGTTCACAAAAAACAAGAAAAAATATTTGCGGAAGAAACATATCCCCTCTTATCTGGGATATGTTCCTTCATCGTGCAAACCCGATACCATTTTTCCTGACCCTGTTCTGATTCTCACCTAGTGCCCTTTTCCCCCGTTTTCACAATTGAAATTCCTCGGCACATGTATATATTAGTAGGATAGTATTTGCTGATTCGAATTGTATTGATTTCTCTCAATGGCGTTCTAAAGGAATCTTTCTATGGGTCGAAAACCTCTTACTCTTACAAACGATATTGACTATCTCTCCATCCTTGACGAAAACAACAAGCTCGATTCAGAGCTGGAACCCGATATTCCCAAAGAAGTCCACCTTAAAATGCTGCGGGCCGCACTACTCGGTCGAAGATTCGATGAGCGAATGCTCAATCTGCAGCGGCAGGGTCGTATCGGCACCTTCCCTCCCATAAAAGGACAGGAAGCTTCACAGATCGGCACCGTGGCCTTACTCCGCGACAGCGACTGGCTGGTCCCCTCTTTTCGTGAGACAGCCGCGGAAATCATGCGGGGCAGATCAATGGAAAGCGTCCTGCTTTATTACAGCGGCTACAATGAAGGGAACATCATTTCCAAAAATCAGCGGGATTTACCTATGTCCGTGCCAGTGGCTTCCCAGATTCTTCATGCCGTAGGTCTTGGGATGGCAGCAAAATACCGGAAAACTGATGAAGTCGTGATGACTTTCTTTGGCGATGGGGCAACCTCTGAGGGCGACTTCCATGAAGCGATGAATTGCGCCGCCGTTTATCAAAGCCCTGTGATCTTTATCTGCCAAAATAACCAGTGGGCAATCTCTGTCCCGCTTAACAAGCAAACACATTCAGAAACCCTGGCTCAAAAGGCTATAGCCTATGGAATGCCCGGAATCCAGGTTGATGGCAATGATTTTCTGGCAGTGTATGCGGCAGCCTCGGAAGCCGTTGACCGGGCCAGGTCCGGCGGCGGTCCGACTTTTATCGAGTGTGTGACATATCGCATTATGATGCACACCACTGCGGACGATCCTAAAAAGTACCGGTCAGAGGAGGAAGTTGAACTTTGGAAACAAAAAGATCCGCTTCTTCGCTATCAAAAGTATCTTCATGGAAAAAAGTACCTTTCTGAAAGTGATCTTGACGACCTTGAGGAAAAAATTAAACTGGAAATCCAGGACGCGATTGACCGAGTGGAACTCCAGATGAAGGAACTCGGAGATCCGCTAAATATGTTTGACCATCTCTACGCTGAACTGCCGCCCCATCTTCAGGTACAAAAAGCAGAACTGGTCCGGAACCTGAAAACTGTGAAGGAGGAGGAACCTCATGGCTAAAATGACGATGGTCGAGGCTCTCAATCTGGCACTGCGACAGGAAATGGAAAAAGACGATTCAGTTGTTCTGCTCGGCCAGGATATTGGTCGTGACGGTGGAGTTTTTAGGGTAACCGATCACTTGATCGACCAATTCGGCGACGATCGGGTTATCGATACTCCGCTTGCAGAGTCGGCAATTGTTGGCATGTCGGTGGGTATGGCCGTCTATGGCCTTAAACCAGTCTGCGAAATCCAATTTTCCGGATTTTCCTACCAGAACTTCCATCAAATTGAAAATCACGCCGCCCGCATGCGCTGGCGCACCCAGGGAAGGCTTACCGTACCAATGGTGATGCGCGCCCCATACGGAGGCGGCGTTCGGGCGCTGGAACATCATTCCGAAAGCCGCGAAGCTTATTGGGCCCACACTCCCGGATTGAAAATGGTCATTCCATCCGGTCCACGCAATGCCAGAGCCCTTCTGGTCAGCGCCATTCGCGATCCGGACCCGGTGATCTTTTACGAAGGAAAGGCATTGTATCGCTCGTTTCGCGAGGAAGTACCAGAACAAGAGGAAACCATGCCTCTTGGCAAGGCAAATATTGTCAGGACGGGCAACGATCTGACAATCATCGCCTATGGCGCGATGATGCGGCCGGTTCTTGATGCTGCGGAAAAGCTCCTGGAAAGAGATCAGATCGAGGCGGAAGTCATTGACCTGCTCACCCTTTCGCCCTTAGATGAAAGTCTCCTGATCGAATCGGTGAAAAAAACCGGTAGAGCCGTTGTCGTCCACGAGGCGCCTCGCAGTTTCGGGCCGGGGGCCGAGATCGTCACCAGGCTTATGGAGGGTGCTTTTTATTATTTGGAGGCCCCGATCGAAAGAGTCACCGGCTTTGATTTAGTCATTCCCTACTTCAGCCGGGAAACGAGTTATATCCCAAGTATTGAACGGATTATTACCGCCGCGCGTAAGACTTTTACCCAAAGTTCGTAAAAATATTAACAGATCGATCCAAGAGCCTTTTTACGAGTTTATCACAATCAAATACGGAGAAACTATGACCACGTCTTTTCGGTTACCGGATCTGGGAGAAGGTGTTCATGAAGCGGAAATACTTACCCTCCCTGTAACTTTGGGTCAGGCTGTACGGGAAGGTGACGTTATCATGGAAATCGAGACAGACAAGGCCGCTGTCGAAATTCCCTCCCCCTATACCGGCACTGTACGTGAGATCCTGGTGCAGGTAGGGGACATGGCCAAGGTCGGTGATGTGCTGATGACTTTTTCTTCGGATTCGTCAGAGGAAACCGCCCAGCCACTTGCCGAGGAAACTCAGCAAGTAGCCGGTGCAGCAGCACTTGAGCAGGAACCGCCCCCCCAGAAGCAAAAGAAAAGACCGGTCCCCGCCTCACCTTCCACCCGGAGACTGGCCAGGGAGTTAGGAATCAATCTCCACGATGTCAAACCTACCGGATCGGGCGGCATCGTCACCAAGGACGATGTCGAAGCCCATAGCAAACGTGAAACTCCTCAAGAGCCTCGAGTCGCTGAAGTTGAAAGTGCATCACTTGCCGATGAACCGACCAAGGAAACACAAGCTGCCGTCAAAACAAAATTAACTGGTTCCGATCAGACACCATTGCCGGACTTTACCAAATGGGGGGCAATCGAACGAGTACCGTTTCGTTCCATAAGACGGGCAACAGCCAGGCAGATGAGTAAATCGTGGGCTCAGATTCCCCATGTTAACTGCCAGGACAATGCCGATATCACCAGACTTGAGGCCTTCAGGCAAAAACATAAGAAAGAGATAAAAGCTGTCGGCGGCAGACTGACCATGACTATTTTTGCCATAAAGGCAGTCGCCACAGCCCTGAAGAATTACCCCTATTTCAATTCCAGTCTTGACCTGCAGACACAGGAAATCATCATCAAGCGTTTTTTCAATATCGGTCTTGCAGTAGATACGGATAACGGGCTTATGGTTCCGGTCATACGCGACGTTGATCGCAAGAGCATCAAAGAGCTGGCAGTTGAAATAGACGACGCCATCACAAGAGTCCGCACCGGAAATCACAGTCCGGAGCAAATGCAGGGCGGCACCTTTACCATTACCAATGCCGGGGCTCTTGGCGGCAGTCATTTTTCCGCCATCATCAATCATCCTGAGGTGGCCATCCTTGGTCTGGGGCAGGGGCGGATGCAGCCGGCTGTTGTCACCGACGAGCGAGGCAGACATGAGATCGTCCCCCGGTTGATCATGCCTGTTTCTCTTTGTTTTGACCATCGTGTGGTCGACGGTGCCGATGCCATTCGATTTTTACGGCTGGTGATCGAGGCCCTTGAAGATCCCGACGAACTTCTTATAACCATGATCTAAGTCCCCGGTAGACGGAAAATAAGCCGGGATAAGTGCCATGGCGGTATATTGAAGTTATTAATGTTAAAAAAATCTCCGAATTCTTGTACTTATGGAGGATTTTCTGGAGTAAGGCACTAAAAGGAAAAACTATGGTAATGGGCGACATGGAAATGAACACCGACCTGCTGGTGATTGGTGCAGGTCCCGGAGGCTACGGTGCTGCTTTTCGGGCTGCAGACCTTGGCCTCGACGTGATTATGGTCGATGACATTCCACGTCCCGGCGGTGTCTGCCTGCATAAAGGCTGCATTCCCTCGAAGA
>JBARUR010000116.1:0-2365 GCA_049645845.1 Desulforhopalus sp. | reverse complement strand
TGCTCCGGAAAGTGACGGAGATGTTGTAACAAACAAATCATGAGAATTTGTACCCACGGAACCTTTATTGCCGGCAATATCGGCTCCAGAGGAGACCGAAAAAACTGAGCTAATAAGTTTACTGCTGCCGTCGGTCAGTTTAATATTTGCTGTGATTTTATGCTGCCCGCGTGACAATTGCGAAGTATCAAAAGCTGCTCCACCAGCCAATTCGAAGGGGGCTAAGATTTCAGTCTGAGCATAAACTCCATCAACCGAAAAAGTCACGTGAGATATTCCAGCATCGGGCCCGGCAAATACATAAATACCCCCATCAACCGTTGCCCCCTCAAGGACATCGACGTTGGAAAGATTCGATGATTTGGAAATATACAACTTATGACTACTACTGCTACTACTACTATAGCCCGATTCACTTGTTATTTTGCATGAAACCTCGTTTGGATACGAACTTTGCTCTCCATTTGCATTATATGCAGTAACCGTGAAGAAATAGGTTTGGTCCGGCACCAACTGGGAAACGCTTGCAAATACCCGCCCACTGACAGGATGAGGCGAACCAACGTCAATAGATTCAGTATACTCACGCGAGGAAGTGCCATAATGAAGCATATAGCCGACAGTGCCGTCAGATGGATCGTTCGGCAACCATGAGAATTTTGCTTGTGCTGCCCAAGAAAATTGGTGGCTTACTAAAACCAACATGATGGTTAGGGTTAGGAATCCAAGGTAATTAAATGATTTCATAGTTGCACCTGATCTGCTGTAAGTGATATCACAACACATCCTCCTGTTTAGTTAAGTTTATGCTTTTTTATCACCATGAGATGAGAAGCAATTGCTTTTGGATTTCATCCAGAAATTTCAGCCAAACCCTGGACAAACTTCGAAAGCTTTGGCAATGATCGTACCAAGGATGAGGTTTTTCTTTTTTAGGTGTAAATTACGCTAGATAAACTCTTCAAAATATGGCGCCATAATATAAGCCATTACTAACTAGTGCAAAAATGCGTTGGCTTAGTGCAATCATTTCCCTCTCAATTTCTTGATCATAATAGCCCATCTCTTTGCAGGAGGCAGATCAACACTCTTTGTAACTGGGAAGAATATTTTGGAAAGCAGTGCTTTGAAGGGATGTAAGAAGAGGCAGGATCTTTACTTATATTTTTTGCAGAAATCTATCACCTGTCATTTCTCAAACGAGAAATGACAGGTGATGAGTGGAAAATTACTTATACAACCTGAAAGTTACTTTACAACAAATGAAGCAGCAACAACCTCTTTGCTTCCATCCTTGAGCTCAATTGATGCCGTCACTTCATGTGTTCCTTTTGATAAATTAAGAGCTGCTCCCCCTTTCAATTCGAATGGAGCATAGGATTCTGTCTGGGTAACAACTCCATCAACAGAGAAAACAACTCGCTTCACATCAATGTCCGGACCTGTGAACACATAGAGATCTCCGTTAACTTCGGCACCATTAAGAGCAGTTGCCCCGGAGAGGTAACTTGACTTAGATACAAGAATGTCATAAATGCTCGACGCATAAGGAACAGTGAATATTGCGCTGACAACTTCAGTATTGCCATCAGCCAATTCGATTTTAGCTGTTATCTCATGCTGCCCAGGTGACAGCTTTGATGTGTCAAAAGCGCCGCCTCCGAACAATTCATATGGCGCAGCCGATTCAGTCTGGGTGACGATTCCGTCAACAGAAAAAGTCACTCGCTTAACACCAGTGTCCGGACCGGTAAATACATAGATATTTCCTTCAACTTCTGCACCATCAAGTATAGTAGCCCCTGAAAGATTAGATGATTTCGACATATATATTTCATGTAGGTCGTCAATAACCGGACCATCATTGGTGGCCGAAGGAGTATTGAAAATTGCTTTAACTATTTTAGAACTACCATCACTCAATTGGATATCTGCAGTCATTTCATGCTGGCCAGGCGACAATTTGGATGCGTCAAAAGCACCGCCTCCGAGCAATTCATATGGCGCAACTTTTTCTGTCTGGGTAACAACTCCGTCAACAGAAAAAGTCACTTGTTTCACACCGGTATCCGGCCCGGTAAACACATAGATGTCGCCTTCAACCGTGGCTCCGTCAAGTGCAACTGCTCCGGATAGATTGGACGAAGTGGTAACAAGCAGATTGTATAGACCAGTTTCAGTACCAGTTCCACCAGTTCCTACATCTCCATCAGCAGAAGGAATTGTAAAAATGCTGCTGACTAACTCGGAACCACCATTACTTAATTCTATTTTAGCAGTCATTTCATGCTGGCCAGGTGACAATTTGGATGTGTCAAAAGCACCGCCTCCGAGCAGTTCATATGGTGCAGCTTTCTCTGTCTGG
>JBARUR010000115.1:0-2078 GCA_049645845.1 Desulforhopalus sp. | reverse complement strand
ATCACCCACACAGTTGGAACAATTACATTTTAGGCTAGAAAAAGTATTTGCACTTATGGATCCCGGCTCCGTTAAACAGAGCGAACTCCGTGCAACTTTCTCTGGGACGAACTTATACGCAGATTTTATTCAGGCTTTCGATTCATTTGACAACAAAAGCGAGTTTTTGAAAGCCATTGGTTATTTTCGACAGGAAGGGAAGCAGGATATAAACACTTCGCAACGATCCCTTGAAGGATTGACAAAAAATATTTCTGTCGTTCATGATAAAAATGCATCTTCTATAACGCTTTCTTATAGCGCGGGAAACGCCAAGGAAGCAGAAGAATTGTTGACAGATTACCTCAACTTTATCCAAACAAAGGAGGAAGCAGCTAAGAACAAGTTGTTGTTGGATAAAGTAACCAATCAAATCGATGTGTTCACCTTTAATCACCAAATACTGGAAGCAGAGACCCTCAAACAGTTGCAGGAAGAAATTGCCCGTACTGAATATGCATTACGAATCAGTGAAACTGCCGGAATTGAGGCTCCTGTTGAGAATCTTAATAACCAGGGTATTTTTACCATTGACTTCGGGGCAAAAGCCTTGAGCGAACAGCTCAAAATTTTAAAAGAGATCAAAAATCCTCAAGTCATTAACCCGGCATTAGCTGATTTTCGTCTAAAACTGGACAGCCTACGGGCAGTGCCGCAAGAAAAGGTAAAATTCGCCTCTTATCATTTTCTGAAATCTCCTTCTCAACCGCTTGATCGGGACAAGCCCAAGCGGTCCTTGGTGATTTTACTGGCAACTTTTGGAGGATTTATGACAGGCATAATGATTGCCTTATTCCATGCGAGTTGGTTTTCCAGGGATGTAGCTAAACAAACACCATCTACCGATGATGATAAAGAGATGGGTTCTGGAATAATAGCCGGAGAATTTTCCATTGACCATCGTGGTCATTAGCACCTCGGAAAAATTCTATGGCTCCAAAAGCCATTTCAAAAGTTCCTTATAGTGATTAGGCAAAGTTCGTCGAGCCGGAGTAACAACATAGAAATTTCTTTTCATCTTCAGGCCGGGGATATGAATCTCCTTGATCTTACCACTTGCTAACTCTTCCTGAATTGCATGGCAGGAGATTACCGAAACCCCCAGGTTTGCTTTGATTGCTTCTTTGACCGCAGCGCTGGATCCTAGTGCAGCGCAGATATTCAATTGATTGAGGGTTTGATTTTGTTGCGACAGGAGGGCTTCAGTGTTTTTTCTGGTGCCTGAGCCGCGTTCTCTCACTATGAAGGGGAGCTGGCCGAGTTCTTTCATGGTGATCTCGGAGGCGGTTGGTAAGCGCCTATTAAACCCCAGTAGGTTTATCAGATAGCACCAACTGCTTCATATTCAGATTCATCGGCAGCAGTGCTTTGTAGTCCACCTCGCCTTCTGCAAATGGAATCTTCTCAAACAGATAGCGCAGATATTTATATGGTTCGAGTTTATTAGCTTTTGCCGTCTCAATGAGACTGTATATATTTGCACTGGCTTTTGCACCATCAGGAGTTCCTGAAAAAATCCAATTCTTTCGGCCAACGACAAAGGGCCTGATAGCGTTTTCTGCCAGGTTGTTATCCGGTGTCATAAACGGATAATCAAGGTAAACAATCAACCGATTCCATTTGTTGAGTGTATAGCTGACGGCTTTGCCGAGGAGGCTTTTCGGTACCACCTGCAGTGATTTTTTACTGAGCCATTTGAAAAAGTCATCAAAGATTGGTTTTACTTTTTCCTGGCGTAACTGCAGCAATTGTTCTCCAAGAATCTCTTTCTTTCTGGCCTCTGCCTCTATGGCATATATTTTTTTTATATAACCAAGGGCAATATCCACGCTGCCAGCTTTTTTGTTTTTACCCTGGGCTTTCTGGGCATCGGTGAATTTTCGCCGCGCGTGGGCGAGACATCCAGCATGATGCACCTCCGGCATATGGTCAAGAAAACCATAACTGCTATAGCCATCAGACTGTACCACTCCACTGTATCCTGCAAGTAGCTCCTTGGCAACATCAGCAGATCTGCTCGAAGCATAATGATAGATCAA
>JBARUR010000114.1:0-15749 GCA_049645845.1 Desulforhopalus sp. | reverse complement strand
TACAACCGTTTTTGTGTTATCTGTCATAGATTCGCGACGGAATGTCGAAGATGTTTTATTGAACCGATTCGTCAAATGAAAGAATTGCCAACCAGACCATATACTCGAACGAGGGAAGATTGCTGCGGAATGTTCGGTGAAGTGTAAAATGAAAATATTTGCCATTTCATCGATCGTCAGAATTGTTTTTCACGTATATTTCTGCATATAAGTATTTTTCATAGACAATAACAGTTTTTCATGTCATGGTGGATTGATTGGGATAAATTGAAATTCACAAAAATGACTATATATAACCAAAAATCACGCCTCAAAACCGTTTTTCACGACTTTCCACCCCTGGAAGAGGGTGCATGTCTCGCCGGCTATTCCGCACTGATCGAAGCACATGATTTGAAAGTACCTCTCCCGGATTTCCTCTGTAGCATTGGTAAGAAGCACAAAAAATACGCTCATGGACATTGGCGTATGTTTACCCCTCGTCATAAACCGGAAGATACTCTTTATGGGCATCTGACTTTTGCCCTGAAGTATGAAGGCATTGACCTGGCGGTTTTGAACGGATTGTTTCAAATAGTCGAAGCCGGAGAACTTGAAGTTATCATTCGCTCGGAACCAACTGGAATCTATAGCCGCAGACTGTGGTTTTTATGGGAGTGGCTACGAGACGAAGAACTTGATCTGGAAGATGCAACAACGGGGAACTTTGCTCCACTCATCAACAACAAGCTTCAGTATGCCGGCAAATCACGTCCGTCCCGGAGACATCGTGTTAATAATAATCTGCCGGGCACACGTAATTTCTGCCCTTTAATCCGCAAAACAGAAAAGCTTGAGCAATTTATTGGCAAAAATCTGTCAGAAACTGCCGTAAAACATATTGGACAAACTCACCCTGATCTTCTGGGACGTGCTGCCGCTTTTTTGCTTCTCAAAGACTCGAAAGCGTCTTACACCATCGAAGGAGAGACTCCACCCCATAGCAGGATTGAGCGATGGGGAAGAATTATTGGTGAAGCCGGGAAACGTCTCCTCAGTATCCAAGAATTGGAACATCTGCAAACACAGGTCATTGTGGATAGCCGATTCATTAAGCCTGGATTGCGCGCGGAAGGCGGTTTTGTGGGTGAGCATGACCGTGCCACGGGCATGCCATTACCCCATCATATTTCCGCATGTGCTGACGACCTATATATCTTATTGTCTGGTTTAATAGAAACGTATGACTATTTGCGGGAAAGTGACTTTGATTCCGTTTTGACGGCAACGCTTATTGCTTTCGGTTTTGTTTTTATCCATCCGTTTGAAGATGGCAATGGCCGTATCCACAGGTATTTGTTCCATCATGTTTTGGCAGAAAAAGGCTTTGTTACCAAAGGGTTGGTCTTCCCCGTATCCGCTATTATTCTTGAAAGAATAGAAGAATACCGCAGGATATTAGAACATTACTCAAAACCTCGCCTTGATCTGATTAAATGGCGTCCGACTGAAAAAAATAATGTAGAAGTCTTAAACAAGACTATCGACTTGTATCGATATTTTGATGCAACTGAGCAGGCCGAGTTTTTCTTTGAATGTGTCGAAGAGACAGTCAATAAAACTCTTCCTGAAGAAGTTGAATATTTGAAGAAATACGACCTTCTCAACGAATTTATCAAAAATTATATCGATATGCCGGATACCCTCGTTGATTTACTCATTCGCTTCTTGTCTCAAAATGATGGAAAGCTCTCAAAACGTGCAAGGGAAAGGGAGTTTGAAAAACTAACAGACTCAGAAGCACATGCAATTGAGACAAAATATGCAGAGATTTTCGGGTAAGGATTTTCAAGTCAACTTTATGTACGCCATTGTCGAACTGAATAGAAAAAATGGGACCAGAAATCGGAACAATAACCAAATGGAATGATGAAAAGGGCTTTGGTTTCATAACACCAAAGTCTGGTGGAAAACAGATCTTTATCCATATCAATGAGTTCAGCAGAAGGCATAAGCGACCAAACGAAGGGCTCTCTGTGAATTTTGACAGAACAACAGATTCAAGAGGTCGAAACTGTGCAACGAATGTTTATCCATTGAAAGGACACAGGAAAACTACCAGGGCTGACAGTCAGCTCAAATTCTCAATCATTTTCACAAGTACATTTATTGCTGTTGTAGGGCTATTGGCGGCAATTGAAAGATTACCCCTTGTATTTCCCGGCGTTTATGTAATTCTCAGTGTAGTTGCATTTGCGTTGTATAAAAAAGATAAAGCAGCTGCAGAATGGGATGAATGGAGAATACCGGAAAACACTTTGCATTTTGTTTCAATTATTGGTGGCTGGCCCGGTGCATTGATTGCTCAAAATCTGCTAAGGCACAAGTCCAGGAAATTGTCTTTCAGGATCGTCTATTGGATTACGGTTGTGATCAATTGCGGGGTGTTAGCCTGGTTATTGACCCCTGATGGAGCCGCAAAACTGAAGATGCTGATCGAAAATTTTAATATAGGTTAGCTATTCGTTCGAGTGGACAGCCGACGTGGTTCGTTGCTCAATCCTGCCTTTTGTCCTCGGCGGCTGAATGCGGAATTATAAGTTCAAGGTTAAGGAGACGAAATGAATAGAGCATTAATTATCGTAGATATTCAAAACGACTATTTCCCCGGTGGAAAAATAGAGCTTGTGGGTATAGAAGAAGCTGCAAAAAATGCCCAGCTTGCTCTCAAGCTGTTTCGGGCAAAAAAACTACCGATCTTCCATATCCGACATTTATCAAATAAAGATGGCAACTTTTTCATACCAGAAACACATGGTGCTGAAATACATGAGAGTGTAAGTCCCCAAAATGGTGAATATTTAATTCAAAAAAATTTCCCGAATTCTTTCAGAGGCACTTCTTTGAAGGACCAGCTACAGGGCCTTGATGTGCAGGAAGTCGTTATTTGTGGTGCTATGACTCACATGTGTATCGATACGACTGTAAGAGCAGCCTTCGATATGGGTTTGGGCTGTGTTGTGGTATCGAATGCTTGCGCTACGAAAAACCTGGAATATGACGGGATAATCATTGAAGCACCGCAGGTACAGGCTACGTTCATGGCGGCACTTTCCAGTCCTTTCGCTCAAATTATGAAAGTAAACGAGCTTGAAAGCCGTTTGGTATAACAAGAAAGGAGTCTATTCCAAGATGATTGTCCTCCTTGTATATTGGGAGAGCATCCTTCTTCGGGGTGGAATATCCCGAAGAAGGAGCGTATTACAGTTACAATTACAGTTCGGTGAGGCTGTCAAAAAGCGATCGATCGGCCTCTATCTTGTTGCGGTTGCCGATAATTGACCGGTAACTTCTAGTGACCATGTCGGCAAAAGCCGGAGCAAAACTACGCAGGTCAGCCGGAGTAGTAGAGATAATTTCCTTCAGCCGTTGATGTTTAAATTCTACGTCAATACCATTTAAATAGTCGTTTCTGCCTGTTGCGCCTTTGGCAGCAGCACTGCGAAGTGGATTGAAATTGCCATAGGTGCCGATTATGAGCTGTTCCATGACCTTTTGCGGGAGATCGAGACCAGCCACAATTTTGGGGACTCCGTTATAAGCATCATAGGTCTTCTTAACCTGAGGATCACGATAACTGACAAAGGCCAGATTGCCGCTGATTTGGCCAAACTGGATAAAGCAGCCGTACGCACCGCCTAACTGTCGCACGGTGTTCCAAAGATAGTCGCGGGAAAGATAGGTTTTCAAAACTTCGAAGTGGCCGTTGTATCCCTTACCGCCGGGCAAAAGGTTGCCGCCCTGGACGGCAAAGACTACTTCTGCCGAAGTGATAAAGGCTTCATGGTCCGGAAGATTAAATTCCGGTAGAGAATATTTTTTTACCGGAGTGTCAGCCAGGGCTTCCAGGATACATTTGCCTGTCTTCGAAAGGTGATTTATCTCCTGACCGTCGGCGGTCACGGCGAGCAGCAGGTTGTTTTTATTAAAGAGCAGGCTGGACATTTTTTCCAAGGCAGATAAGAACTGTTCTTCTTTTTTATCATAATTGAAGACGAGATCCTTTGCTGCCAGATAGGAGGAAACGCCGTTGAACATTTCGTTATATCTGCCGCCTAAGCTCAGATGGGCGAAGACCCTGGTGGTTGGAAGGCTGTAGCCTTCACTTTGGACTGAATGCTCAGCCCAGGCGTATTCCCGGCCAACTATTTCCCGAATCCTTGCCCTATCGGCATAGGAAACGGAGGACAAGATTTCTGCCAGTAACTGGAGAGCCTGTTCGAGATAATCGGGCAGACATTTCAGGTGGAGCCAGAAAACAGGTTTGGTATCACTCAGGTCCAGTCTTTTGGTGTAGCTCGCCAGTGAATGTGAGAAAGAACCGGTGCAGGTTGCAATTTCCTTGGCAAACTGTTGATAGTTAAGCCTTTTTGTGCCAATTTCGGTGACAATAGTGCCAAAGAGATCGAGCCAGGGGAGAAGGTCCGGCGGCAGGCTTGATAGATCAAAACCAACGTCAATATAGGAGATATGGTTGGTCGTTAATTCGCTGACTAACACCTGTTGACCAAACATCTCTGTAGGTACAACCGCATGAAAATCAACTTTAGTTGACAGATCGGATAAGTTTAGCTGCGGCAGCAGGGAGAGGGTTTCAAGAGTATTTGGCTGCTGCTGTTCCTGCATTAGTTCTATTGTTCTCTCAATGCGTTTGGTTCTTTCCTGGTCGGTGAGTTTTTCGTCATATTCCGCAAGTCTTTGCTGCTCTTCGATTTGGCTTTGCTTCTGTTTTCCCGGATCCGGTACCAGTGTTACTGTAACGGTCGAAGAATTGTCGAGCAGGAATTTCTTAATTAATTCTTCAAAATAACCATCGTTCAGAGCCTTGTGCCGAAGATTCTGGATTATCTCCTCGTTCATCAGGTGGGCAATGGGGTCGGTATCGTATTTGAGCCCGGCCATTGCCTTGCTGATGAGATCGAGTCCGCGCTGGGCCTTGCTTGCCTCCTCCCTGAAATTGAACTCAAACTTGTTCAGCTCAGAAAGTACCAGATCCCTGTCAAGCCCTTCTGTAACCATCTTTTCAAGGGAGTGACGGTAGAGCTCAAGGAATTTGTCCCGATGTTCGGGTTCGCTTCCGACAAGATAGGTGACCATCAGAGTCCGATAGGACGAGTTAGATATATAAAAGCCGCCGAAATCCTTGCAGACACCACTTGACACAATGGCGTTTTTCAGAGGTGAACCGTCAGAATTGAAGAGAATATTGGAAATAATCTGAAAGGCACTGTTTTCTTCGCGGTTGTTTACGGTCGATACATTGGTGCCGACGGCCAGAAATGTTTTGCCGGAAGTATCGGAGGAATCGACTGCATATCTGTCGGTTATGAAAACCGGTTCCGTTGGAATTGTACCTTTTTCAATTACTGCCTGGGGAACGGGGCTATCGTAGGCGGAGAAAAACTTTTGCTGGAGAAATTCCAGTTCATCTTGCAGAGGTGCATCGCCATAGACGAAAAAGAACCCATTGGAAGGATGATAATGGTTTTTGTGGAAGTCGCAGAATTGTTCATAACTCAGATCCGGAATATTTTTCGGATCGCCTCCCGATTCATGAGCGTAGGTTGAGCCGGGCATCAATCCGGAAAAAATATGATGAAAAATAAAGCGAATCGGATCGGAGAAGGCACCCTTCATTTCGTTGTACACAACGCCTTGAAACTTCAGGGGTTCATCCGGTCCTTCCTGGTGGTAATGCCATCCTTCCTGCTCAAAGGTTGAACGGGCCAGTAATGGATTGAAAACCACATCGCAGTAAACATCCATGATGTTGAAGTATTCTTTCAGGTTTCTGGTGGCAAAAGGATAATAGGTAATATCGGCACCTGTCATGGCGTTCAGAAAGGTGGTGAGTCCTCCTTTATTAATCTCGCCGAAAACATCCTTGACCGGATAATTTTTTGATCCCATCAATACTGAATGTTCCAGAATATGAGCTACACCGGTCGAGTCGGTGGGAACTGTATTGAAGGCCGCGGAAAAGGTCTTGTTGGTGTCCTTATTTTTGATCGCCAGAAGAGGACATTTAAGCAATGCATGTTCAAATAGATAGACATCAGAATCAATTTCCTGAATAAATTTATGGGTTTTAAGAGTAAAACCTGAATAAGTGGAGCCTGAAGTAAATGTCATTGAAAATCCTTATGCTTAAGTGGATGATCATCAAATTGATAATCTTATGTGATGGCGTCGTAAAATTCTTCATCTGTGTAGTTGCTGCAGAAACGGAGCCATCCGAAACGTATTGTTTTTAGGGGTTGTCATAAAACCCATTATTTAGGATGGGTTAGGCGACACAATCAAAATTGTTTTTCAGAGTCCAGCAACAGGGTCACCGGACCGTCATTAACCAATTCAACTTCCATGCTGGCTTGAAAGATGCCGGTGGCTACTTTGATCTGCCTGTCCTTGACTTCTTCAATAAATCGCCGGTACAGCGGTTCGGCAATTTCAGGTGCCGCCGCTGAAGAAAAACCGGGCCTTCTTCCTTTGCGGCAGTCGCCATATAATGTGAATTGGGAAACGATAAGCATTTCACCATCAATGTCTGTAAGAGACTTGTTCATTTTTCCTTGTTGATCTTCAAATATTCTAAGGTGAACCACTTTTTCAGCGAGCCATTGCAGATCGGGGACGGCATCACTTCCGCGTATTCCGAGCAGGACAACCATTCCATGAGAGATTTCACCATGAATTGCCCCATCAATTTTAACTGATGCCCGGCTTACTCTCTGTATTACAGCACGCATTTACTCTCCTGTTCTGTGGGATTACGGGTACAATTTGACAGCACTCCTGTAAAAGCAAGAAATTATTTCATATAAACTTAGCCAAATGGTATACTCCTTTCAATAGGTATTTGGGTAAACGTTTACAGGTCGGAGGTATGCAAGTCTTTTGCTATTTCCGGTGAACCAATACTGTATTTGAAGCGGTTCTTGACCATTCAGAGTTTATGCAGGGGAATAGATGATAAAATTACTTCAGAATCTCATTGATCAGATGTCGATGGAGCTTCCAGGGATATTGGCTGCAGCGGTTGTAACAGTAGAAGACGGTATGTCCATTGCCGAAGTCAGCCGGAGAGAGGATATTGAACCAGCTGTTGCGGCCGCATATCTGGCATCAATCGTGAAATCAAATGCCAAAGCTATAAATTTATTGGCCGATGATGAGATCGTTGAAGATATCCTTATTACTACAAGTCATTATCACTTTATAATAAGGCATGATGACAAACAGCCTTTTTTTATATTTGTTATGACTACTAAGGACGAATGGCTGGGCAAGGCAAGGCTGCTGATAAAAAAATATGAAACGCAATTTGCCGGATTTGCCAGCTATTTTGAGAAGAACTACCAGTAAAAGCTCCTGTTCTTAAAGAGCTGTTGGAGAAAAGAGGCCGGCCTTAATAGAGACCGGCCTCAATGTTTTTATAATGCTGCCACTTCCTGGATTTTCTTGGTATTTTTCTTGATACTGATCCTGATCCAACCGAGGTTGGTATCCTGATCCGCGACTATTACCAGAAAAGCATCCTCACCTACCGGGGCAAACATGACCGGTCCTTTTTCAAATTCGAACATAGTCATCCGGAGATCGCCCTGCTCAAGCTGATTTCCCATGGATTCAGCGGAGCCGAAACCGGAAGAGGCGATAGCAGCGATCATTTCTGCGTCTATGCCCGCCCGTGCGAGACTATCAAGTAAAAACCCGTCTCGACCAACCAGGCAGGCTGTATGAACACCTTCAATGTTGGTAAACTCTGCCAGTATACTCTGAATCTCCGTCATTCCAAATTCCTCTGTTGAAGTTGTTGATACGTCTTCTGTTATATCTGCATCAGTTTCCTGTGTTGTTTCAGGTGGTGATTCTGATTCCTGGACCGGAGCTTCAATTTCGGTTATAAGCTGTGCCCCTTCATCATCTGAGCGGTGGGCAACTGAATCAGTTGAGGAAGAAGTATGGTCGGAACGGCTTTCCCGCAGAGCGATATTTTCGTCGTTTTTGACTGCCGCTTCAAAAAGAAGACCTTCGATGCTCTTGTGGATACTGACGATGGGGGGCTGCACCCCTCTGATATTCTGCAGGGAGCCGCCATTAAATTCGAGGATAGTAAAGAAAGCGACTTCACCGGTTTCCTGGCCGCACATGGCATGGACAACGGCGCCATCTTTAAAGAATATCATTCCTTCCAGTTTCCCAGTTGTCACCTTGAGCGCGGCAGTTGCCCGGGAGAGCGCGTTGAACTGAACGATATCAATCAAATCAACACCGTCGACGGTTCCCTGAAAACCTTCATGGACCTTAAGGGCTTCTTTGACAATATTCCGCACGTCATTGATGTCGAAAGGTTTTTCTATAAAGCGCAGGCTTCCGCTCATCATAGCCTTGTTTTCATAGGCATTTGAGGGGTAAGCCGTCATTATGATGACTCCGGTCTCAGGAAATCGGTTGTTAATTTCAATGAGGAGATCAAGCCCATTCATCCCCGGCATGTTAATGTCGGTAATAACAAGGTTTGCGGGCTTGTCGCTGAGAATCGCCAAGGCTTCTTCGGCAGATTTTGCGGCGAGAATTTCAACATCCTGCATTCCTTTGTTGAGATTTCTCTGGAGCATCCAGAGCATATCCTCTTCATCATCAACAACCAAAACTCTTTTCATAACTTCACCATTGTTCTCCCTCGGTATGGCAGGAGATTTTATGATTATTCGAATTTATCCAGAAGTAAGAATCTGGGGCTGGAATTTAATTTGCAAAAGAGAGGCCATATTGAAGGGGAAGTGTAGTTTTGTTTAAGTGTTCGATAAATGGTAAAAAGATGCAGCAGTTCTTGCAAAAGAGGTAATGATAGAAATTGGTTATAATGGTAAATAGTTGGTCAGTTGGTCAGTTTCTGACCAGTTGCAGGTGAGAGGCGGGGGTTAGATTTTTTCCCGTAAGGTAGTCCTTGAGATCCCCAGAATTCGTGCAGCTTTTGATTTGTTGTTATTGACACTGTTCAACACTTTCTTGATATACTGCTCTTCCATTTCTCTTAAACTGAGAAGGGATGGGCTATTGGTACCTGTTGATTTTTCTTTGTTGACGGGATTGTTCGAGGTTAAGGACGCAAGGGTAATCCAGCCGCTTTTGGTAAAAATCACTTCCCGTTCTATATAATTTCGCAGCTCTCTGATATTGCCTTGCCAGTCATGGTGCAGCATTTTTTTGCAGGCCTCCGGATTGAATCCATTGAAATTTTTTTTCATTTCCCTTTGCAGATTGTGAAGAAAAAAATCCGCGAGAAGCAGGATATCTTCTCCACGGTCCCTGAGCGGCGGAAGTGGCATGGGTATTACATTGAGACGATAATAGAGATCTTCTCTAAATGTCCCGCCGTCAATCTGTTCTTCAATGTCTACGTTGGTTGCCGCGATAATACGAATGTTGACCCGTATGTCCTTTAATCCGCCGACACGTCTAAAGGTAGATTCCTCTATCAGCCGGAGGAGTTTGGGTTGCAGTTCTATTGGCAGATTGCCAATTTCATCGAGAAAAAGAGTGCCTCCGTTTGCAACTTCAACGAGTCCTTTTTTATCATTTCGTGCATCCGTGAAAGCGCCTTTTTCATAACCGAACAGCTCAGATTCAATCAGGTTTGAAGACAGAGTTCCGCAATCCACTTTAACAAAAATTCCTTTTTGGTCTGCGCGGCTTTCATGGATTGCCCTCGCTGTCAGCTCTTTGCCGGTGCCGGTTTCTCCGGTTATAAGAACGGAGGAATCGACTTCTGAAGCCATCTGGATGGTGTTTTTTACCCGCAACATCGGCGGACTGGTACCGATAATGGAATTGATGCCCGCATCCACATGCTCGAGTGTTGCCCTTTTGCCCATTAGTTTGGCTTGGAGTATTCGGTTGAGTATCGATTTAAATTCTAAAATATCAAATGGTTTAACTATATAGTCGACAGCTCCGGCCCTCAGAGATTCTACTGCGGTTTTGGCCGCATTGATTCCGGTGAGCATGACGATATCGATATCGTCTCCTATCTCTTTTATGGCGGGAATCAGGTCAATGCCGCTGCCATCGGGAAGACCTATATCAAGAAAGACCAGATCGATCACTGATGTGCGCAACATGTCCAGGGCGTCTTTGCCGTTGGCTGCGGTCATGACGCTATATCCTTGTTTTTCTACAATTTTAGCCAGCGAAAATCGTAAATCTTCCTGGTCGTCTACAATGAGTACCGCACCCATTTATATATCCGCCTTTAAAAAAATGGTGAAGGTTGTTCCCTTGCCTTCCCTGCTTTTAAGAACAATTGCCGCATCGTTTTCCTTGAGAGTGCGATAGACAATCGAGAGTCCAAGGCCGGTTCCTGATGTTTTTGTGGTAAAAAACGGTTCGAAGACCTGTTCGGCAGTTGCCGGCGTCATGCCGGTCCCATTATCGGTAAAATGGACTACAACATAAGGTGAATTCTCTAAAAGGGCCGGATAATCCTTTCGGTATTGTCTCAGCTGGGTCCTGCTAGGAAAAGATGCACTGATATCGATACGTCCCTGTTGTTTGATGGCATCTATTGCATTGAGAAAAAGATTCAGGAAAACCTGCTGGAGCTGATGGGGATCGGCAATGATTTTGGGCAGGTTAGGAGTGATATCCTCATGGAGCATTATATGATTTTTGGTGAGCCTGCTGAAGATGAGCGGTTTGGTCTCAAGAATTATGTCCTCAAGGGAAGTCGGCCTTTTATTTGGTTCGGCGGGTCTTGCATAGGAAAAAAAATCACTGAGTAGGACATTCAGGCGATCAACCTGCCGGGTAATCCTTTGAGCACATTCATGCTGCTCGCTATTATCTTTGGCCTCTTCCTGGATCGACTGCGCCATTATTTTTATACCGGCCAGAGGATTTCGAACTTCATGGGCCACAGCAGAAGCGATTTCGGCAATAGTCGAAAGCCTGTTCATTTTCTCCATTTCCTTACGAACGTATTTCAGTTCGGAAATATCAGCCAGAGAGATGATAACCCCAATCTTCCTGCCTGCTGCATCTTCCCGGCTGACATTGGAGAAGCCGATTATCCTTTTTTCTCCTGCTGTAGTTTCAAAGGAGAGCTCCCTGTCAAATTGGTCTGATTCCGACGGAGCGGTAACCAGGAGTTGATCGGCGGCCTCTTTGCTCAATATGTCATGTAGATATTGTCCTTCGATCAGTTCGGTAAGCGGCCTGAAAATAGCTTGAGCGACTGAATTACTTTTTCTGACTCTTCCATCCAGATCTGCAACAAGTAGTCCGTGGTGCAAACCCTGAATAATCGATTCCGAAAATTTTTTCTCTTCACGCAGACTGATGATCGATCCACGAAGATCGTTCACCAGCTGGATCAGTTGCTGGTCCATCTGCTGACTTTCAATTATCACTGCGAAAATATTGGCGATTGCTCCGAGGAGCAGTTCCATTTCAGGTGATGGCCGGTGACTTTTATTCACGTAAAATGCGAGAATCCCGAGGGACTGGCCATCTTTAATAATAGGTACGCAGTAATTTCCGGCAAAAGGTTGGGGGGCTTCAGCGATATCGAGCAGGGGAGGAGGAGTATTGAAAAAAGAGATTTTGCTGCTTTTTGCAGCTTGTCCACAGTGGCAGAGTCCGAATTTTGTTTCTCTACAGGTGATCAAGTCTCGTTGAGGAAAGCCTTGAGATACTATCATTGTGAGCGATTCGGAGTCCTGTTCAACAAAGAAAAGTGCGGCTTTCCGGCCAAAATTCAGGTGCGGAATGGAAAGAAGGTAATCAAGGATAAAATCGAATTTTTTCTTGATAGGGTTCGGTTCAAGGGCAATCTTCAGAACCTCAATAAGAATCGACTGATGACTGTTTTCCTGATGAAGCGACTCGGAAAACGGGTTTTCCTCCGTGGTTATCTGTTTTGTACTGCTTGGCTTGTTCATGGATAGATATCTATTTGTTCCGTGTACTTTCGATTGTCTGCACGATATTTGTAATCTGCATATCATCCTGAATGATCGGTATCGGACAGGTGAAAAAAATCCCTACTCTTTGAAATAATGCATTTTCTGGGAAGAAAAGCAAATTTATATGTACCGGAAACAGGGAGACGAAAAATGAAGTCAAGATGTTTCGGTTGTTGGTCTTGGTTAGTTTTGGTTATTATTAGTGTTAAGCCTTGCTAAAGATAGATAAAAAATGAGGTCTTGAGTAATTTGTTCGCGATCTCCACTCCAAAGGAAAAAAGAACATAATGAACAGTATTCATAAAGAAAAATTTCTCACCACTAAAGAAGTCGCGCAGCTCCTCCATGTCAATGACAAGATGATCTATACTCTGGTCAATGATAAGGGGCTTCCCGCTACCAAAGTTACCGGCAAGTGGCTTTTCCCGAGGAGGCTTGTTGAAGATTGGCTTGAGGCAAATATTCTTAATTATAGACATCCTGGGCCTGGACGTTCTTTTGACGACGGAGTGCTGTTATTGGCAGGCAGTGATGACCCTCTCTTTCAGAGAACGCTTTCGCTTTTTCATGCCAAAGATCCGCTTGCAGTTGGTTTTTTTGCTAATCTCGGTAGCATGGGAGGGTTGAAAAGCCTCAGACGTGGAATCTGCCATATTGGGGTTTGTCATTTGCTTCAGGATGACAATGAAGAATATAATTTTGATTTTGCCGATCAGGAACTCGACAAAACACCGGTCTTTGTCAATTTCAGCCGTCGTCAGCAGGGACTTCTTGTAAAAAAAGACAATCCGAAAGGAATTACCGGGATAGCAGACCTGGCAAGAAAAGATGTCACTCTTGTGAATCGTCCGCTAGGGACTGGAACCCGGCTGCTCCTCGATTATGAAATTGCTAAGTCGGACATTTCCTCCGGACAGATTGCCGGCTATCACAATGAAGTTTCCCGTCATCTGGATGCCGGACTCGAGGTCTTTGCCGGTAACGCAGATGTGGCTCCTGCCATCCAGGCTGTTGCAGGGCTGCTCGGGCTTGGATTTATTCCACTTCGTTGGGAAAGGTTTGACCTGCTCATTCTAAGAGAACGCTTTTTTGAGCGGACTATCCAGAAATTCATCGGTTTGCTTCATGAAGAGGACTTCAGGAAGCTCGCCGATACTTTTGAAGGTTACGATGTATCTTTATGTGGAAAAATGCTTTTTCCCGATAATTTATCAACTGAGGTGTAAAAAATTATGAAGAAAAAATTAGGAGTTTTGTTGGGTATTTTCTCCCTGGTTTACGGTCTTGCAGGAAACGTTTATGCTGAAGAGAAGATTCTGAAGATGTCCACTACAACCAGTACCCAGTCTTCGGGTTTGCTTGATCAGCTTCTTCCGGAATTTGAAAAGGATACCGGGATCAAGATTAAAGTCATTGCAAAAGGAACGGGAGCAGCGATAAGGGATGGCCAGGATGGAAACGTGGATGTGATTTTCGTGCATGCCAAAGCGCGTGAAGAAAAATTTGTTGCCGACGGTTTCGGTACAAAGAGATATCCCGTTATGCACAACGATTTTGTTATAATTGGTCCAGCTGCAGATCCGGCAGGAATTAAGGGCATCTCGGATGCCGGTCAGGCTCTCGGTAAAATAGCTGCTGCAAAATCAATCTTTGTTTCCCGCGGTGATGATAGCGGTACGCATACCAAAGAGCAGGCACTATGGGAAGAATCCGGTGTTGCACTTTCCACCCAGAGCCAAAAAATTATCAGTAAGGGGAAAGAAAAGGAAATCAGTTTCAAAGTGCCGGCTGATTCGGGAGACTGGTATATGTCCATCGGACAGGGAATGGGAAAAACAATCACCTTTGCCGAAGAAAAACAAGGGTACACAATGACTGATCGTGGTACCTTTATAAAGTATAAGTATGGAAAAACACCTGCGGTTGAGCTCGATGTGCTGAGTGAGGGGGGCGAGGCACTGGCTAATCCTTACGGAATCATACCTGTGAATCCCAAAAAGCACCCCCACGTTCAATTCGATCTTGCCATGCAATTTGTTAACTGGATTACTTCAGAAAAGGGACAAAAGCTGATCGCTGATTATCGCCTTGAAGGGAAGCAGCTCTTCTTCGCAGATGCTTTGTAAATTGCTCTTTATTTGGATAGATTTATAAAACTATTATTATTATGAGATTATGGGAAGAGTCCGTATTTTGGTCTCTTCCCCTTTTCATAAGAAGAGTTTTCGGAGTATCTTTAGCCCGCATTTCTCACCAGTTCAGGCGGTGTCAGCTTCAAAGTTTTTGGTGGTGAACCATAGTAGGCTATGTTCACTGGCAAAACACTGACGAAGATGGCGCCGCATGGACTGACCTTTGGTGAACATTGTGTTGGTTAAGAGGAAAATTTTAAAATGTCGAACTTCTTGAAAAAACGAATATATTCTGAAAATCAACACAATGTTCATGAGAAATGTGGGTTAGCTAATGGATTTGTTATTTGATAGTGTGCAGTCGGCAATACTGTTGCTCATAGCCTTTGATGCCGAACTTGTCAGTATCGTATTAGTTTCTCTTAATGTAAGTTTCTCAGCTACCCTGATAGCGTCCATTATCGGTATTCCTGGTGGCTTTCTCATAGCCCATTCCAACTTTCTCGGAAAACGGCTGGTCTTAACCGGTTTAAATACCCTGTTGGCCCTCCCCACAGTGGTAATCGGCCTTTTAGTCTATTCCTTTATTTCCCGGCGCGGTATTTTAGGCCCTCTCGACCTTCTGTACACCCAGAAGGCGATAATTATCGGGCAGGTGATTCTGATTGTTCCGGTGGTCATGACTCTTACCATCGCCGCAATCAGCCGAATTGACAAACGATATAGATTGACCGCTCTGACGCTTGGCGCGAGCCGTCTTCAAATGGCGCTGGTGATTCTGAAAGAGGCTCGATATGGCATTTTTGCTGCGGTCATAGCTGCATTCGGCCGGGTGATAGCCGAGGTCGGAATAAGTATGATGCTCGGCGGTAATGCCAAGGGATTTACCAGGACCATGACTACGGCAATGGCCCTGGAATATGATAAGGGAGAATTTGTTCTGGCTGTCGCCCTGGGTATAACGCTCATGACCTTTGCTTTTATAATCAATATGCTCTTTCATCTCTTGCAGGGCAGGACCGGAAACGATGTTGTATAGACTGGAAAATCTGACCAGAAGTCACGGTACACGTACAGTTTTAAATATTGAAAAACTCGAAATCGGCCGGCATCAGATATATACTTTGATCGGACCGAATGGTGCAGGCAAAACGACTCTGTTGAAGATTCTCGCTTTTCTGGATAAACCAACCAGCGGAAGTTTCCACTTTCTGGACAAGCAGGTCTCCTTTGACGAAAAGCGTCTGCATGAATATCGCAGGCAGGTGGTCCTGCTTGATCAGAACCCCATTATGTTTACCGGTTCGGTTTGGAAAAATATCGAATTTGGATTGAAGATACGAAAAATAGACTCCAGGGTGCGCAAACAGCGCATTGAAGAGGCGCTTGAACTTGTCGGTATGGAAAATTTCCCCTCTTATGATGCCCGGGGCCTTTCCGGAGGAGAAAACAAGCGGGTCGCTCTTGCCAGAGCGTTGGTGTTACAGCCTGAGGTATTATTGTGTGATGAGCCAACCGCCAATGTAGATAACGAGAATCAGGAAATCATTCTCAATATCATAGAGAAAATAAACAAGGAACGGAAAGGTTCAGTCATCTTTTCCACCCA
>JBARUR010000113.1:0-4415 GCA_049645845.1 Desulforhopalus sp. | reverse complement strand
GTATTGTATTTAATTCAACTTTTCTCATTGCAATGCATACATCAAGCCCGCTTATTCCAGGCAGGTTCAGGTCAAGTAATACGCAGTCTATCTGCTCGGTTCGTAATCGTTCCAGCGCCTCTTCCCCTGAGTCGGCACATGTTACATGGAAACCCGCCCTGATCAGATTGTAACTGACCAGCTGCTGAATATCCGCTTCATCCTCGACTACAAGAACATTTATTTTTCCCATGATTTTCTATCTTCTTATATTTCAAATACTTTGATTATCCGCTCTTCATGTAGACCACAGGCGGACCAGATCCAGATAAGACTCCGTTCCCTGAATATGTCCATATCGTGTACCATTTTTTACTCCTCCGCAAGCCCCAACCCACTCCTCTAACCATATCTTAATATTTCCCTAATGGATAAGAAACAATCACCTTCTATTGTAGCTCACATCAATATCAATAATCTGTTTTCATCATGAAATACCAGTGCATTGAAAAACACATAACAACTACAGGTATCCCGAGAGGTATTAGATAATATGGAGCATCATTACACCTTTCACCACGAACTAACCCAACTCAATAAAAAACTGCTGAAACTGAGCAGTATGGTTGAGGAACGTGTTCGTACAGCAACACAGGTGATCGAAACCAAGGATCAAAAAATTATCCAGGCATTAATCGTCTCCGATTACGAGATTGACGATATGGAGGTCGAAATCGAAGAGGACTGCCTGAAGATTCTTGCTCTTCATCAGCCGGTTGCCAGTGATCTTCGTTTTCTGATAGCTGTTATCAAGATCAACAACGAAATGGAAAGGATTGCCGACATTGCCGTAAATATTGCCAAACGAGTTGATAATATTTCCAAATTCAAACACCAGGCGGCAATCTCATATGACTTCTCCACCATGAGCGAGAGAGTTATCTCGATGTTGAGCAAAAGCATAGATGCCTTAGTTAACAGCAATTCCAAACTGGCAAAAACTATCTTTCTCGATGACGACATAGTGGATACATGCAGAAACCGGTGTTACGAGGACATAAAAGAAAGGATAAAAAAGGACCCAGAGCACCCGGGCTATCACATCAACACCTATCTCCTGGCTCGCCATCTTGAACGTATTGGCGATCGTGCCGTCAATATTGCCGAAGAAGTTGTCTATTTGGTGGAAGGCACTATCACCCGGTTCAATTGAATAAAATGTTTTCAATTCCTAGTTACTATCAACTTCTATACGGGTTTATCAGATAATGTATTCATATCTTCTTCCCTGCATTGTGCTTATCTCAACTGCAGCATATTTCTGGGGAACTTCACGCGCCAATGCCGTAGCTGAAACAGCAGGAGGAATACGATCGCTCCATTCTCTGCCAAGCCACTATGGCATGTTCACGGTTTTAAGCAGTGCGATTCCTGCTCTTCTCATTTTCATTTTATGGCGAATTTTTGAAGAAACTATCGTCACTTCTATGGTGGTTAAAAGCCTGCCTCCCGAACTACAGCAACTTTCCGCCAACCGGTTCACCCTTATCCTGAATGAGATGAAAAATGTTGCTTTTGGAGGTTTTTCTACTCACAATACAGATCCAGTCATTCAAACTGCCGCAGATCTTTATGTAACTACCAGAAACTGGACGAGAAACCTGGCCGGCTTCAGCACTATTATCTGTGCTATTATACCCGCAATCATTGCCTATCGGCGTATAGACAAAGACTTACGCGCCCGCAACCTTGTTGAAGGTACTGTAAAGTTTTTTCTTATCGGCTGCTCAACGGTAGCAATACTCACTACACTCGGAATTGTCCTCTCGGTGCTCTTTGAAGCCATACGGTTTTTCCAGAGCGTCCCGATTACCGAATTCCTCTTTGGCCTCCAGTGGAGTCCACAAATCGCTATGCGGGTTGACCAGGCAGGCTCATCCGGAGCTTTCGGCGCGGTACCGGTATTTGTAGGCACTATCCTTATAGCTTTTATTGCCATGTTGGTAGCTATTCCCGTCGGTTTACTTTCGGCGATCTACCTCTCCGAATACGCAAGCCCTCGGATGCGCACATGGGCCAAACCTATGCTGGAGATTCTTGCAGGGATTCCAACAGTAGTCTATGGATTTTTTGCAGCCCTTACTGTTGCTCCCCTGATTCGAAATATCGGCGAATCCATGGGATTGCAGGTTGCCTCCGAAAGCGCTCTCGCAGCGGGATTGGTAATGGGCATCATGATTATTCCTTTTGTTTCCTCGCTTTCAGACGATGTCATTCATGCAGTGCCTCAATCCATGCGTGACGGTTCATTGGGGCTTGGAGCCACCCAGTTTGAAACTATCAGATTAGTGATCATTCCTGCAGCGCTGCCCGGGATCGTAGGAAGCATCCTGCTGGCAGTATCGCGAGCCATCGGCGAAACTATGATCGTTGTTATGGCCGCCGGCCTTGCAGCCAATCTCACTTTCAATCCACTCAATGCAGTGACCACAGTCACTGTACAGATTGTTACCCTGCTGGTCGGCGATCAGGAATTTGACAGTCCAAAAACCCTGGCTGCCTTTGCCCTGGGACTACTGCTTTTTGTATTTACGCTTTTCCTCAACTTCATCGCCCTGCGTGTCGTACGCCGATATCGTGAACAATATGAGTAGAGTTTTTTCAATATGCTAAACCCAAAATTTCGGATGGTTAAGTACGACGCCATCAATATTACAAATCATTCTCACAAAAACCTATGATATCGACTGAATCAAACACCAGTAACATTCTCGCACCGACTAAACGTCTCAAACAACGTTATCGTGCAGAAAGATGGTTTAAGCGCCTGGGGTTGTCTGCTATTGCCCTCTCATTAGCGTTTATTGGTTTCTTATTTTTCACTATTTTTTCTGATGGCTATACCGCGTTCAGACAAACATACATCCAACTTGATGTTCATTTTACCGCAGAAGAATTTGCCCAGGCAAAACTCGCCAATGCAAATTATCCAGCTCTGGCAAAAGAAGCGATGCGGACCATGTTTCCCGAGGTTTCTTCCAGACAGGACAAGAAACAGCTCTACAGCCTCATAAGTCCTGCAGCCGCTTATAAACTTCAGGAAATGGTAGAAGCCAATCCTAAGATAATCGGTACAACACAAAAAGTGTGGGTTTTAGCCGATGATGATGTTGACATGCTCATGAAAGGGAAAATTGACCGGAAACTCGCCGAGGGCAACAGGAGAATCAGCGACAACCAGCTTGCCTGGATAGACAGTATGATCGACGAACAAAGACTGGAAAAAAAATTCAACAAAACCTTTTTCACCACCGGCGATTCAAGGGAACCTGAACTGGCAGGCATCCTGGGTGCTGCAAAGGGATCTTTTCTTACCTTGCTCATCACCCTCTCACTTTCTTTTCCGATCGGTGTTGCGTCGGCAGTCTACCTGGAAGAATTTGCCCCTGAGAACAAATGGACTGATCTCATTGAGATCAACATTAATAATCTTGCCGCAGTCCCCTCTATTATTTTCGGTCTGCTGGGATTGGCCATCTTTATTAATTTTTGGGGATTTCCGCGCTCGACACCGCTTGTCGGCGGCTTGGTTCTTACTTTGATGACTTTGCCGACAATTATCATTGCCGGCAGGGCTTCTCTTAAATCAGTGCCGCCGTCCATTCGAGAAGCCGCTCTTGGAGTCGGGGCCTCAAAGATGCAAACGGTGACACATCATGTTCTTCCACTGGCCATGCCCGGAATGCTGACCGGTACTATTATCGGAATGGCTCAGGCTCTAGGCGAAACGGCACCCCTGCTGATGATCGGCATGGTTGCGTTCATCGTCGATGTCCCCGCCGGCATAACTGATCCATCCGCTGTCCTGCCTGTGCAGATTTATCTCTGGGCTGACAGCCCTGAACGCGGATTTACCGAGAAGACTGCGGCGGCTATCATGATCCTGCTGACATTTCTTATTGCTATGAACAGTCTGGCCGTCTACCTGCGAAAGAAATTTGAAATCAAATGGTAACAGAAAGCTAATATTCATGTGTTCTATTGTTAATCGTTCGACCCACAAAAAAACAAACAACAAACCTTACAAGGAGAAAGAAAATGAGAGTAAAAAGTATTTTAGTAGCAGGTGCAATGACCCTGGCTATGACTGCACCCGCTATGGCAGCTCGTGACTATATATCCATAGTCGGGTCGTCAACTGTCTATCCATTTGCAACTGTAGTAGCTGAGCAGTTCGGTAAAACTTCAGGCTCCAAGACTCCAAAAATCGAGTCAACCGGTTCAGGCGGTGGCTTTAAGCTGTTTTGTGGTGGTGTCGGAGTAAACTTCCCGGACATTACCAATGCCTCCCGGGCTATTAAATCAACTGAGATGAAAACCTGTGCAGATAACGGAGTAGCCGATATCGTAGAAGTTAAAGTCGGTTATGACGGCAT
>JBARUR010000112.1:0-6605 GCA_049645845.1 Desulforhopalus sp. | reverse complement strand
AATGGTCTTCTATCTGGTCTTGGCCTCATTTATTTTGATCTATATAGAATATATGTTGGCCTTGGAGCCAGTCCACAAGAGTTAAGAGCAGACTTGCCAGTCCCTCTCACAATAAAAAGGTAGATCTTTTGCTATCATAACAATAAGATATCGATTATTTATTTTTTCAAAAAAAATTTGACTTTGTGTTTTTCGGTATGATATAAAAAAATAATGAGGGAGAAACATTGTATCAGCCTTCATGTAATTCATAAGAAGTTCGGAAGTTGTAGTCCGTAGTAAGAAGTATAGAAGTTGCAGTTCGTAGTAAGAAGTACAGAAGTTGCAGTTCGCAGTAACAAGTACAGAAGGTGCAGTCCGCGGTAACAAGTATAGATGGTGTAGTTCGTAGTACGATGTATAGCAGTTGCCGTTCGTAGTTAGAAGTTTGGAAGCTACAGTTCGCGGTTAGAAGTACAGCAGTTGCAGCTGAAGGTTGTTAACCATGAAAACAATTAAAGTAAAAGGAGGATACTTTAAAAAGTAGTTAAAAGTCGTTTTGAATAAAAGGAAAACTTAGTGATTATAACATTAGAAGATCAAAAACGAGACAGGACTTAAATTTTTCCTGTCTCGTTTTTTTTAGAACCAGTGTGAATAAATAAAGCATTCTCAACATCTTAATCATCGTAAAAAAAACCACCAACTCATCATTATTATATTTGTAAATCAGTTTTTTCAGGCAGCTTCAGCACTCTTCAAAAATCCACGGCAGTAAAGATTATAGGAGTACTTCACGCATTTCTCCGTTGCCGATGAATCTAACAAATTTCCCGCTTGGATTTTTGTTTAGTCAGTGAATGGTTAAATGAGGGCATGAGCGGCAGTTTTGAATAAATCGAGAATATCAAAGACTCTTGCTAAATATATTACTCTAAGTTTCAAATCTGAATCTCTTTTGTCCTTAAGAGTATTTTCCAGGCTGTCAATCAGCCGGTTCAGCCGTTTCTCATGTATTCCCAATCGAGCTTGAATAGGGTCGGTGGTTATACCTGAGAAGGCAGAGAAAATAGCCATAGTCGCTAGCACTGTGCTGGTGGATGCCACCGCCAATCCCATTGAAGCTGAGGCCGGAAATATCCCATAGTATAACCCTCCGAGTGTAGGACCCATAAAAAAACCGGAGATGGCATTCTGTTGAGCTGCAGCAAGAACAGTACCGAAACTAATACCCCCAGGTGTCATTTTGCCCATCATGCATGCGCCTGAAGCAAGGGCAATAATATTTGCGGCGAGCTCGGATACAGCAGTTCGACTCAATGAGTAACGGTTATGATCTATTGGAATATATGTTGGCCTTTGAGCCAGTGCACAAGAGTGAAGAGCAGACTTGCCCACCTGTTTTGTTTTTAATCGGCTGGTAAAGATTTAGCCTTCTAATCCGTAGGTCACAGGTTCGAATCCTGTCTGGCGTACCAATAAAATTAAGGACATATGGCTTTTGCTGTAAGTCCTTTTTTGGTTTGGGGATATGGGGTTTAACAACTTTGCTGTAAGGAAATTAATAATTCGATTATTTTCTGGCATCTTTTCTAAAAGTGATTTCAATTGGTAAGCTCTTCTTTGCAGTCGCTCCATTTCTTAACAATTCCGAAAAACTAGGTGTTTCTACCCTCTCAGGAATTATGTCTCAACCCGGATGTGTGCTTTCCAACCGAGGCTTGGCATGGCAAATCTATATCTGATAAAATGCCTGGACATTTTTGAACCAGTAATAATGGCAGATGGCAAAATTAGCAGAGACCTTTTATCGATATCGGTTAACGCCATGCTTTTTCGAGAAAAGTTCTTGTTACTTTGGTCACATGCCGATGATTGGTGTCAGCGTAAAAAAAAATTGTGAAAGGTGCAAAGAAAAGGTAGTTTTGATGCATCGGTTTAGTCATTACCTAAATGAGAGATAACATGCTCAGTCGCACAATTGAAAATAGTCAAAATCAACCAATCCTGCTAGAGGCCAACTTTTGCTTCACGCTTACAAAGGAGGGGATTTCACTTTCGTTCGTTAGTGATAGTGTTGAAGCGTTGCTGGGCTATAAGGCAGAAGATTTTCTATCTAAACGAATCAGTCTAAAAGAGCTGATACATCCCCACGACAACGATATTGCTGACGTACTTTTTGCGAACCCTCTTGCCGACACATCAGACAACTTTAACCTTCGTATCAGACAAGCCAATCAGCGTATTCGCTGCATTAAAGGTCATTACACACAACGAAAAAATCAGCTTGAGCTTTTTCTGCGTTGCGCAAAAAGTCTTCCTAAAATCACAAACGACCAAACCATGATGGCTAACTTTAAAGCCATGATGGAAAACACTGACGATTACATTTACTTCAAAGATTGTAATCACGTATTCACTGGAGCCAGTAAAACACTTGTCGCTATCACTTCACCAAGTGATCATTGGGAAGACCTACTCGGGCTCACCGACTACGACGTTTTTCCAGAAGAACTTGCAGATGTTTACTACCGCTTAGAGAAGCAAGTTTTTGCGGGGCAATCAGTTGCTCACGAAATTCAGGAGACCCTTACAAAAGATGGTCAAAAGGGCTGGGTAGATAACCGCAAATATCCCATCAAAGATGACACCAGCCAGATCATTGGCCTGTTTGGCATTGCCCGAGACATCACCGAAAGCAAACGTGCTGAAGCGACGTTGCGGGAGAGCGAAGAGCGGATTCGTACCATTGGAGATAACCTGCAGGGCGCACAGCTCTACCAATTTCGAGTTGCGCCGGATGGCTGCACTATGTTCACCTATGTGAGCAGCAAGATAGAGGAACTTCACGAATGCAAACCGGAGGATGTTCTCAAGGACGCATCCCTCTTGTTCAAACGTGTCCATCCTGCGGATGCGGACGAATGGCAGAAGCTCACTGCTAAATCGCTTAGGGAATTGTCCGCCTACGACCATACCGTCAGAATAGTGAGGAAATCTGGTGAAATCCGTTGGCACCGAATGATTTCAAAGCCCAAGAAATTGGACGATGGCAGCGTTCTTTTCGATGGGGTCGAGTTCGATGTCACCGAGAGTAAGCAGGCTGAAGCGCAACTACGAAAATCCGAGGAACAATTTCGAAATCTTTATAATGAGGCTCCGGTAGGGTATTTCGAGTACGATCTTCAAGGAAATATCACTCGGGTGAATCATAAGCACATGAGGATGCTGGGTTATACCGCTGAAGAGATGATCGGCCAGCCTTGCTGGAAGTTCATTGTCGATCAAGTTGCCCGCGAGCAAATCATGGCAAAACTGGACGGAGACAGGCTTTTAGCTGCTGGTTTGGAGCGCACCTACCGACGGAAAGATGGAACCACGTTTCCTGTTTTGTTTGAAGACAAGCTTCTGTTAGATGAAGGCGGCCATATTAAGGGTATCCGGACCGCCATCCAGGACATCACTGAACTCAAGCGGGCGGATAAGGAGAAGGAGAAACTCCAAACCCAACTTAATCATGCCCAGAAGATGGAATCCGTGGGTCGGTTGGCCGGCGGCGTGGCCCACGACTTCAACAACATGCTCGGGGTCATTTTGGGCTATACGGAAATGTGCCTGAATACGACGGAGCCGTCCCACCCCCTCTTTGGCCATCTGCAGAAGATCCACAAGGCCGCCGAGCGCTCGGCCACCCTGACAGTGCAACTGCTCGCCTTCGCCCGTAAGCAAACCGTGGCTCCAAGGGTGCTCGACCTCAACGAGACCGTGGAGGGTATGCTCCAGATGCTGCGGCGACTCATTGGCGAAGACATTAACCTGGCCTGGCGGCCAGGGCGCGCTCTTTATCCCGTCTTAGTCGACCCCTCGCAGGTAGACCAGATCCTGGCCAACCTGTGCGTCAACTCACGGGATGCCATTGCCGATACGGGCAAGGTCACCATCGAGACGGGCAACGTTTCCTTTGATGATGAGTATTGCGCCAACCACGCCGGTTTTGTACCTGGCGAGTTTGTGATGCTGGCCGTGAGCGACGACGGCTGCGGCATGGACAACGAAACCCTCAGCCATCTGTTCGAGCCCTTCTTCACCACCAAGGAGTTGGGTAAGGGAACCGGCCTTGGCCTGGCCATGGCCTATGGCATCGTCAAGCAGAACAAAGGCTTCATCAACGTCTACAGCGAACCGGATCACGGGACGACGTTCAAGATCTACCTGCCGCAACACGCGGCCAAGGTGTTCCCCCGGACCGAACCGAAACAGGACCAGGCAGCGGTGACGGGGGGCGAGACCATCCTGCTGGTGGAAGACGAGCTGGACATTCTGAAGATGAGCACCATGATGCTGGAAGGAATGGGCTATACCGTGATCGTAGCCGGGACACCGGGAGAGGCCATCCGCCTGGCTCGGGAGCATCAGGGTCGGATCGACCTGCTCATGACCGACGTGGTCATGCCGGAGATGAACGGCCGCGACCTGGCTCGGAACATCATGTCCATCTATCCCGATATCAAGCGCCTGTTCATGTCGGGCTACACCGCCAATGTCATCGCGCACCACGGCGTGCTGGACCAAGGCGTTCACTTCCTCCAGAAACCCTTCTCGATGAAAAATCTGGCCACCAAGATCAGGGAAGCGCTGGATCGAGAATAGCCCAATAAGGCAAACGACTGATTGAGTGCTAACCAACCGGCTGCATCGGATTTGCAGTACGCTACGCGTGCCGCAAATCCGCTGAGCCAAGGCGTTAATATTGCCACGTATAATCTCTACTCTATAGTTGCTTTATTTCTATATTTTTTCTATGGAAATAGGCAGGTCTACTATATCAGGACGAAGGTAAATTTGGAGATTAGGTCTGCCAAGTTACATTGGCAATATCAATCTTAACTATCCGGCTCCACTATAATATTATTGCATATGGCATACGCTGGAACGATACACCACTCATTTCCTTAAAAATAACCTGCCTTACATTGGTCGATAAATTGTGACCTATTTTCCAGTTCAAGAAGTACTTAGGGTCTACTATAATCGCTGTTGCCGAACTTTAATTTGCTGAAAATGTACCTTAAGAATACTTTGCTGGTCCATCGCCTTTCCAGCTCAGGCAGCGAAGGAATAGATGGGCTTGGTCCTATGAATGTCTTATCTGGGATATTTGGCTCAAAAATATCCTGAAAAAATTCAAAATATTAAATTATTTATAATGTAGAATAAAAAGAGATACTCTGTACCAACAATCATTCTATTAGAGCTACTCACTTTGATCACGTAATGATAATTTTGAACAACACAGATAGAAAAATTTTTAAAGAACAAGTACACCTACTGTTTGCCAACTCAGTGGTACCTATTCTTGTGTCTTTGCTTGTTGGTGTTCTGTTGTGCTGGTCGTTGCGGACCGTCATCCCTCAACATATTCTCGTTTCTTGGCTTGCTTTATTTTTCAGCATTTCCCTTGTCAGAATTGTCCTGCTTATCCTTTACAAAAAACACAATACTGAATCCAGAAATGAGGGGAAATGGTACTGGCGTTTTCTGGTCAGCACTTATGCCATAGCTACGCTTTGGGGATCAGCGTCGTTTTTATTATTTCCAGAACAGAGTCTATCGCATCAGTTAGTGTTTTTTATAATCTTATCCGGTATGGCTGCAGGGGGTATAGCTTCACTCTGCCCAAGTTTGCCAGTTGTTGTAGGTTTTTTGACCTTAATTCTCCTTCCACTGACTGCAAAAATGATGACCTTTGGTACTGATGATGCCCTATTTAAAGGCTTGCTGGTACTGCTTTTTTGGTCTGTCACCATGGTCGGTGCTGTTAAAGTCAGTATTACCCTTCGCGAAAATATTCAATTACACCTGCAGAGTATTGATCGGGAAAAAATACTCAAGCTCAGTGAAGAGCGCTATCGCCATATCTTCAGAAATACCCCTCTGGGAATATTTCACTATGATTCTGAGAGTGCCATAGTTGACTGTAATGATGAGTTTATTAAGATTATTGGATCATCCAAGGAGTTGCTTGTTGGCTTGAAGATGATTGGTATGGTCCAGGATAAAAAAATGGTAAATGCCATTAAAGACTCGCTTTCAACTGGCGAAGGGTATTATGAAGGCGATTATACATCAATTAACGGTAACAAGACGACCCCTGTCCGAGTTTTTTTAAAAGCAATAAATTCATTAGATCAGAGCATTGTTGGCGGCGTTGGTATTGTTGAAGATTTTACTGATAAAAAGCAGACAGAACTGGAGATTCAATACCACGCATCATATGATTCTCTGACAAAACTGCCAAATCGTCGATTGCTGCTCGAACATCTGAATAGTGAAATGTCAAGAGCCAGGAGGCATGGACATTATGGAGCTTTGCTGTTCATAGATTTAGATAATTTTAAGACAATTAATGATTCCCTTGGTCATTCGGTTGGTGATGAACTGCTCAAAGTTGTGGCAAAACGTATTAAGGAATGTATCAGACATGAAGATATTGCGGCCAGAATGGGTGGGGATGAATTTATAATTATTGTTACCGAGTTGGATACTTCAATGGAGCTTGCTGCCCACAAAGTGAGGGGAATTGCCGAGGAAATCAGTCTCTGTCTTTCCGCTCCTTGTCAAATAGA
>JBARUR010000111.1:0-11524 GCA_049645845.1 Desulforhopalus sp. | reverse complement strand
CTACACTGTAAAAATAGGCAAAGGAAACTCCAAGACCAATGAGGGTAAACATATTAAGATTTCTATTCTGCAGTGACTGCACCGCTCTCACCAGGAAAATCCACCCCGCCCACAGCACGACAGGCGTTGCCAGGATAAGCTCAGTCCAGCCAAGAGCTTTAACTGAAGCCACATTTTCGATAAGATGCCCGCCTGGGAGCATGTCCCGCATAGCGATGACCATCAAGGGCAAAGTGAAGATTGCAGCGAATATGAATCGTCTTCGCATGTCATCATATTCCGAATTGTCCTCCTCATCTTCAAGTGTCACGGTCATCGGCTCGAGCGCCATACCGCATTTTGGACATGAACCAGGCCCATCTTCAATGATTTCAGGGTGCATCGGACAAGTGTACTGCCGGCTGGAATCCTGAGCTTCTACGGATTCTTTTTCCGAGTCGCCAGCTCCGCCTGAATGACGTGAAGACTGTGAGTAGGAAGCAGGGGAATCTTTAAACTTTTTCAGGCAGTGTTCACTGCAGAAATAATAAGATTTTTCTTCATGCTCATAATGAATGAATTCATCTTCCTTGTCGGTTTTCATTCCGCAAACAGGATCTTTATATTCCATGTTTTCTGTATTTCTTTTTTTATCCGTAACTGTCACGGTGATGCCTCCAATTAATATTTATGAAGTTTATATAATTATAATTTCTTCTTATTACGTCCTCTCTTTAAAAATTACCTTTTGCCCTTATTCTCTTGTATGAATTGCAATATTCCTGCCTGAAAGTTTCGTAACCGTTTACCGGAAATATTTAAAATACACGCATGCCCTCAGACTTGTAACAAGCTGGCGTATTCCAAATATATCGTAAAAATTAACGACAGAAAGCATCTACGCCAGATTGCAATTATATATCCCGCACCTTTTTAAGATTTATGAATTTTTTTTTGAGTTCCCTGTTCAATAAGTGTATTATGTGCATTCTAGTCTCCTTTAATGAATGATTTTTATAATGAATAAAATATCTATCCAGGAGGAACTGAATGAGTCGTCTGTCCCCGCGCGTTTACACGAAGTTTCAAGCATCGATCATATTTCCTGACAAAACTAAACGAACTGTTCCTGTGGAAAATTTGGGATTAGACGGCGTTTTTATAAATATTGACAAAGAACTCTCTTCCAGACATTTGGCCTCACAAGCCCCTTGTACCCTTCGCATAACTCTTAAAAACGAAAGTGAACTAATACTTGTTGCAGTAGTTGTCAGAATTGGCGACCAGGGCGTAGGCATGAGTTTTTCTGCTGCCAGCCAAGGAGATCTATTGAAAATGTGGGAATTCATCCGCGAGTTCCTGACTGACATAAGCCGATGCCCTTACTGCGACCACTTGTTGAAAAAAAGTGCCTACAAATGCTCGAGTTGTGGGCATAAACTCAATTTCACAGACAAGGGGTATCTGACCTACTGGAAAAAGAAAGCACTCCTTCATCACATTATCAAGAACTTAAGTGACCTTGAAATCAAAGAATTGCAAAAGGTCTCTAAAATGCTTGCGAGTGATTCTCTCACTATGGGCCGCTCTCCATCATATTGTGCGCCGGAAGAATTTGTAGAAACCTGTCCTGCTATAAAAGAAGTTTTTACTTTGATTAGAAAAATAGCTCCAACTGATCTTCCTGTTATTATTTTCGGAGAAAGTGGAACAGGAAAGGAGCTCACAGTTTTTGCCATACATGGACGAAGCCCGAGAAATAAGGGACCTTTTGTTGCTATTAATTGTGCGGCAATACCTGAATCGCTCCTTGAAGCCGAACTTTTTGGACATGCCAAAGGTGCGTTCACCGGTGCGCACGAAGTGAAGAAAGGGAAATTTGAACAAGCGGATGAAGGAACACTGTTCCTAGATGAGATTGGAGAAATGCCGCTGAGCCTACAGACAAAAATTCTTCGATTTCTCGAAACCCAGATTGTTGAACCTGTCGGTTCGCGGGAGAGCAAGAAAGTGAATGTCCGTATTCTTGCAGCGACAAACATAAACCTTGAAGAAGCCGTTGCCACCGGTAGATTCAGGCTTGATCTCTACTATCGGCTTAAGGTTTTCACTATCAACCTCCCGCCTCTCCGAGAGCGTGGAGCAGACAAAGGCATCCTCGCCCAATATTTTTTGAAGAAGATTATGAAAGAGGGCAATTGGGAATGCAAAGGATTCACTCCCGAAGCCATGGACGTCATCAATAAACATTCCTGGCCCGGTAATGTGAGAGAAATGATCAACCGCATCAGAAGAGCAGTCGTCGTCCAAAACGAATGGATCAAGCCGGAAGATATGGAATTAGATGCGGTTATGTTCAATGCCAAAAATCAGCCCAAGCTATAAGAGGCGAAGAATAGCCTCAAAAAAAAGATGATCCAAAGAACTCTCCACGAAAATGAGTATAATATCTCCAAGACAGCAGGATTTCTAGGGATCAGCCGTCAGCATCTTTATCTGCTTAAAATATCCCATCATATCTACAATATACGCAGTAATTGTGCTTCCAGCTGCGAAACCTCCCAAACCTATTGCAAATAATGTTGTAAAGGTTTGGTTTTGAGCATTGCGACAATGTAATTATAACCAAATATCGCTTACATAAAAGAAGACTACCTGCCTCATATATTAAGCTGTCCATGTACAAGTCAAATGATATACTGTAATTTCTATCGGACTATGGGTTCTAAATGTTTCGTAAAAGAAATTTTGCCAACACCCAGATAGAAGCAATAACCAAGGCAAAGGCAAATATAGTTGTATAACGATGGCGGTGCCAGAGCTTTTCGGTTTGTTCACCAAAGGTATGAACCAGCCAGGCCAGGCCAAAATAGCGTATGCCTCTGGCAATGGTTGCCGCCAGAACAAATTTCCAAATGGGATATTCGACAGCTCCCGCTGTCAGCATGGCTACCTGAAAAGGTATGGGGATTATCCCCACCATGAGAATGGCAAAAAAGCCATGCTTGTCGAAGATAGTCTGAAACTTATCATACCCATGCTGCCAGCCCATTATCTCAATGATCAATTTGCCTACTGTCTCGAAAACAAAATATCCAACACCATAGCCGAACAGTGAAGCGACGAGGCATCCTGCGGTAACATAGGCCGCCGTTTTCCAGACCCTTTCCCGATTTGTTAACATGAATGGAATGAGTACAAGTTCAATGGGCACGGGCAATATTATGGTCTCCAGAAAGGACAGGCCAAAAAGCAGCCACATAACATGCCCTGATTTATTCAGGCGGGCATGCCATCGTGCAACACTCCCCGTTTTTCCAGCGGCCTGGTTTTCTCCGCTCTTGGTCATATATTGTCTCCCAGGAATTTTTTATTGTCTCGTTCCCAATTCCAAATAAAAACAATTATAGGGCCTGCACTCCAAACCGGCGAATAAGTGGTTTTCTATGGATCGCATATGGGGATGGAATTTTCTCAGCCGAAAAATCAAGGTTGCCATAGAAGCTCGGTGATCTTATGGAGCCTGGAGTTGTCCGGGATGATGGATTTTCAAAATATTGTGAGTCAAACTCGATCCCCCATTTTTTTGCAGTAACTGCTCTCCATGGTGTTTATGCAAGGGAAATGCCACCATTACTTGCTTACTGGAAAGGCCGCATGCATGTCTCGAAGTGCAAGATAAAGATGCGGGAAATCACTCTCGCAGACTCATAATGAGTCCCATAAGACAGGACAATCCGACTTTGTAGGAGTTGAAGGAAGTGCCGCTCCATATGAACTGCCTCGGATAGAAAGTTTTTTCTTCAGCAAACCGAAATTCGGTTTTAGATGAGATTATCAACGAAACGCTGCATTTCCATAGTTATTTTGATATTCGAGAAAAAGACTTTGAGGCTATTGCCGAGACAGGGCAAAGAGCCGTTCTCGGAGGGGGGGAATTAGGAATGCATTTTGCATTAATGAAGAAATCAGGGGCTTTTGCAGAGTGTAAAATGTGAATATACAGGACTTGGCTGCAATTTTTACATATTCGAAAACAAAGAAATAATTGGCAAAAGAAGGATCGGTGAACATATAAAACAGGAGAAAATGAATGAAACCAACACGTCCAGGCGGTCGAAAAAATCTTGAAAAAGCTCTCATGGGCGGTGCTGTGATACTCAGCGCCTATATCATGAAAATGGGAATTGATGCAGCCTATGAAAAAGTCACCGGGAGCACGGCTCCGCGAAATCCTGTTGAAGATAATGTCACCTGGCGCAGAGCGCTGCTTTGGTCGGCCGCCACCGGAGCACTCCTCGGTGCAGCGAAAGTTGCTCTCCGCCCAAAATTCGACAGTGGAGTGAAAAAACTGCTTTCCGACTAAACCTTCATATCCAATTATCATTACAAAGATTATTTGCAGTTCAGAACCATCAGGTGAAAACATGTCAACTTCAAACCAAGCACAGGCACAGGCACAGGAAAAATTGGTATGGCTGGCGCGCCTCGGCTACGGTACTCGAGGGGTCGTTTATATCATCGTAGGGGCACTCGCTCTTCTTGCCGCATTAGGGGAAGGCGGGGGAACCACCGACACCAAGGGCGCTCTGCATTCCGTCATGTCCTCTCCCTTTGGGGATATAATGATCGGAATCATAGCTTTCGGGCTCTTCAGTTATGCCCTTTGGCGATTTGTCCAGGCCGTCAAGGATGTAGATGATCATGGCACGGACCCAAAGGGGCTAGCCATCAGAGGAGGTTTGTTAGTCAGTGCGGTCACCCATACTTTGCTGGGTGTATACGCAGTAAACATGCTGTTTGGTTTCGGTGGCGGCAACGGTGGCGGCGGTTCTAAAGGAATGGCGGCAACGCTCATGCAGCAACCATGGGGGAGGTGGCTGGTGGGGATAGCGGCGTTGTGTGTACTTGGTGCGGGCGTCGCTCATATGTTGAAGGCGTTAAAGGAGAAATACAAGAAATATTTCGCCATGGACAGCAGCCTCATGAAAAAGGTTAGTCCCATTATAAAATTTGGCCTGATCGCTCGAGCCGTTGTGTTTGCCATTATAGCGTTTTTCCTTGCCTATGCGGCCTGGACCTACGATCCGCAAAAGGCCAAAGGTCTTGATGCTGCCCTTGAGTTCATCCAGCAACAGGCCTACGGGAGCATATTACTCGGTGTCGTTGCTCTTGGTCTCTTCGCTTTCGGAGCCTATAGCTTTCTCGAAGGAATATATAGACGAATACATCCGGGATAAGGTATATGAGCTGATTTTTTTTCCAGGCTGATGGGGGTCATTGACAACAAAGTCCAGCGAACAAAATGTCTCCCGACCCAGAATAAGCCGATACGATTCAAGCATGCGATTGTCAAGCGTCTTTGCAAATTTTTTATAAAAATGAAACCCGCTTACAGAGAACCTGTTTAGCAGATCGTCCAGCAGATCATAAAAAGGGAACCGGTCCCTTAACCTGCCCAACGATTTAAAGAGGTATCTCTGTTTCACTCACCCGTATTGTATATGGTTTTTAGTGCCATTGAGGTTGGGATAATCGTGCCTTAGACCCGATCTCTAGTTCCTGGACATGTCATCTTCTAAATTTAAACAATTACGTGCAGTCTTTTTAATACCTTATATCAGGAATTGGAAATATTCAGAACCTAAAAAACCAGCACTTCCTCTTACATTAAATATCGCGCATCCTATCGTATTCTTGAATCTTTTTCTGTTGTTTTATTAACAGCTTTTCACAATAATTACAGTAGGCATGAGGGGTGGGTATACATATTCAGAATAAAAAGAATAATAATTTATTTGGCTATTTTTGAGGGATGGTTAATGACCTGCCACACTTTTCAATAGAGCAACCGGCCAGGACTGCAAGAGTCTGCTGACAGGAAATGCTAGAGTACCGTTTTCTGATTCAACAATATTTTCCGAGAAGATATTTTGCAGTTGTATGTTGGCTTTATTTTCCGGCAGTCTGATTTCGGTATTCTGCCAAACCGCATCACCGAGAGGTAAATCTTTTTTGCCCTGCATCAGGGTCAAAAAGAGTCGTGGAGCAACCGCTACAATCATCTGGTCATTTCTTTCCCTTGCAAAGGCGCATATATGCTCTCGCTTATCGCCGATCACCTCAAGAGGAAGATAGGAACCTTTTGAAAATATTTCCTGCCATAAATTTCTCAGACGCAGGATTTTTGCTATAATATACATCTTTGCCCGTCCATCGGGCAGATTGGTCAGCAGGTCGTGTTGGAGACTATCCAGTTCGGAGTTTTCTGCATCATTATGGATTTTCTCGAGCAGTGAGCGAAGGAGTGACTGTCTTGTTTGATAATCAACCGGTCGTCGATTATCCGGATCAACCAGACTAAAATTAAAACATTCATTACCCTGGTAAATATCAGGTATTCCGGGAGAAACCATTTTCAAGAGAACCTGGGAGAGACTATTCAACATACCAAACCAGGCAATATCTTCATGAAAGGAAATGAAATCGTTAAGAAAAGGACTATTCGATTCACCGAGACTTCCCTCGACAAATTTCATGAGCCCCTCTTCATATTCAAGATTCGGACTCGTCCAGCTGGTGAGCATTTTGGCTTCGCGACTGGTCTTTAACAAGGTATTTTTCATGCGGTCAATCAATTCACTCCGTTCATGCTCATCGGGCGGGACAACAGGCCAAGCGCCAAGCAGGTTCTGGTAGAAGCCATATTCATCATTTTTTGATGGTGCCTGATTGTCAGCAATCTTCGTTTTATGGGATCGATTTTGCATACTCCACAGCTTGATCCGCTCTTTCCATTCCGGTGCCGCTTCGCTCAGTACATTAATTCGAGCCCGCACATCTTCACTCCGTTTGGAATCATGTGTTGAAGTATTCAACATTGTGTGAGGCCAATGCCTTAAGCGGGTTTGATTGTTCTGATGAAAAGCTGCAACTGAAATACCGAAGCAATCCGGATTTCCACCAACTTCGTTCAAAGATAGCAGGCGATTGTATCTGTAAAAAAAGGTGTCCTCCAGCCCTTTTGCCATTACCGGACCGGTGTATTGCTGAAACTTCATGACAAAACTCAAACAATCCTGTTTCCAGCCGTCGTTCCCCTCAATCTCCAATAATAATATGGATTTAATAAAACCAAAAACATTGGAATCCTTCAGTTGTTGGCTGGATTGCGCCTTTGCTAAAGCCCATTCAATGAACTGCACATCCCGTTCATCTATTTTGTCCGATGATGTATAGGTTCTATAGACCGGAAAGAAACAGACAACTTCAATCAGTCCATCACGAAGGCTATTAAAAGTCAGATCCCTTGTACGGCGGTTAGCCTGGGCCAGCCGGTACAATAAACTGGCTAATACGTTAAGTTCGCCAGCCATTGAAGAACGAATGATGAGCTTTTTGCTGTCATAGAGCACCTGCTCATAATCTATTTTTGCACCTATAAATCGGTAATAGATGGCGGTCATCGTTTTTTCCGCCGCAGAATTTACAAAAAGTCCATTCAGCAGGTTGGAATATTCATATCCGGTTGTACCGCTTACCGGCCAGCTCTTGGGAAGTGATTCAAAATCAGCCAGAATTTTTTCGACAACGACGTATAAAGGCACTCCATCCTGTTCTGCTGACTCTTCGGGGTGCTGTGAATGATCAGGTTCCTCTCCGGCTGCAAAAGCCTGAAGCCTGCAAAAATATTCATACGGATCGTAGAGTCCGTCAGGATGATCGATTCTCAGGCCATCGAGTCTGCCTGTAGCCACGAGATCCAGAATTAACTTGTGAGTCTCGTTGAATACTTCAATATCTTCGGTTCGAAGAGCCGCCAAATCATTTATATCAAAAAATCTCCTATAATTAATTTCATCGGTTGCTACCAGCCAGTATGCGAGCCGATAGGGCTGCTCTTCCAGTAGAGCATGAAGGAGATCAAAACTTTCAGGCTTATCGGGTATCCCATTGAACAAAATGATGTTTTCCTCAATGAACTGTTTGATTTCCGAATGCTTTCGGCATAGTCGGGCGAGTGTCCTTTTGCTCACTTCTTTACTGCGATGGCGAATATGCATCATTTCGGCAGATGTTTCGTTATGTCCCGGAAGATTCTGAAATGATTGTATAAGGTTCTCGAATTCCTGGTAACTGTGATGACCTTCCCCAAGTCTTTTTTCGAGGCGTTGGAGGTCATAGCCCAATAACGCCGGATAAGACCTCGGACTAATGGGGAAACGATGTTCATAATATCCAACCGAAAAATTTCCCGTATTATCGTAAAAACAAATGGTCAGCTGCCCCTCTTCAAGGATTTTTCCGTAATAATCACCAAGAACCGGCAACAGGACACGTCCGGCAAGATCCGGTTGCTGAGGCAGCCAGTTTATATCAAAAAACCGTGCATATTTCGATGCCTCACCATTTTCCAGAACGTCCATCCACCATTTGTTATCGGAACCGATTCCCATATGGTTGGGGACAATATCAAGAATCAGGGCCATTCCATGCTGCTCAA
The DNA here is from genome assembly GCA_049645845.1 of Desulforhopalus sp. Lineage (GTDB taxonomy): Bacteria > Desulfobacterota > Desulfobulbia > Desulfobulbales > Desulfocapsaceae > Desulforhopalus_A. The sequence goes on along the minus strand of JBARUR010000111.1, from coordinate 3,042 downwards.
GAATGGCAAGAAAACGTTCGAAGTCTTCCCTGTTGCCTATTTCAGGATTAATTCTGGAATGATCTATGATATCGTACCCATGAGTACTACCGGAGCGAGACATTAAAAATGGTGAGACGTAGCAGTGGCTGATACCGAGTTCTTTAATATAAGGAATGATCGCGGCTGCTTGTCGAAAATTGAACTCTTTATGCAGTTGTAAACGATAAAAGGAAAGAGGCGGTTTTTGATTTTCTCTCTTTTTTCGATCGGAAATCAAGGCCGAAGGCCTGACATTGCCAACTCCGCGTTCGCGGCAAAGTGTCTTAAAAAGTGCGGCATTTTCCTGTTTTGCAATTATCTCCTCAAGGTCGACCGGATAGATCATTTTCCAGAATTTCTGCGAGGTGAGCGCCGGCGGTTCAGCCTGTTCCTCCAGGCCGAGAAGATCGTTTACAGCGACAAGGTGAATTTTGGAAGGGGTTCTGGCCAGAAATACCTGCAGCGCTGTCAGCAATGGCTGATCCATTTCCACTGCATCGGTTTGATCAACACTGCAGCCATCCGGGAGAAGATCTTGATGTCCCAGAGTAATCAGCAAATGAACCCGATCGGAAGCCCTGGCAATAATTGCTTTTTCTTTCTCAGTATCATCCACAAAAAGCCGCTCAGCCCCCTGTAGAGCAATATCCCTGCTTTTCCAGAATCCTTTGGCGGTTGCGAGAAACGATGCCGAAGAAGTTGACACTGCATTGGCCGGATATTCTGCTGCACCTAACCACCCGCCCTGATCATTTTTGGTTTGAAAAATCACGTTCTTTGCAAAAATATTTCTTTGCTGCAACATCTCCTGTTGATTTTTCGGCAATAAATGGATGTTGTCTCCAATAACCAGGCAGCGATTTCTTTGACTTTCCAGAGAAATGATTCCGAGCAGGTCTGAAAAAGAAAAGGAGACGGAACAATCAAAGGCGTCATCCGTTCCGTCTAGGGAAAAATAGGTCCGGGAGTAGTTTGCAATGGAGTTGATTGTGAGAGCTCCGGCATATCGCATATTATGCTGAAGTCCCTCAATGAAAGGTCGGTATCGATTTTTTTTAAGATTAAGCGGTAAAAAAAGAGGCAGTCCGGCGGCAGGATCATATCCAGGATTATCGAGCGGCTGTTTTAACACGATTGCCCTCTCAAGCAAGACATCCCTGTTCCGCCAGGATTCAAAACCATTTTTATGGACACTAAAAGGTAACTCTCCTAAAAACCCCACCTTGAGCCCTAACTCCATTGAACGACGACCAATGGCTGCCTGTTGCAATTCAGCCTGCCACTGCAGATAATGGAAATACTCAATCCGGTACTCCTGCTGCCCTGCAAATTCTGCTACTTCTTGAGAATTAACGTCTTTGAAAGCTGCCGGCCAACTGTTCCATCCGGCGTTGTGGCTTTCATCGCCACTGAATTTTTCATGGAGTGCCGAAAATATCCCGAAATTATGGAGAGTATCCCCTCCCCTTTCCTGAAATTGACGGAACTCCTGTCCCCTTGAGGTTTCCGGGTGCAGATGGTTTGTATGAAAATAGTCCCAGAGTTTTTGTAGAATTTCAGTTTTAATTTTGTAAATTTCCCGATAATTGATCTGTCCCTGATCCTTTATCATGGTTAATCTTGCCTGAAATTCCGTTTGCTGAATGATCTCATTCACTGCATCGCATTCTGCAAAATCGGCTATTGCTTCAACATCTATAAAGAGAAAATTCAACAATGAACGACAAGATGGACTGTAAGGATTAGGGGCTCCTTCATTTTCAGGATTCTTTCCTCCATCTGCTGCCATGACACAACTTGTCAGAGGAGCGGTGTGGACAGTGCCGGCTCCCGCTTCAGCGCTTGAACTGAGGATTTTCATTAAATCGGAAAAATCACCGATTCCCCAATTATCCCTTGATCGGACAGCGTGCAAATGAACGCTGAGCCCCCATACTCGCTTATCACCTGAAATTCCGGGCGGAATGTAACACTGATCGGGCGTTACAATCAACAATTGAGCTGCCTGTACCATTTCATCCGGTTCTATCGCGCGAACGACAAATTCGTGGTAGCCGGTGGGAAGTGATATATCAAGAGGAAGAGAATGGAGAACACGTGTCCTGCCGTGCCGGACATCAGGTTCTAGGCGTGATACAACCTCAAGATTATCCTGTCTAAAACTACCGCTATGTTGTGCTCCAGCTTCTTCAGTGAGAGTCCATTGATATTCACGCTCATCTCTGCTGAACAGCCTTATCGGCAGAATTAACGGCTGAATTTCTCCAAGCACCAGCACGGGTTCAATCACCTGGTCCCAAAGCTGTTCCTGAAGGTGCAACAACAGTTTTTCCGCCTCACCTGCCCCGGAAATCGGCAGATTTGCCGCCTGCAAAAGAGAAACAAGATATTGTTCTATGTCAGCCTGTTCTCCATGTTCAGCGCTATCGACTGATTTCTCCTTTGGTTCAACAGTAATGCCATAAAGCGCGGCAATTTCCCTCAAAGCCTTTTCATGCATTGTCACTCACCTTTTTTTCGATCAACCAGATAATGCTTTTAGGGGCAATACTGTTAGGAGACCAGGTGTGCTGTTCCTCTGCCCTGTATTGATATAAAAGCTGCAGATGCTCACTGGACATGATATCGGCTTCATTTGCCAGGATTGTGCCGACAGTAGATGGATTGACAGTAATGCTCACGTCATGAACATTTAAAACCACCGAAAGAACGTCCCCGTTTGCCAGTCTCCACCATGCCCTGAGAGCTTTTTCGGCAAGTATATGATAGCCCGCCTCATTTTTCTGAAGGTTCTTTAAATGAGGGACAATTACCTGTTGGCGAAGTTGTAAAAGTTTTCGATACTGGGCCAGAAAGGAATTTTCTCCTTTTTCATCAACGGCCTGCCAATCAAGTCTGGACATCAGAAAAGTTGCTTCGGCATTTGGATCGGGGATGCGTTCGCGGCTTTCGGGTGAATTGAATTGAGGAAATTTTTCAAACTCCTTCCGTCTTCCCTCCGTGACGCTTTCAGCCAGCTCC
>JBARUR010000110.1:0-3137 GCA_049645845.1 Desulforhopalus sp. | reverse complement strand
ATTGTCCTTTATATTCACCCTCCGCCGACTTTCGAGTAGAACGTGAGGACCTGTCGTTCCAGTAAAATGAGAAATCCAAGTGGAGGCCCCACGAGTATTTGAGTACCGATGTGGAACATGGCGGCGGATTACCTCGTAATGGTGCTGAAGCCTCGATAATGGAGGTGGAGCGAAGGGGTGGAGATTTCCCCGAGTCACTCGACTCTTTGTTACGTATAGACAGAGTCTATCTTCTTATATTGAATAATGAAGTTCAATTTATTTTCCTTCTTCCAGGGGAAAAATTGGTAATGCAGTTTTGTACTTTACCTGTTTTAAAGCAATACTCGATCGCATATTAGCAATATTCGGAATACTTGCCAACTTATCAGATATAAATGCATGTAATGATTGCAAGTCCTTTGCCACTATCCTTAATAAATAATCGGATGTACCTGTCATTAGGTAACACTCCATTATCTCAGGATATTTTGCTATTCTTTCCTCAAATACACGAATATAGCTTACTATCTGTTTTTCCAACCGAATTTCGATAAAAACACTAACATTCCAACCAACGCTCTCTGGGGCGAGCAAAGTTGTATATCCACGTATTATTCCAAGTCTCTCCAGCTCACGTACTCGTCTCAGGCACGGGGCTGGGGAAAGATTGATAGATTCGGCCAACGATACATTAGTGATACGAGCATCATTTTGTAAACGGTCAAGAATCTTAAGATCTAATTTGTCCATAATTGCGCGATGTGATGGTTTGGTTACTGAATATTGCGCAAAACATACTATTTTCTCCCCAACTAGCAATGTAATTTTTCAAAAATTCTATATAATTACGTTAAGATGTTTGTCTAAACTGTAGAATAAGAATAGTTCTTCTAAAAACCAGGGGATTCACATGAGAGCACTAAGAATTACGACTGATCTGAGCAATGACCAAGCGGGAATTTTTTCCAAACGCAATAACTTAGTTTCAAAAGCTATTCCTTCAAAAGGTTACGATGGCATTAATACGTATATAAATGAAACCATTGATCGAGATAAATCTGGAGGGATCAACTATGAATATTATGTGAACAGAGCCAGAACCCTTCATTCTAAAGCAATTATTTCTTTTTGTCACTTCATATGGAGCTCTCTTTTCAAATAACAAAGTGGGTCCAATCTCACATCCAGCCCTTAGCTTCGCTCACTTGGGATTAAGATCTTGACTAATCGGAAGTTGATGAAGAATAATAACTCAATATTATGTACAAAACTGGATTTATAGCGTATATTCACTGCATGTCTGGGGTGCGAGTTATATATATTGCACCTCAGGTGATTTTTTAATCAATCTGTAATTCAGAAGGAGAATATATCCCTCCACAAGCCTCTGTTACGCAGCACACATCATAAGTTAACCTTCTTCCTCACTTTATAACCTTGACCATGACCAATCCGCTGGAGCTCTTCCTACAAGTAATTCCCGACCAGGTCCTAGAAGATACTATAGGCTGGAGATACAACCTGTCGTTTCTCCAGGCAACACAGCAGCTCTCGTAAGATATATATCGACTTAGCTGATCGGCAAACAACGCGTCTGGCAACATCTTTTAATTTGCCCCTGATGTGTTTATCGTACCGGCGAAAGTTGAAATGCACGCAAATGAGCTTCTGCTGGTTAATGCGGGTAGGTTTACTCGGCACCTTGAATTCGTGGCCGATATCATCAGAAAAGTATGTCCCGATGATATCGGAAAACATAATCGGCAACCGCGACAGCATCGAGGTGGAAAAATATGCGCTTGGCTTTGAAATAGCCCAGTTGCAGTACAAACCACAATTCGGAGTTGACCCGCTAATTGTTGTCGATGAGGCTTACTTCGTTATCCACAAGCTCAAAGTAATATTTCCTGTCTTCCTGGGTCAGCCGGAGAATGCCAAAATAATTCTGTATTTCAGATTGGGTGAATATGGAATGGCGGTTTTGGTTCGCTTTCACGGATTATCGTTAGTAATTATCAGTAGCCCGCTTCTTTTTGATGCCGGAAGGCCAGCACGTAAACCGAACCAGCATTTACTTCGTGATGATAAAGCGCCACATAACCAGCGTCTCCGAATGGGATGATTAACTCGCGAAATTCTGGAAGATCGCCAAACGGCCTACCTACCCCTGGTTCTGTTTCCAGAAGCGCAAATTGGTGTTCTATCGCTTGACCGGCCCTCTTCGCCGCCTGCGGATTTTTTTCTGCCAGAAAACGCCGACAGCGTTCCAACCCTTGCGCTGCGCCTTCCGTGATAATTACTCGTGGCACGGAGGGATCTCTTTTTCTTCATCCGTACCCCAGGTCTTCAACCAGTTACGTACTTCCTGGCCCGTAAGGTGCCGCCCAGTTTCCTTATAAGCTGTCCAAGACGCCAAGGCCTCCTGCTTGAAACCCTCTCGTGCTTCTTCTCGCTCAACGTAGTCGCGAATTGCTTCGCGCATGATCCAGTGCGCTGAGCGATGTCGCGCGTCAGCCAGATGCTGAATCCGGCTTTTCAGATCATCATCAAGTTTTACGGATGTCGCCATGCTGATACTCCATTATTAACAGGTAGTACTTTTTATTACTATAATATAAACCACTCTTTCATCTATAGCAAATAAAACGAACGTTTTCCTTGCCCGCATTAAAGGTACCACCTTGTCGCGGCGTTGAAAAAACCAAATTTGACCATATCGGGGGATGGGCAAAAATAACCCTCTCCCAAATTCCCACGCTACCCCTTGAATGCATGCTCTGGTCTAAGACCCCGGTGTTGACCTGACTACTCACCTAAGCGCTCCCAGGTCTGCTGCTTTCCGGATTCCAGAGTCAGTCGGCTTTCACTTCCAATACGTCGGAAGCTATCAGATTAGACCACGGTCATAGATTTATCAGGGCTCAATACAGAGCCTGCATTCTTGATCCATCTGGCTTCCGACTCCGTTACCGGGTTTACCCACAGACTTCACTACCGACCTGCTGGCTAGCAATAATCAATTTCTTCCCGATGAACCTGATTTCCGAAGTTGTGGATTTATCTCGGCACAACTGGAAACATCTAGAGTTTTACGATACTCCACTTGCCTCTATTTTTTTTTGGGAAATACTCTTTGATTTCACCAAGTAAAAAAA
>JBARUR010000109.1:0-40803 GCA_049645845.1 Desulforhopalus sp. | reverse complement strand
GGCAGCCTGGGATGATTTTTGGGATGAGCACCGCATTGAAGAAGTTAAGGCGGCGCTGCAAGCATCAGCAGCAGATTTTGGATTTACTCCTGATGCTTTTGCCGATTTTATTTCATTTATCGAATCTTCAGCACCAGAACAGGAGCAACTCAATTCTCTTTCTATTCCGCCTAAATATCACCATTTGCTGGGAATATCGGAGAAAGAAAAAGATCCAGGCCTCATTCAGTTTATTACTGTTTTGCCTGGAAAAAAGTATGATGCAGTCGATTTTTTATACCGCTATAGCACAGATAACTCCAAAATATTCGATAGTATCTTTTTCACAAAAAGGCTGGCGGATATTCTGTTTTCGACTTTCCTCACCATGCTGGTGGTAATTGCGGTCAGCGTGACCCTGTTGTTGTTCTTTTTCTATTTGAATGTACCGCTCACCCTGCTGACGCTGATTCCGCCGCTTTTTGCCTATATCTGTACTCTTGGAACCTTGAAGATTATTGGTCACCCTCTTGATATTCCGGCATTGATGCTGTCGGTGGTGATTTTTGGCATGGGTGTAGATTATTCCATTTTCTGTGTCCGGGCTCACCAGCGATACCGGGATATCGGTCATTCTTCCTATGTGCTGGTACGTGTGGCAATTTTTATGGCAGGGTCATCGACTTTGATAGGTTTTGGAGTTCTCGCCTTTGCCGAACATTCTTTGTTGAAAAGCATAGGTATTACATCGTTGCTTGGTATTGGTTATTCACTGCTCGGCACTTTTTTGTTGCTGCCGCCCCTGTTGAATATGTATATGGTAAGGGAAAATAAAAAGACCGACAGCTCCAGCAATAAAACAGGTAATCTTAAGAGGTGTATTCGTTCCCGTTTTAGAACCTTGGAACCGTATCCAAGAATGTTTGCCCGCTTTAAATTACAGTTTGACCCGATGTTCAATGATCTCCCGCGAATGCTTGCCGAACGGGAAGAGATAAAAACAATTATCGATATCGGCTGTGGCTTTGGAGTTCCGGCCTGTTGGTGCCTGGAAAAGTATAGTGGTGCTGAAGTCTATGGCATTGATCCCGATCCTGAGCGGGTAAGAGTTGCCGGTTTCGCTATTGGTAACCGGGGTGCGATAACAGTCGGTTGGGCTCCTGAATTGCCGATTCCTCCGCGCCCCGCCGATGTCGTCCTGCTTCTTGATATGCTTCATTATCTCGATGATGAGACCGCTGCGGCTGTTTTTAATAATAGCTTTCAGGCCCTTGCGGAGAAAGGTTTGCTGGTGACAAGGTTTGTGATACCTCCGGCAGTGCAGCCGTCGTGGTCCTGGCGACTGGAGGATAGCCGGATAAAATTATCCGGGCGGCATCCCTTCTACCGTTCACCCGAAAGAATGACTGAACTTGTGAAAGAGGCTGGTTTTGTGATCATTGTAAATGAGGTCTCGGCAGATAATCCGGAGTTAGTATGGATGGTCTGTCGGGCTGAGAAGTAACTTCCGATGCCGCGCAACATTCTTAAATCATCAGAGTCTACAAAATCATCGAGGATATCTGTTTCTCTTGCTGAGAAGATCGGCGTCGCTAGCTTGCTATCGGCTTTTCTGCTCTTTTTTGTTGAGCCTTTTCTGGCTGCTATTCCGCTCATCTTTTTTCTACTGCTTTGTTTTGTGGCGCCGTTTTTCCCCCGCTTTGGTTTTTACCTGCCCCTTGTCAGCCGGGGGATACCGGGCATGACCGGTATCTCTCTAACTTTTGACGATGGTCCGTCGCCAATATCGACCCCCTTTCTACTTGACTTGCTGGCCCGTCACAAACTGAAGGCTACTTTTTTTGTGGTGGGTGAAAAAGCGGCCAGATATCCTGAACTCGTGGCAAATATCCTCAAACAAGGGCATACCATTGGCAACCATTCCTGGAATCATGATTATTTCCTCATGTTGCGCAGCCAAAAAATAATGCAGGATGATATTCATAATACCCAGGAAATTTTAAAAAAATCAGGAGTCCAGCCTCTTATTTTTCGCCCACCCGTGGGAATTACCAGCCCTCTTCTCAGGGAAGTCTTAAATCGGGAAGGCCTCATCGCCGTCACCTACAGCTGCCGAGCTTTTGATCGTGGCAATCGAAGCATCGACAATCTCTGTCAAAAAACTCTTAAGGCCCTGAAACCGGGAGACATCATCATGCTCCATGATCTTCCTGCTTACCACGAAGCACAGTCGGACCATTGGCAAAACGAGCTTGCCAACCTCCTGGAAACTTTGGCCAAAAAATACGATATCGTTCCCCTGGAGCAACTCATCCAACGCCCGGTAAATATCGCTTTAGAGTGAACTGTCGTCGGCCCAGTTTAGGCACTCATTTGGACAATTCCTAAATATTCTTGCAAAGCTGAGTCCGCGTGCAGTATAACAATTGCTCACTCAAAGTCTTGCTGTGCATTTTGACGATGCACAGCATAAAAAGAAATATAGCAAGAAAATGATCCATAGCGGCCCAAAATATTCCAAAATCAAATTTCCTGGTAAACATGGCGGTGCAACCTGTTTTTTATTGGTGTACATCTTTTTTGCCTGCACTATATACCGGGTTGATTCTGCCGAGGCGGGCATCTTTGACACTTCTAAGGATGATTGGGCTATCATTGCCGGCTATGGACAGAGTTTTCCGGATTGGGGCCAGACCACGCAACGGGTAGAAACGCTGGATCTTATTCCGCGTTATAACCATCGTATATTTGATAATCTCGGTTCGGGCTGGTATCGTGGGTTTCATTCTATTTTACTTGAAGTTCCCGTCTCCTTGGTAGTAAGTCATGATGTCTCGACTATGGTCGGTATTAATTTTCTCGCTGCCTACACCTTTACTGCCAATCAGCAATGGCAGCCGTATGTGTTTGGCGGCGGCGGACCTGTTTATAGTTTTGCCGATATCCCGGGTATGGGTGCCGACTTGAACGGAAACTATCAGTTTGGTGTTGGCCTAAAATACGATTGGGATTCAAGCCACCAACTGCTCTTTGAAATGCGATACCATCATATTTCAAATGCAGGCACCAGCGATCCCAATGATCCCTTAAACTCAATAAAGTTTTTAGCCGGGTTTACTTTCTAGAAAATCATATGGATAACGTAAAAACATCTTTCGATAATGACATAACCGATGGCCTGAAAATCATCAGTTATGTCGCTGGTAATGATGGAAATCATGAGCTGGTTTCCGATTCCATGTGGCATCCGGTCAACATAGTCAACCGTCAGGCCTGGCAGGAAATCGACAAAAAAATTGAATATTCAAAAGCAAAAGTTGCCACCGGCAAAGTGAGTTGTCTACATTATTACATGACCTCCAGTCAGATGGATACCGGTCTACTTGCTAAATATACCGGACAGCCACGTTGGTTGGTGTGTCTGCACATGATTCCTTTCTTTTACAACCGGCTGGGAGCAAAGGTGCTCAATAAATATGTGAAGATTTTCAAAGTGCCTCTTCAGGATCTTATTCAAGGACAGCTTGGAGCGCCTGTCAACAATGAGAAAGTTCACAATTCAGCCGGATGATAAACTTTGTTCACACCCAGTCTGCCCACTGTGAAAGCGGGGTGGCTGCAAATCTGCTCAGCCATAAGGGGATAAAAATTTCCGAAGCCATGGCTTTTGGCATCGGCGGAGGTCTATTTTTCGGCTATCTCCCTTTTGTCAGGATTAATGGTCTGCCTCTTGTTACCTACCGTTCCGCTGCCGGTCATATCTTAAAACGATTTGGCCAGATTCCCGGGATCAGCATGTATCAGAAAAGATTTCGGAGCAGTGATCAGGCCATGGTGGAATTGGATGCTGCGCTCGAGGCTTCGATACCGGTTGGCTTGCAGACCGGCGTTTTTTGGCTGCCTTATTTCCCTAAAGCTTTACGCTTTCATTTTAATGCCCATAACCTTGTTGTGTATGGCAAAGAAGGCGATGACTACCTGATAAGCGATCCTGTTTTTCCCGGTCCTGTTCGATGTCCCGCAGAAGATCTGGCCAAGGCGAGATTTGCTTCCGGGGCACTCGCACCTAAAGGGAAAATGTATTATCTGATCGAGACGCCTGAACACCTTGAAAAGAGATCCCTTATCATAAAAGGCATAAAATCCGTTTGTAAAATGATGCTGGACACACCGTTTCCTCTGATTGGCATAAAAGGGATACGCTTTATGGCAGGACGGATGAAGAAATGGCCCAAACGCCTCGGGGAAGAAAGTGCCAACCTGCATCTTGGCCATGTAGTAAGGATGCAGGAAGAAATTGGAACGGGAGGCGGAGGATTCAGGTTTATGTATGCCGCTTTTCTTCAGGAGAGTGCCGGTGAACTGCAGGATCAATCGTTGCTCGACTTCGCATCCTCGTTAACCTCAGCAGGAGACAACTGGCGTCAATTCGCAGTTATGGCGGCGCGTATATGTAAAGGTCGCGCCTTGCCAGGTGATACCTACATTGCCATGGCGGAGCAAGTCCAGGAATGTGCCCGGCTGGAAGAAAAAGTCTTTCGGCAACTGAAACACTGGCTGGAGCAACAGCCGTGAATACCAATGAATCATCCTTGCCGGTAGAAGGGCCGGGCGATGCACTTTTTGCAGGCTCTCTTGTGAAGCAGTATAAAAATACAGCTGTCCCTGCTTTGAACCATTTTGACCTGCAGGTGAAAAAAGGTGAGTTTTTTGGTTTGCTTGGTGCAAATGGTGCTGGAAAAACTACGGCTATTTCCGTTTTGAGTGGTTTTTTCCCACCTGATAGCGGTACTCTTTTGGTTATGGGGATGGAGTACCGCCGACAAGCGAAAAAGATCAGGCAGATTTTAGGGTTGGTTCCACAGGAGATCGCCTTGTATGATAATCTCACTGCGCAGGAAAATTTGCTGTTTTTTGGAAGACTTTATGGTTTCAGCGGAAAAAAATTGCATGATCGGGTTGCTCAATGTTTGGATTTTGCCAAATTAACTGATCAGGCCAAACGACTTGTTTCCTCCTATTCCGGCGGCATGAAGCGGCGACTCAATCTCGCAACGGGTTTGCTGCATGTCCCCAAAATTCTTTTTCTTGACGAGCCCACCGTCGGCATCGATACTCAGTCAAGGCATCTGATCCATAAGCAGCTGACAGAACTCAACAGGGAAGGAACCACAATCCTCTACACTACCCATTATATTGAAGAAGCTCAGGAGCTGTGCAGCCGAATCGGCATTATCGACGAAGGGAGAATAATCCGGCAGGGCACTCCTTATGAGCTCTTGCAGCAAAGCGGCAGCCGTAATCTGGAAGATCTTTTTCTGAAATTGACCGGGAAACAACTTCGAGACGCATAATGTGTAAGTTTTTACCCTTCCAGTTTGGCTTAATCCCTGCCAGGATTTTCCTGTTATGATCAAAATAATTACAGCTGCCGTCAAGGAGCTTTTGCTGCTGAAGCGGGACCGCGCCGGTTTGCTTATTCTTTTCATCATGCCGGCTCTTCTGGTGATAGTGATCACTCTTGTCCAGGAAAATGTCATGGAACTCACCGGACAAAAAAAAACACAGGTACTGCTTCTCGACCTTGACGAGGGTGATCTCGGCCGACTGCTGAATCAACAACTGAAAGACGGACAGCTTGAAATAGTTGCCTGGGATAAACGAGAAAAAACCAAAGCTGATATTCAGGCTGCAGTTGCCGCCGGTGACTATCAGGTTGCCATCATTATTCCTGAAGGATCTACTCGAAAGGTTCAAAAAGAAACTGCTCTTCTTTTTCAGGAGAAGCGAGAGCATGCCAGTCCGGCGGCATACATTCCTGTGCTGATTTTCTTTGACCCAAGCGTCATGCCCGGTTTTCGTTCAGGTCTTACTGCACAACTGCAGATGGCTCTGGAGACAATCGCTTTGGAGGCCAAAATAAGGATACTCGGCAGGGAGATCCATAATCTCCTGTCCAGCCTGGGTGTCACCCAGGACTTTGCTCCGCTGTCTGCAGCCAGGCTCTCTGAGCTCACCCGACAACCTTTGTTTGTACTGCAGGACAGCGATGACAGTTCCAGCTCAACGTTTCAAGCTCAGCAGTATAACCCTGTTCAGCAGAACGTCCCTGCCTGGGCAATTTTCGGTATTTTCTTTACTGCAATTCCGATTGCCGGTGCAATCCTTCAGGAACGAAAATCCGGCATCTGGATTCGGTTGGCATCTTTGCCTGTTTCTCATCTCTTTCTCTTTTCCGGGAAAGTGATGGCTTATCTTGGCGTATGTTTTTGTCAGTTCCTGCTTGTCGGCCTAATAGGCACCTTCTTGTTCCCATTTATCGGCTTGTCGGCCTTCTCTGTTTCGGCAAACCCCGAGGCCGTCCTTGCTGCTGTTTTCTGTTCAAGTCTTGCTGCCTGCGGCTTCGGAATATTTCTGGGGACGGCCTGTGGTACATATGAGCAGGCATCAGCCTTAGGTTCAACTGCAGTGGTGGCCGCAGCTGCCATTGGCGGGGTTATGGTTCCTGTTTATGCCATGCCCGGGGTGATGCAGGACCTGAGCATTATGTCGCCGCTTAATTGGGGATTGACTGCTTTCCATGACTTGTTGGTACGAGGATATTCCATTTCTTATATTTGGGATGACCTTGGCCGACTCGTTCTGTTTTTCCTTCTGACAATCTTTCTTGCCTGGAGACTGGCGCGACCGCGAATATAGCGGAGTAAGTTGCCGGCTTCAGGCCGAACATATAATTGAAATAGCTATGAACCTTTTTGAACGAGAATTATTGGAATTGATTTGTACGACATGCAACCTTGATGATGTGGAAATGGATAAGGTGGTTCGTGATGATCCATTGATTGGACCGGATTCTCCTCTGGGGACCGATTCCTTGGATGCACTTGAAATCGCAGTTACTATTCAACAGACATATGGTGTACGAATGGATTCGGAAAATACCAGCAGGACGGTTTTGCAATCCCTGGCAACCCTTGCCGAGTACATCAACAACAATAAATGATGATGGCGTCGTAAAAATTCTTCATCTACTTCGTTGCATCAAAATTTCTATCATTACGACATAATTTAGTACGCCGAAAAGATAGAAATTTTGAGCTCCTCGCATATGAAGTTTTTTACTTATCCATCAATGAAACAGCCTCATGAGCAATATTAAATTTGACCACGAACAATTCCTGGAATTGGCGACAATGAAGATGCCCTTCGGGAAATATGCCGGATGGCTGCTTATCGATTTGCCGGAACCTTATGTAATCTGGTTTGCCCAGAAAGGTTTTCCAGAAGGCAGGCTGGGCGAAATGCTGGCAACAATTTACGAGATCAAAGTCAACGGCCTTGAATATCTATTTGATCCATTAAGAACCAAGGACTAGTAAGCGCTAATCTCCGTGATTAAAAGCTTTTTATCCGTCCCAGAAATTCGGCAACCGTTTTCATCCCTTTCTTGAACTGCATTAGGCTGAATTTTTCATTGGGAGCATGGATGGTATCGTCCGGCAGGCCAAAACCCATCAATACTATGGGGGCATTCAATACTGCATCGAAAAGGGATGCTATGGGGATTGATCCACCTTCACGCATGAACACCGGTTTTCGGCCATATACTGATTCGAGTGCGTCGGCTGCGGCACGGATAAATCGATTATCAGGGTTTATGTAAAAACCTTTTCCCGCATGGAGATTTATGATTTCGACCTTGTGCCCTGCGGGCATATATTGGTGTACGGCTTTCTTCAGCCAGCTGAAGACTTCGTCCGGGTCAAGATTTGAAGGCAGCCGCAAACTGATTTTGGCTGTTGCCGATGCGGGAATAACAGTTTTTGCCCCTTCCGCAGTAAAACCACCTCGAATGCCATGTACTTCTAATGTCGGTCGCATGCCGATTCTTTCAAGTGGCGGATATTCCTTTTCACCCACCAGTTCTTCCACCCCCATCTCGCTGCGCAATGCATCTTCAATATACAAAGGATCTTTTTGCCAAAAAAGCTTTTCATCAGCTGATGGCGTTGGCAAAGCGGCAATAAGTTCGGGAATTTGAATAGAACCGTCCTCGCCTTTTAGTCTGCTTATCAACAGGCAGAGCGCATGGATCGGGTTTGGTGCGACTCCTCCATAATTTCCTGAATGGAGATCAGTTTTGGCCCCGGTTACTGCAACTTCGGTATAAAGTACCCCTCGCAGACCGGTAACAAGAGACGGTTGTTTCGAGTCTATCATATGGGTGTCGCAGATCAAAACTGCATCGGCTTTGAGCAAGGCTGAGTTTTCCTGCACATATTTCGCAATTGATTCTCCACCGGCTTCTTCTTCGCCTTCCAAAAGGATTTTAATATTTATCGGGAGGTTGCCGTCAATTTTAACCCAAGCTTCGAGGGCTGCAAGAACCAGCAGAATCTGCGCCTTGTCATCACTTGCTCCCCGACAGTAAATGTTGCCGTCGCGGATGGTTGGCTGAAAAGGAGGACTGCTCCATTCATCTACCGGATCAACAGGTTGAACATCATAATGTCCATAAATGAGCAGAGTCGGTTGGTTGTCGGCAACGTGCCAGTTAGCCAGGACTAAAGGGTGTCTCTCGGTTGCAATAATATTTGTGTCCGGAAAACCAATTGCAGTCAGGCTTTCGGCCACCCATTCGGCGGCTCTTGATACATCGTTTTTATGTTCAGGAAGAGTACTGATGCTCGGTATTTTTAACCATTCCGATAATTGATCTATGAATCGGTGTTGGTGTTCATCCAGGTAATTATTGCGTTCATCTGCCGTAGCCATTTTTTCCCTCTGCTCTTAATAATTTATTTTACGAAATGTTATTGCTGCTCAGGACGCTGCATGAATCTGGCCTTGCCCTTACATACTATTTTGTCGCCAATACAGATATGGGACCTGAGGTGATAAAGAGGCGGCAAAGATGAATCTACCCATGCTTTAATATCCAGCGTACCGTTGCAATCCACCTGTTCGAGATAACGGACATTCAATTCCCCGGTAACAGCTTCGATGTTCTGATGCAACAGACATTGAGCCATGGCGGTGTCGAGCAGGGCAGAGAGGACACCGCCGTGCATAACGCCTGTGTATCCTTGCAGATTGCAGTTTCCTGTGAAAGTGGCTGATACAGCGCCGTCATCATTTTTTTTGAACTTAAGGCCAAAAGATAAGGGATTATCCTGGCCGCACATAAGACAAAAACGGTGACTTGCATAGGACGAATCTGAGTCTGTTGTATTCATAGTTATTGCAGAAAAAGAAATTTTTTTCGAATTTAAAGTTACACTGACAACACTTAACAGGTTGTTCGCATATTGCTCTCTTGATATGGAAAGAAACATAATTCACGATAACATATGCACAATGCAGTTCTTTACTCTTTTAAAATAACGGTCACATGAAAAAAGGTGACCGCTTATAAGTTGCGGCGTGTAAAGAATAGCCATTTTAATGCAATTCTTCTTTCCATGCTTGAGTGTTTTCTTCTCCGGATTGCTAACCATGGCGTGATTATTTTAACTGGCCGTTGTATTATCCTGGAAGTGAGGAAGACAAATATTAAAGATTTCATCTATTACTTTCACTTGGAGCATACTATGAAATGGATGCAGTTTTTCACCCCCATAACTTCTATAACTTGGGAAGAGGCACACCAACTCGTTGATAAAACTCCCGATCGTGATGTCCTTTTCCTCGACGTTCGGCAGCCAAAAGAATATGCCCGGGGACATCTTCCCGGAGCCAAGCTCCTTCCCCTCGGTGATCTGGGAATTCGTATGGATGAACTGGATAAAGATAAGCCAATCATCCTATACTGAGCCATTGGCGGGCGCAGCCGGGTTGCTGCGCAAATGTTGGCAGGTAACGGATATAAAAACATATATAATCTGACAGGTGGAATTAAAGCCTGGGAAAAAGAGGTGGCAGTCGGTGCAGAGGATACCGGCTTACATCTTTTTACCAGAGAAGAGAGCCCTGAAGAGGCAATTGTTATCGGTTTTGGGCTTGAAGAGGGCCTTCGGGACTTTTATCTTTCCATGCTGCCGAAGGTCTCATTGGCAGCAACAAAATCACTCTTTGAAAAACTTGCCGACATAGAGATCCTGCACCAGCAGCGATTAGTTGAACTCTATAAAGAAATAACTGGAACTGCCTTATCCATCGAAGAATTTGCCAAAAAAATAGCTGAGCCGGCGATGGAAGGGGGATTGACTACTGAAGAATATCTGCAGCTTTACCCGATAGATCTTAATTCTGAACTGGAGGTGCTTAGTCTGGCGATGGCCATTGAGGCGCAGGCACTCGATCTCTATATGCGGGCGGCGGATAAAAGCAAAAAAAGTGAAACAAGGCAGGTTCTGCTCCAAATTGCTGAAGAAGAGCGCAATCATATAGAGCGCTTAAGCAGCTATATTGATCATCAGCAGGAGGTTTCATGACAAAGCAACTGGTTCTCATCGGAGGCGGTCATGCTCACATGGTCACTTTGGCTAACCTGCATAAATTTATCGAAAAAGGTTATGGAGTGACGGTAATTCAACCTTCTGAGCATCATTATTATAGTGGAATGGGGCCCGGGATGTTGGGGGGAACCTATCATCCGGACGATATTAGATTTGCAACCCGCAAGCATGTTGAAGCTCAGGGCGGCAGGTTCATCCTCGGTAAGGCCTACCGAATAGATCCCCATAAGCAGCAGGTATTGCTGGAAGAAGCAAATGAAGGAGCAGGAAAGGAAATCGCCTACGATGTTCTTTCCTGTAATGCCGGTTCGTATGTTCCGCGAGAAATTGTAAAAGGGGATTCAACCAACATTTTCACCGCTAAACCCATCGAAAATCTGCTGGTTGCCAAAGAGAAAATCATTGAACTTTCAGCCGCAAAAAAAATCACTATCGCTATTATCGGCAGCGGGCCTTCTGCTGTTGAAATTGCGGGGAATATTCATCAGCTCTGCAGGGAACAGAAAGGTGAAATGCCTAGTATTCAATTATTTGGCGGTCGGAATTTTATGTCTGGAAAGTCAAGGATTAGCCGTTTGGTCAGAACCATTCTGGAGAGGAAAGGTGTAGAAATAATTCAAGCCGGTCGCGTTCAGCAAATAAAAGATGGCAGTGTCGTATTGGAAAACGGACAGAGCTATCAGGCAGACCTGTTTTTTTCAGCAGTAGGAGTCAAACCCTCACAGATTTTTGCCAGGTCTGGCTTACCGATTGGTTCTGATGGAGGGTTACTGGTGGATAAATTTTTACGGTCAAGCCGTTATAGCAACATTTTTGGCGGTGGTGATTGCATCTGTTTTGAACCGGAACCTCTCGACAAGGTAGGGGTATATGCCGTTCGTCAAAATCAGGTTTTGTACAAAAACCTGATGGCTTGCCTGGATGGCAAAAAAGAGTTGGAAGAATTCACTCCGGGAGGAAAATATCTTCTGATTTATAATCTTGGTGAAGGGGACGGGGTGCTCTCTAAATGGTCCTTTACATTTTCAGGCAAGCTCGCTTTTCGTATCAAAGATTACATTGATCGGAGGTTTATCCAGTCATTCCAATATGCTTGATTATGGTCGATTGTGAGTGAAGCATCTGGATCCTGGCTGATTTTCCGTTACCGGAGTTAAAGTATAATGTACAATATTCTTATTTTTGGCCTTAAAGAAGAACGCGAAAAACTCATTGCAGATTTTGCCTCAATGCAGTGCAGATTTTTACGTGTCAATTCTTCAGCTGAATTTTATTCAACTGCCTTTTCCCGTATTTTTGATGTGTGGATTATGGAGTCCACCCATCCAGACTTTTCCGAAATATCACTCTCCGAGCTGACAACGACCCATAATACTCCTCATATCTTTCTGTTTGGTGAAAAAGATGAGCAAGTTAACGAGCTGGCAGCCAGTTATTCAAACAAAATTAATATAATAGCAAACGGAGACATTGGAAGGTGTGCTGAATTATTTTCGCAGTTGATGCGGGACATCCGTGAACAGAACAGGGAAAGATATCTGGCTGGCTATATCCAGGCTCAGCCTGGCCGGGAGGCAATCGTCACCAAGAGTCCGCTCATGGAGCAGCTGCTGGATCTTATTAAGGATATCGCCCCAACCGAATCCCCGATTTTCCTTCAGGGAGAAACTGGAACTGGAAAAGAACTTCTTGCTAATATTTTTCATAATGAATCCCGTCGCAGATCAGGCCCCTTTATGGCTGTAAATTGCGGAGCTCTACCTGACAGTTTGCTGGAATCCGAACTTTTTGGTTATGAAAAAGGAGCGTTTACCGGTGCGACCGGTCGTCGTATCGGCAAGATCGAGCATGCAGCCGGCGGTACTCTTTTCCTGGATGAAATCGAATCGATGTCACCCGCCATGCAGGTAAGACTCCTGCGTGTATTGCAGGAAAAAAGTTTGCAGCGGCTTGGGGGGAATGCGGAGGTGAGCACTGATTTTCGTGTAATAGGTGCCACCAACACTGATCCCTTTGAGCTTCTTAATTCAGGAAAATTACGGTCCGATCTTTATTATCGTTTATCGGTATTTCAGATTCACGTTCCCCCGCTTCGCGACAGAATTGAGGATATACCTTTATTGACCCAGCATTTCATCAACAGAAAAAAGAAAGACGGCCGCGATTACGTTAAGGGGTTAGACAGACAGGCTAAGAAAATTCTTCTTTCAGTTCCCTGGTTTGGCAATATAAGGGAGCTGCAAAATGTCATAGAAAGAGCGGTTATGCTGGCTGACAGCGAAATTGTCAGTGCTGATCTTATTCACATTCCCAGTCTCCCACTTACCCATTCACATCTTTCCGGAACAGAATTAAGCGAGCATGCCTTCCGGCCTGGAACGACACTTAAATCATATAAAACTTTTCTTTCACAGGCAGCGGAACGGAAGTATCTCGTTGAACTCCTTGATTATACTGATGGAAATATTGGTGAATCAGCGCAATTGGCCGGGCTCACCCCGCGGGCACTCTATAACAAAATGAAAATCTATGGATTGAAAAAGGAAGACTTCAGGAAATCGGAATAATTGAGGTGTTTCGGAATAAAGATAAAAATCACTGTTTTTCCGAATAGATGTACTGTTATTGCAGTGGATGCATCAGTTTAAATCGGAATCTTTGCGGTCTGTTATTTGCTAGTCACAATCACTTTCATACTTTTTTTTATGTAAATACGACCTGATATATTGAATTTGGAAATGGCACGTTTCTTGTTAGGTGAATTTAATAATTCTCCATGACCTAAATCAACAAGGAGGCTGCCATGGGAAAGTTCAATAAACATCAGGGTGATAGGGAACGTTTTGGAAAATGTGTTATTTGCATGGAATTCATACCGATAGAATATTATTTCAATAAGGGAGATGCTATCGTCTGCTATGAATGCGGCACGGAATATGTACTGACCTCCAAGGAACCGGTGAAGTTGTCCATGTTGGAAGTGGATTACGATCCTGATGAATACTATGGAGATACTTTGTTTGATGATTAGCGATTTTTTGATCGCTTGATTTTCTTCCTTGTATTTAACGCATCAAGAGAGTACTGAAAACAGTTCTTAGATATGTTCCTTTAGCAATAACCGGTTGATTCGTCCGCGCGCGAAATATATCGATCCAACCAGCCTGAATTATTGTAACATTGACGAACGCCCCCATTGAAATCACCTCAAACTGATCAAAGTACAAAGAATGCAGATTCGGCTCTGCCAATCTACATTCTCTGATTGATCTCAACTTCGATATTCCCAGACTCCTTATGAATTCAGTACTCCTCATTATTGATTCGCTCGATTTATGGGCTCCTTATTACCAAACTGACAGCGTTATCACTGCTATTCAATATCTGCAGAATGATGAACTGAGTAAAAAACCGTATCTGGTCATCAATCTTTGCTCCGATCTGTCGTATCATTCCGAAGGCTATTACTGTTCTCTGCTGGCACAGGCTCGCAAGCACAGGGTACTTCCAAGCATTGAAACCCTGAGCAAGTTAAATAATGGTGTTCCTGTTAAACTTGACAGGTCTCTGACCAGGCTTTGCAGGTGTCATGAAGAAATTTTGGCCAGACAGGAAACAGAAGGTTTCGAGCTGGATATTTTTTTTGGAAAATGCGGAGATCCGAAGCTCGAACGGCTCGCTCATTTCATTTTTGACCAATATCCATCCCCCCTGTTACGAATAAGCTGCAATAACGAGCAGCCAGCTTTAATCACCCGCATTCGTCCATTATCTCTTGGCGAACTTGATGACCACCAACAGGATTTGTTTGCGGACAGCCTCGATCGGTTTAATAGAAAAATTTGGCGTCAACCGCGCAGCAAGAAACCGATGCGCTATGATCTGGCTATCTATTACGATCCACAGGAAGCCTTTCCACCCAGCAACAAAAGTGCTTTGAATCTTTTTGTGAATGAAGCAAAAAAGATGAATATTAATGCTGAGCTCATCACCGAGAAAGATTCAGCCCGGTTAATGGAGTTCGATGCCCTCTTTATCCGCCAGACAACGGCAGTAAACAATATAACCTATAAGCTTGCGCAGGCCGCTCAACAGGCCGATATGGTCGTAATTGATGATCCGACTTCCATAATCCGCTGCACCAATAAAGTGTATCTCAAAGAGCTTATGGATAAATCGGGGATTGCGGCACCTAAATCCATGCTCCTGTTCAAGATGGAACCAAAGTCCTATCAGGAGGTTTCCGAGTATCTCGGCGCAAAAATGGTAATAAAAATTCCTGATGGTTCTTTTTCAATAGGGGTTTCGCTGGTTGAAAATGAAGAGGCATATAGCAAACTGATAGAACCGCTTTTTCAGCATTCTTCAATCCTGCTTGCTCAGGCATTTGTTCCCACGGAATATGACTGGAGGATCGGTGTCCTAAACGGTGAGTGTATCTATGCCTGCAAGTATTACATGGCAAGGGGACACTGGCAGATTTATCATCATAAGTCAACCGGCCTCACTAGATCAGGCAGGGTTGATACCCTTCCGGCCCATACAGTTCCAAAGCAGATTTCCCGTATTGCCAAAAAAGTGTCCGCCTCTATCGGTAAAGGACTTTATGGAGTTGATATAAAAACAGTCGGCGACGAAGTTCTGGTGATCGAAGTAAATGACAACACCTCTATTGATCATGGGGTCGAGGATATAATTCTCGGCAACGAGCTTTATCGGATTGTGCTGCGTGAATTCGTTTCTCGTTTAAATTCCAAATAAAGATTGTGAAATCCAGACCGCAATTCTCATCACCAATGATTGCCATTTCCCCTGTGACCATGTCTGACCTGCAGCTTTTGACTGAGCTGGAGGTGCAGCTTTTTTCCAGCGACATTATTTCCCGTCGTCAATTCAAGTATCTGTTAACTCAGGCTAATAGTATTGTCGTTAAGGCAGAATCCGACGAGACATTTTCAGGATATATGGTGCTGCTCAAGCGCAGGAATAGCCGCTGTCTGCGTATTTATTCCATAGGAGTCGCCACACATGCCAGGAATCAGGGTGTGGCGGGAAAATTTCTGATCTATGCCGAACAGGAAGCACAAAATCATCACTGCCACCGGCTTACGCTTGAGGTAGCTGTAAATAATGAGTCTGCCATTAAGTTGTACCGGAAGGCCGGTTATATCGCGTATGGCCAAAAAGTGAACTATTATGAAGACGGATGCACCGCTCTCTTATTCCATAAAAATTTCCCTCTCTCGGAGATCACCCGATGATTCACCCGGATACCGAAGTACGCTTCATAGATAATCAAAAAGGCAAGGGACTCTTTGCTGTCCGTCCTATTCCCTGCGGCACAATTACCTGGAGTCTTGATCCACTTGACCGGGAAATAAAACCGCCTGAATTGGAAAGCTATGATCCTTTATATCAGGAAATCCTGCTCAAATATTCCTTTCGGAATAAGAGAGGAAATTACATTTTCTGCTGGGATAACTGCCGCTATACCAATCATAGTTTTAATGCTAATTGCTGCCTTTCTCCCTATGACTTTCAGATAGCCATCAAAGATATTCAAGCCGGAGAAGAGGTGACGGACGATTATGGCTATCTCAATATTATTGAGCCGTTCGAGGCTGATGCGGAAGGAGGAGACCGGACGTTTGTGTATCCCGACGACCTCCTGCGCTTTTCCGACATGTGGGATGCCCAGCTGACAGCAGCTTTTTCCAGAATAATGCAGGTGGAGCAACCCCTTAAAAAGTATCTGCCCCCAAAAACATGGGAAACGATACAGGAAATCCATCAAGGAAAGATTAAACCGCTCTCCATCAGGACCTGTTACTACAAAGGGTGAAATACAATGTAATCTCGCATCAGATCCAGCGTTTTTTGTGAAAATAGAGAAACTGACCGAAGCAGACGACAAGAAGCATGCCCACAACAATCAGAAAAGCCCAGTGATTATCCGCCCCCGGGATGCCGCCGACATTGATTCCAAGCAAGCCGGTGAAAAAACTGAGGGGCAAAAATATTGTTGTGACAAGGGCGAGTGTATACATCCGGGAATTCAATTGTTCTGAAAGAATATTTACCAACTCTTCCTGTGCGACATCTGCCCGCTCCCGCAGAGAGTCGAGATCCTCAACTATCCGGATGAGGCTGTTTGCAGTTTCGTATAAATGCCTTTTGTCCCTTTCGTTGAACCAAGGCATTTTTTCAACCTGTATCCTCGTAAAGGCTTCTCGCTGGGGGGCAAGATAACGACGCAGCATTATCGCCTGCCTTCGAAGGCTCGAGATCCGGGTTCGCAGCTTTTTATCATGGGAGATCATTACTTGTTCTTCCAGTTCGGAAGTCTGGTCTTCAATACCTTCCACCGTACCTTCGACATATGATGTCAGAAGTTCTGCGAGTGTGTTAATGAATTCGCTGCTGGTGCCCGGTCCTTGTCCCGCTGCAAAACTTTCCTTTAGATTGGTGACGGAGAGCAGGCGTCGCCTTCTGGTTGTGATGATCCTTTTTTCCTCTGCCCAGATTCGAATTGAAACCATGTCTTCATGATCTTCTCCGGGATTGAGATTAATACCCCGTAAGGTGAGAAGTATTGCTTCGCCGATTACAGTTGCCCTGGGTCTGGTGCCCTCACTTAAAAGGGCTTCGATGATTAATGATTCAAGCCCGCTTTTTTCCTCAAGCCAGGCGATAGAGTCAGAAGCAGTGCAGGAGAGATGCACCCAGAGCACCCCTTGTTCAGGAGACCAGTTATTAATGTCCTCCCAGCAAATTTCCCGGCCACCGCCCTTGCCGTCAAAGAGAAGAGCGTGGACTAATCCTGTTTCTTCCATGATTATCTCCTAAATTCCTGCTAAAGGGAAATGGCTGGATGCACCTATTATTGATCACTGTCATTTATTTATCATCAAGCCAGCGAAGCTCATACAGATCCGTTCGTCTGTTTTCTGCATTTCGAACGCTGCCCATTGCCCGTATCTCCTTGATTAAATCCAAGTCCAGATTGGCAATTAAGGTGGTTTCTATACCTGGCGTCGCTTCAGCGGCAATTGCATCGTGGGGGCAGGAAAAATCAGATGGAGTAAATATTGCAGATTGGGAATATTGGATACCCATGGTTTCGACTTTAGGGATATTTCCTACGCTCCCTGAAATGGCTACATAGCATTCATTTTCAATAGCTCTGGCCTGGGCGCAGCGTCTGACTCGTAAGTAACCGGTTTTGGTGTCGGTCCAGAAAGGCACCAGCAATAATTTAACACCCTTTAGAGCCTGGAGCCTGGCCAATTCCGGAAATTCCACATCATAACAAATCAGGATGCCGATCTTGCCCACATCGGTATCGAAAACTTTAAGTTCATGGCCTCCTGAAAATCCCCAGGCAGTTGATTCTTCCGGAGTTATGTGCAGTTTCTCCTGGCTGTCCCATGTGCCATCTCGCCTGCACAGGAAACTGACGTTGTACAATTTCCCATCTTCCTGGATTTGCGGAACACTGCCGGTAACAATATTAATGTTGTAGCTAAGTGCCATTTCCGTCATTGCCTGGCGCATATCTTCAGTATAACCGGCCAGCATGCGCATGGCCTCAGGCGGATTATTTCCTTCGTATGTATGAATGAGCGGCGCATTAAGCAGTTCCGGGAAGAGAATAATGTCGGCTTTGTAATCACTCACCGTATCGACAAAAAATTCAACCTGTTGCATAAAATCGTCAAATGATTCAAATCGCCGCATCTGCCATTGAACGACACCAAGCCTGGCAATCGATTTGGTTTTACCGATCAGTTTGGTTTTTTTCTGGTAATAGATGTTGATCCATTCCAAGAGTACTGCATTGCCGCGAGATTGATGATCTCCGGGCCAGTAGTCATCCAGGAGGTTGCGAACATGAAAATCATTTGAAAGCTGGAAGGTGAGCACCGGATCATACAATTCTCTGGTTTTGACTTTAAGAATGTACTGCTGAGCCTGCATCTCTTTAGAATGTTTGTGATAACCGGGGATACGTCCTCCAAGTAGAATTCCTTTGAGATTGAGATTTTCCGCCAGTTCCTTGCGAAGATCATACAGACGGCGGCCAAGGCGCATCCCCTGATATTCCGGATCCACAGAGACATCAATGCCGTAGAGGTAGTCACCGTCCGGGTCATGAGACCTAAAGGTTCCGTCTCCAACTATCTGATCATAAGAATGCTGATCCCCGAATAAACTGAAATCGATAATGAGTGACAAAGCTACAGCTACAGGTTTGCCTTTGTCTTCGATACATATCTGTCCTTCAGGAAACTTTTTAATGAGCCGGGCCAGCTGCTCCTCTGTCCAGGGGGAAGCTACGCCTTTATAGGCCCTGGAGGAGATATCGTGAATGACCGAATAATCTTCTAAACGGAGGTGTCTTGTTTTAAGTTTATGCTCGATTTCGTCTATCATTTCTCACTTATCCTTTGAGTTGTTAAAAGCTGAGAGCACAAAAGCTCTAGTAAGGGCTTAGTTGCAATTGATCCGAAGATGTTCAAATTTTCTAACCTGTTCAAGATAATTCGTTGCGGAGGATGGACTGCATACAAAATCAACCGGTTATATGATCAAATATAGCTAAAATAAAAAAGATTGCAGTCACCATTTATGAGGAAGCGCATTTGCGGATTTTCAATTTTGCTCTGATTATAAACTCTAATACGATATTATGAACAGTCCATCCTGATGCTTCAACTAGAAAAATATATCTTCCTCTTATAATTTTATCCCAAAAGGGAATAAAAAAAACTGGGATTCATTACAATGCCGAACGAAAATCCTACCTGCTGAGGAAATATTTTGAAAGCCAGTTTGTAAAGTGAATGGGACAATGCTACACTAAGCATAAAAATCCGTTATCTTCCTCTCTGATTGATATTCCCATGTTACATACTGTTTCTTTTTCACAATTGATAGATATTCCCACTCTTCAAAATACCCTGCAGCACCTTTATCGAGCAGCCGACATCCCTTCTGCGATTTTTAGTATTAAAGGCACATTCATCGCAGGGGCAGGCAGTCAGCGTATTTGCTCTGAATTTCACAAGAAGCATATGGAAGCCAAAAAGCTTTGCCTCCAAAATGATATAGAATCGGTAGAAAAAAGCTGCAGGACAGGGTGTGAGACTGTTTGTAATTGTCCGCATGGTTTAATGACAGCCTGTTGTCCGATTGCACTTGACGGAGAGCCGGTGGCATATGTGTTCACCGGACCTTTTCTTCATGAGCCGGTGAGTGATTCCATGATAAAACGGTTCGAGCTGCAGGCAAAAAAATATGGTTTCGATGAAGTTGATTACATTTCTGCCACGAAACAAGTTCCTGTTATTACATATGAAAAGCATTTGGAAATTCTCAAGTATCTGAAAGTCTATTGTGAACAGGTAGTCGGAGCGGGATTCATCGACCTTACCCGGAGAGAAAAGGGAAAAACCACGACCCCAACGAAGGATCTGCTTCGGCTGACCTTTGACGCTGTGAGTGATGGCATCTGGGAATGGGATGTACAAACAAATTCTGTAATGTGGAGTCCGCAGTGTTACATGATGCTCGGTTATAATCCAAATGCCTTTCCTGTTTCTTATGATACATGGAAGAATCTTCTTCATCCTATGGATAGAGAGCGCGTTGTCTCTCTCTTGGAGCGCGCTTTAAATGAAGGCGTTCAGTATTCCTGTGAATTTCGGATAAAAATGGTAACGGGCGAATATCTTTGGATTTTGGGACGAGGAAAAGCTATAGAATTTGATACAAACGGTGATATTAAACGAGTAATAGGGATGCATACTGATATATCCGAAACAAAGACAGCTCAGGAAATGTTCGAGAAAATATTTGAAAGCAGTCCTGTCCTGATGACAATCAGTGAAATCAGTTCCGGCAGGTTTATTAAAGTTAATAGGTGTTTTGAAAAAATTACCGGTTATAGCAGGGAACGGGCTGTCGGGATGCGATCGACAGAACTTGGTTTTATTAAAAAAGAAGATCGCAATAAATTGATTCGTAATCTAAATGGTGATGGACAAATAACAGGACTGGAGTTGAATCTGAAAAAAGCAGATGGAGAGGTGTTTCCCTGTTATTATTCCGCGGTTTTGGTAGATATCGGAGGAAAGCAGCACCTTTTTTCTCTTGCCCAGGATTTAAGCGAAAAAAAACAGGCGGAGCTGCGAACAAAACAACTCGAAAAGCAACTGAGACAGGCCCAGAAACTAGAAGCTATTGGTGCTCTTTCGGGCGGTATAGCCCATGACTTTAATAACATTCTTGGTGTCATTATCGGTTTTACCGATATGGTCCTTGATGATGTGCCGCCCGCCAGCAGGATGAGGAAGGATCTTGAAAAGGTTTTACAGGCAGGTTACCGTGGAAAAGATCTGGTAGGACAAATTCTTGCATTCAGCAGGCAGTCCCAGGATGAACTTGTTCCTCTTAAGTTACATTCGATAATAAAAGAAGTACTCAAAATGCTTCGCTCTTCCCTGCCATCGACTATAAAAATCAATCGGAAAATTGACGGGAGCTGCGGCCCGGTCGAGGCCGATCCATCTCAAATACATCAAGTCTTGATGAATCTGTGCACCAACGCATATCATGCAATGGAGGATAATGGAGGTACCTTGACCATAGAATATCGTCCGGCAACGATTATTCCGGCAAGCCTACATGGGTACGCAGAGGAAACGGGTGCACGATTTTTGGAGTTAATTATCAGCGACACAGGTATCGGCATCGATGATGATATTGTAGACTTAATCTTTGATCCTTTTTTTACGACTAAGGCAAAGGGTAAAGGGACCGGAATGGGCCTCTTTATCGCCTATGGGATTGTGCAGAAATATAACGGTACGATAAGTGTTGAAAGCAGTCGGGGAAATGGTACTGCATTTCATGTGTTTTTGCCGGAAAGTAATCGCAAATTATTTGAACTTCAAGAAGCACAGGAATTTTCTGCGGTTGGTAAAGAACACATTATGTTTATCGATGATGAACAGTTACTGGTTGAAATGGGCAAAACAATGCTTGAAAGGCTTGGATATACGGTAACGGGACTGACCGGCAGCAAGGAAGCACTGGAGCTTTTTTCTGCCTCGCCAGATGATTTTGATCTGATAATAACCGATCAAACAATGCCGGAAATGACGGGACTTGAGCTCGCAAAAGCTATGCTGCAAAAAAGGCCATCTCTTCCGATAATTTTATGCACAGGATATAGTTCCCATGTCGATGAAGAGATCGCAAAACAATATGGCATCAGAAAATTGCTCTATAAACCTATCATCAAGAGTAATCTCGCAAACTTGATCAGAGAAATTTTCTCAAAGACTCCACCTTCCAGCTGAAAATCCCGTTTTGAATCCTAAGGAGCACTTAATTCTTGAGTTTGGTCAAGACGGCTATTGATCAGGTATGAAAGTTGCTAGAGATTGCTAACCCACATTTCTCATGAACATCGTGTCGACTAAGAGAAAAATTAAAAAACTGTCGAACCTCTTGAAAAAACGATGTTATTCGGAAAATCAACACAATGTTCATGAGATGTGGGCTAGTGTGGGCACAGTATTGCTCATATATAAAATAGGCAAAGTTATAATAACAAGAAGGTGTTCTGGATTATGGAATTGAAGTATCAACCTTTGGGCGAACTCCCGATGCAGGCGAATCAAGAAGATTTTTTAATGGAATATAAATATCTCCAATCACTTTGTTCTGTTGTTCGAGGAGTAACTCACGATTATAATAATATATTCATGGGCTTATCAGGACAATTGAATCTGATTACGCAGGAAGCGGAGATTGGCGGCTTGAGAGAACATCGGGGAGAACTGGTGGGCAATCTTTTAACTAAAGGCGTTAAAAGGACTTCCCTGCTCTATGAGTTTTCCCGCTATGCTTATGTTGAAAAAGCAGACCATTCTCTCGAACGGATACTTGAGGTTGCTGTTGAGTCCTTGAATATCCTTTCGCGTTCCCATCATTTCGTTCTTGAGAAAAATGATAGGCTTCCACGATTGCATTGCAATATGAAGGATATTGTAATGATGCTCTTTTATCTTGGTGAAAATGGTCTTGAGGCGACAGCTGAAGGCGGCAATATCACAATACTTGCGGAAGTGACTCAGGATGAGGACGCCATTGTTCTTTCGGTACGCAACATGGGTGAAGGTATCGCGCTTGCTGTCCAGTCATCACTTTTTCATCCGTTTGTGACGACAAAAACTCCACAGAAGGGCCTGCGGGGATTGGGTTTGTACGCAGCACGTAATATAGCAAGAGATCATGGTGGGACCTTGTCTTTCAAGGATGATGAAATTCAGGGAACTACTTTCACAGTGAGAATACCGCTGCCTGTTCCTGTTACGGAACAGGCAAAAGATAAGGTGCTCGAGACTACGGGATCATTTTTGCCAATCTCTGAAAAAAAGCGACTCCGTCGAAAGAATGAAGTTTTTTTCGTCGTTGAAGATGACGAAGCTATGCGGGATCTTGTCGTTGTCGGGCTACAGCGTCGTGGGCATGTGGTATTTTCGGCTGAGACCTGTAGTGAGGCTATTGAAGATTTCCAACTCGTCCATGAAGCGGTAACCGTTCTTTTGATCGATGTTGGTTTGACCGATAGTGACGGATTCGAATGTCTTGATAAAATGTTGCGGATAAGCAGTCAGGTGAAGGTGGTCTTTATGTCTGGGGAAGATATTTGTGAAAGTAAATTGAAGCATAATGCTTTATTTATCAAAAAACCTTTTGTAGTGAATCAAATTGAAGATCTGGTGAGTCATGCTCAATAAGGCCATAAAGGCAAAGAAAGATATCAGAGTGCTGGTTGTTGACGATGAAACTTCAATTGCAGATTTTATTGATGAGGTACTTTCATCTCACGGCTATCAGGTGACATCTTTTTCCGACCCTCAAGAGGCGTATGCAATCGTTTCCCAGCAGAAATTTCACCTCGCTCTTATCGACATCAACATGCCCGTTATAAATGGGGTACAGTTGTCGAAGAAGGTTCTTGAGTGTTATCCGGATACCGAAATTATCATCGTTACAGGGGTACCCGAAGAGAACAATCTCGACCCATGTCTAAAAATGGGTCTTACTCATTATCTGTTCAAGACTTTCAATGAGTCACAACTTGTCTATACAGTATATGCGGCTTTGCATTTTCAAAGACTTCGTAACGCTTTTGTAACAGACTCCGATAGAATAAAAGGGTGTAATTTGATCGGCGTTTCGATGTCCACAAGGGATGTCCGCCAGGAGATTCTTTCAATTGGAAGAACAGGGCTGCCGGTCCTTATAATGGGAGAGTCGGGAACAGGAAAAGAAATTGTTGCCCGTGATATCCATCGAAACAGTGAAAGAAGCACCAAGCCTTTTATCCCTATTAACTGTGCGGTCCTCGGCTCGCTGGTGGAGTCAGAACTTTTTGGACATGTCAGCGGCGCTTTCACCGGGGCCTCAAAGACTACGGCCGGTTATGTCGGTGCAGCAAATAAAGGGACACTATTTCTTGATGAAATTGGCGAATTGCTGCCTGAAGTTCAAGCAAAATTTCTCCGCTTTCTGGATGACGGAGAATACTGCAAAGTAGGCGACACTGTTATAAAATATGCGGATGTTCGTATTGTTGCAGCAACGAACAGAGATCTTGATAAAATGTGTGAGGAAGGTGCTTTTCGCTCCGACCTTTATTATCGACTCTCCGGAGCCATAATAAAGACCAGTCCACTAAGGGAAAGAAAAGTCGATATTCTTCCCTTGATTTGGCATTTTCTTTCACTTTTTGGTACCGCAAAAAATATAACGTACGATATTTCCTCAGACGCTTGTTCTAGACTGGTAGAGGAGGAATGGCCCGGCAACGTGAGGCAATTAAAGCAGACCCTGTATAAAATATCGCAGATATCCGATACGAGGAAGATATCGCTTGCCGATGTCCAGCGGGCCCTGGGAAACTCTGGTGAGAAACAACATTTTAAAATCTACAGCGAAGCAAAGAGAGCGGCATTGTTTGAATTTGATAAAGAATATCTTCTCAAGACGCTATATCTTGCCAAAGGAAGCCTGAAAAAAGCGCTGGAACTAAGCGGTATGCATAAGAAAAACTTCTACACCAAGATAAAGGAGCTTGGCTTTTCTGTAAAAGATTTCTCTCGGGAGAAGTAAGAATATCAGGAATGCGTCTTGTAATGTTGAGATCGGCTTTGCCATCTGATCGCAGTAATTAACTATGGTTTGGTAAAAAAACCATAGTAGGTTTTTTAACCTCCTTTGAAAATATCCTCGTCGTAAATTTTCCTGCCCGTTTCCTCTATGATTTTAATTGCTTGTTGTTATAAAGGAAATTGTTCCATTTTTATACTCTCCATAAGGTTGGTAAAAATACCACCTTTCTATTTAGGTGCAATGTTAGCCAGGGTTAGTGCATATCAAATATTTATTACAAATTTCTGCTACTTGTTCGTTTCATTTCTCTGAGTGAGCACTCTGCGCACAGTTGGTAAAGATTAGCTTCAAAACAAAGGTGGTGGGTTTGCCTCCTTTTTCCGCTACGGTTGGCCCTTCTCGCAGCATTCTCATATATTTTTGTAGAATACTTCTTACACCATGTCGATTCAGCGTTCATTCTACTCAAGATTATTCCAAATTCTATCGTTGGTATAGTTTATGCAAGCCGGAGAAGTGTCTGGCAGCAAACTTCAAGATTGGTATTTGCTCCGGATGCTGTTCAGATAGTTTCTGAAACCTGTTAGCTGATTGGGCATTGCACATCAAATTCTCTGTGAAATAAAGGACATGCCAGGCATCATGGGAAAGATAAAAGGCCTTATATGACTGATTGCGACGAACTCAAATTTCTCAATTTAGACAAGATTAAAGACACTGCCAAGAATCTGAATTCACTTGGACCTGAGACCGAACCAGAGTTTCTAGCTATTGGTAAGGTCCTGAACACCTTGTCGACCATTTGCTATGGCATGACAGATAATGCCGTCAAATTGAGTAACCTGGCAAATTTTAAAGCCGGAGAAAACGATCTGGAAACTGGTTCTTTTATAGAAAAGAACGCCGATATTTTTGATGGGGTAGCTGCGCACGTCAAGGAAACCCTCATCTCTCTCAATGATGGAGAGCACCTTCTAACGGAACTTCTCCTTCAAATGAAAAAACTGCGGGAACCCATCCGTAACTTATACAGTATCGGTAAAACTTTTCGTGTTTTGGGGGTTGGGATTAAGGTCGAAAGTTCAAGGACCAAGGATGGTCTTCATGGTTTTACTCTTTTGGCAGAAGAAGTAAGTGATATTGCAAAGCTGGTTCAGGATAATTGCCGATACTGCATCGATAAAGCGGATCTTGTTGAAACCGGCATCGCTGTTTCGCAACGCGTGTTGAACAGTACTGATAACACCTATGATGACAGTGGTGAAAAGGCTATCCATAACATCCTGCAAGATCTTGAGGACCTCGGGCACAGATCTGATTTGCTCGCAGCCGGCATCCAGGAACGTTCAGCTGAAATGGTCCAGGGAATAAGCGATGTCGTCATGGCCATGCAGTTCCATGATATAACCAGGCAACAACTTGAAAATGTATCTTCCGCACTTCTTGAAGTCATCGAAAAGGGGAATGGAGTTTCTCTTAATGAAACAGGAGAGCAGACTGTCCTCGAAATATACACAATTCTCTCCATTCAGGCAGCCCACCTCAACTCAATTTACGAGCAGATCATAAATGCAAGAAGGCAAATTGTGAATGGTCTGGGAAAAACCATGGAACAGGCCGGGATTCAGGCAAAAGACGCTAAAACTTTATTGGAAATGGAATGCAGAACCGGCAATGTATCCATAGTTGCCGATCTGGAAAAGGAAATAGACAACATCGTTTCATCCCTTAATACCTCTTTGCAGGTTGTAAAGAAAGCAGCAGAGGTGAGTCGGGATGTATATGGCAATGTATTAGAAATCGGTAGTTTCGTCGGTAAAATTGAAGAGATTGCTTTCGATGTTAAGATTCTGGCTATCAACGCAATGGTAGAAGCTCTCAAAACTGAGGCGGCGGGAAATGCCTTAATTGTCCTGGCCAAGGAACTCAGTAATCTTTCTCAGGAAACCCGGGATGGAGCGACCGCCTCTATCAATATGCTGCAAAGCATCATGGAAGGAACAGAGCAGCAGCTGGAGTTCTCAGTAAACCTCGATCAGAACAGTCTTGTGGTGCATGAAATGATCAAAAAAGCCAAGGACTGCACTGATGATATTCTTTCATCCTTACAGGAAATCAGCAGAATCGGGCAGAAAATGGACAATGCCGGCCTTGATCTTTCCAGGCGTATAATCAAGCTCATTCCCACTATCAAGTTTCCTCAGATAATGGGAGACAGGATTGATAGTTACTGGCAGATGATATGCAGCACGATCGATCAAATTGAAGAGAGGTATCCTCAATTTATTGAAGGGAATTCTGAAGTAAAGAAAATGCTTGAAGAGATGGCTAAACAATACGTCATGGATCGGGAAAGATCCATTCATGCCCAGGTAACCGGTGGTTCCGCAGCTGCAGCGGGCACCGGGGAAGTTGAACTGTTTGATGATGACGGATTTGAGCTATTTACGGATGATGCTCCCGGTGAACAATTAAAGAATGCTGATTTCGGGGAAAATGTAGAGCTCTTCTAGCCCTGATTGATGGACAAGAATTTAAGCTTGACAGACTCGTAAAAAGTCCCGGACAACGTGATTCCGCGCTTGTTACGGAATCTATATCTACCTGAAAATAATGGATTCCGGATCATGCCCGGAATAACGTAAATCGAAAAGTTAAGGTTTTTACGAACATATCAAGCTTCAATAATGCTTCAACTGGAGAAAAAGATGGAACATTCATTAAAAGTCAATAAGGGACAAGCCGGATTAGATGGAATCCTCACCTTGATGGGCGACCTGACCATATTGCAGGCCCGGCAGACTCACCAGATCCTCTTTGAAGCAATTCTTGAAGTCAATTCATTGGTTATTGATCTGCAAAATGTTGGTGAAACAGACGTATCATTGATCCAGCTTCTTTGTTCTGCACATCGGGAATGTTTTTTGTCAGGCAAGACTATCTTCATAGAAAATGGCGAAAATGAGTCCATAAAACGGCTACTCGAAAAAGCGGGGTACCGCAAGCAGCGTGGATGTCTGTCCGGGGCGAAAGAAAGCTGTTTATGGAAGGCATGTTGAGGAAATAAAACAAAAAAAATATACCGGGATACTGAAAGAGGAGAGGCTAAAAGCAATGGCAAAAACGATTTTAACCGTAGATGACAGTGCAAGTGTTCGGCAAATGGTAACTTTTACCCTGAAAGGGGCTGGCTATAATGTGCTTGAAGGGGTTGATGGTGAAGATGGTTTGGCAAAAATGAAGAGTGCCGAAGTCAATATGATTATCACGGATCTGAATATGCCAAAGCTTGACGGCATCGGTTTTATCAAAAAAGTACGTGCTGACCCGAAAACCAAATTCATTCCGATTATCATGCTCTCCACTGAGTCTCAGGCGGAAAAAAAACAGGTAGGTAAAGCAGCCGGAGCGACCGGTTGGATTGTCAAACCTTTTAAGCCGGAACAGTTGCTTGATGTCGTTAAAAAGGTGCTTCGTTAGTTGAAAATCGAGCTGACGCAGTTACGCCCAATGGACGATATAATCAACGACACCGAGGAGCCGGAGAGCTATGAGTGATGTTCAAGGTCTGGATGCAGGTCGAGCTGTATTTCTAGTTGAAGCAACAGAGATTCTCGAGCAGTTGGAGGAATCTCTTCTTGAGCTGGAAGAGTCGCCGAATGATAACGAGCTGGTAGGCAGTATTTTTCGTGCATTGCATACGATTAAAGGCTCCGGGGCAATGTTTGGTTTCGATCATGTTTCTTCATTTACCCATGAAGTTGAAACTGTTTTTGACCAGGTCCGTTGCGGCACCATGAAGGTGAGCCGGGAATTAATTGATCTGACCCTGGCATCACGGGATGTTATCAGGATTATGCTGGATGGGGAGACGGTCGACGACGGAACTACTGAGGAAGAGGCCAAACGAATAGTTGCAGCACTGAAGCACCTCTCTGCCTCTGAAAAGCCTACTCAACTTCCCATAAAATTGAAAATAGAATCACTAAGAAAGCAAACCGATGGTGATTTTACTACATGGCGAATTCGTTTCAAGCCCCTGGAGGATGTCTTTTCGACTGGGACTGATCCGACCTTTTTGCTCGAGGACCTGCATGAACTGGGTGATTGTGACATCGTTGCCATAAATGATGATATTCCGCGCCTCTCAGAGTTTGACCCGGAACGATGTTATATTGGCTGGGACATTTTGCTTACCACCGATAAAGGCAGAAAAGCCATTGAAGATGTTTTTATTTTTATTGATGAAGAATCTGAGCTGAAAATCGAGGCAGTTGAACACCATGATCTGAGCGAAGAGGAAGATCCCCGGGAACAAAGACGTTTGGGGGAAATTCTGGTTATGCGCGGCGACCTGACAACCGATCAGCTAGAGGAGGCCTTGAACAGCCAAAAACAGCTGGGAGAAATACTTATAGAAAAAGGACATATCTCAGGAAACAAAATCAATGCAGCACTCAATGAACAGGAACATCGAAAAAACGCTAAATCGAAAATCCAGAATAAACAAAAGCCAGTAGCTGATTCCAGTATCAGGGTACCATCTTCAAAACTGGATGAACTTGTCAATCTTGTTGGAGAACTGGTAACAGTCCAGGCAAGACTGACTCAGATTGCAAATAATGCAGAAGATGGGCAGCTCCGTTTTCTGGCAGAGGAAGTGGAGCGGCTTAGCGCAGACCTTCGTGAAACTACAATGAACATCCGGATGGTCCCGATCGGCTCTACTTTCAGTAAATTCAGACGACTCGTCCGGGATCTTTCGAGCGAGCTTGGCAGGGAAGTGATGCTGAGCACAGTAGGTGAGGAAACAGAACTCGATAAAACAGTCATCGAAAAATTAAACGATCCGATGGTTCATCTTATCCGCAATGCCCTGGATCACGGAGTGGAACCCCCTGAAGTGCGGAAAGCTGCAGGGAAAAAT
Source organism: Desulforhopalus sp. (assembly GCA_049645845.1). Taxonomy (GTDB): domain Bacteria; phylum Desulfobacterota; class Desulfobulbia; order Desulfobulbales; family Desulfocapsaceae; genus Desulforhopalus_A. Next base: position 11,253 of record JBARUR010000109.1, on the reverse strand, counting down.
CCGGAAGGATCCATTCATCTGGAGGCGGAACATTCAGGGGCGCATGTTCTTATCCGTGTCAGAGATGACGGCGCAGGAATAGATAAAGACAAGATCAGGAAAAAAGCGGTGGAACGAGGCCTTATGGTCGAAGACGCCGAAATATCCGATGATGAATTGTACAGCTTTATTTTTACTCCGGGTTTTTCAACAGCAGTGGTAGTGAGCAGTGTTTCAGGGCGGGGAGTCGGCATGGATGTCGTGCGGACAAACATAGATGCCTTGCGCGGTGCCGTGGATGTACAAAGTACTGCCGGCAAAGGTACAACTGTAACTTTGAAGATCCCGCTGACTCTGGCCATTATTGAAGGCCTGCTTACCAGGGTGGGGGATGAATGTTATGTGCTGCCTCTAGCTGCTGTTGAAGAATGTGTCGAACTTGAGGCGGATCAGGCTGGGGCTTCCAGAGGACGCAATCTGGCAAATATTCGCGGAGAACTGGTTCCCTATGTCCACCTGAGACAGCATTTCAAAATCAATGGCAGGAGAGCTGCAATCGAGCAGATTGTGGTGACGCAGATTGATGGTCATCGAGTTGGTTTTGTCGTTGATGAGGTGATTGGCCAGCATCAGACGGTAATCAAGAATCTCGGCCATATGTATAAAGATATCAAAGAAATATCAGGAGCTACAATCCTTGGAGACGGTACTCTGGCCTTGATTCTGGATGTACCCTGTCTGATTGAGGAAATAAGTGACAACCAAACAGGGTAAGAGACCTCCGGATATAGATAAAGGATTCCTGTGTAAAAGTTTTTAATGACGACGTCAACAGAGACAAGGGAGAGACAAAGGCTATGAGCGAAACCAGCAGTATAGAAACAAACCAATACCTTACCTTTAAGCTTGACGGGGAAGTCTTCGGTCTGGCTATTGGAAAGGTGAGGGAAGTCCTTGATTTTACCGCAGTGACCAGGGTACCCCAGACTCCGGAATACATGCGTGGCGTGATTAATTTGCGCGGAAGTGTCGTGCCTGTCATCGACTTGAACCTCAAGTTCGGCATGAAGCAGACAGAAAAGACCGTCAATACCTGTATCATCATCGCAGAAATTGAAATGGAAGGTGACGTGACTGTTTTGGGAGCTTTGGCCGATTCTGTACAGGAAGTAGTTGAACTGGAGCCGGATCAAATAGAACCAGCCCCTAAAATTGGAACAAAACTCAATACTGAATTTATAAAAGGTATGGGGAAACGGGAAGAAGTATTCATCATCCTGTTGGATATAGATAAAGTTTTTTCATATGATGAACTCACCATGGTGCAGGGGGTTGATTCAAATTCCCAGCAGGAAGCGACATCTTGATAATCAAGATTAATGACAACTTTTCGTTATTCAAAAAGTAAATAAAGGGGTTAAGCAATGAAACTTGGAGTTAAAATTGGTTTAGGATTCGCTACCTTATTAGCTATCTCAATATCATTAGGAATTCTTGCTATCGTTAATATGAGTAATGTCGAAACCAGGTCGACAATGCTTGAAAAGGAGTATGTCCCTGAGGTCAAAATCGCCAACGAGGTGGAAGGCAGTTCCTTTTGGACCATGTATGCAATGCGTGGCTATGGTTTTACTGGTGAGCAAAGTTTACTGGATGAGGCTGAAAAAAATATCAAGGAGCTACATGATCGATTGGACAGAGCGAAGACTCTAGGTGATAACTCACCTAACTTAAAAGCGCTTAGACCAGCAGTTGAAGAGGTAGAGAAGCAACTTACCGAATACGAAAAACTGGTTCATGAGACGGTGGCTGTTAATACTAAAATGGACAAAGAGCGCAACCAACTTGATCTTTCTGCCGGTAATTACATGGACAATTGTAATGAGTTTCTTGTTGGTCAAAGTGAAACCATGGAGCGAGATATTCAAGCCGGTCTGAGTGAGGCCGAACTGAATGAACGCCTGCAGAAAATAACTATTATTAATGATATTATTGATGTAGGTAATTCAACCAGAATAGCTGCCTGGAAATCACAGAGTCTGCGTGAACCAAAGATCATTCAGGATGCCTATGCTAACTTTGATGTCATGAAGCAGAAATTTTCTTCATTGAGAAAAATTACCCGCCTAGAAGATGACCTTAAAAAAATTGACAACATAGAACGTGCGGCTGAAAATTATAAACAGGCAATGGTAACTTTTCTTGATCTTTGGTTAATAAATGTAGATCTTGGAAAAAAACGTGGCGAAATCGGTGACATAGTTGTATCCGAAGCTCGATCGGTTGCAGGCGCAGGAATGGCAAGTACCGCCAATATTGCAGCCGATGCAGTGTCGGCATTGAAAAGTGCCAGCAGGATAATGATAATTGGTTTGATTTTGGCAACCATTATTGGGCTTTTGGTTGCTTTTTTTATCACTCGGTCTATTACTAAACCGATTATCATGGGTGTCAAATTTGCTGAAACAGTAGCCAATGGAGACCTTAGCCAGAGACTTGATATTGTACAAAAAGATGAGATAGGTCAGCTGGCGAACGCTCTCAATAATATGGTTGAGAAGGTGAAGGACGTTGTCGCAAATGTTCAAAGTGCTGCAGATAATGTTGCTTCAGGCAGTCAGCAGCTTTCTGCATCATCTGAAGAAATGAGTCAGGGATCGACAGAGCAGGCTGCCGCAGCTGAAGAAGCATCCAGTTCTATGGAACAGATGGCTGCCAATATTCGTCAAAACGCTGACAATGCAATGCAGACAGAGAAGATAGCAAGTAAGAGTGCAGAAGATGCTAAAGCTGGTGGTGAATCTGTTGCTAAGACACTTGCGGCCATGAAAGAAATAGCCAGCAAGATTTCTATTATAGAAGAAATCGCTCGACAAACCAATCTGCTGGCTCTGAATGCAGCGATCGAGGCAGCAAGGGCGGGAGAGCACGGCAAAGGATTTGCTGTGGTAGCAGCCGAGGTGCGTAAACTGGCAGAACGTAGTCAGCACGCTGCGGCTGAAATCAGTGAACTTTCCGGCAGCAGTGTTGAGGTGGCCGAGCAGGCCGGCCGGATGCTGTCAGAGATGGTTCCGGATATTCAGCGAACAGCAGAACTTGTCCAGGAAATTTCGGCTGCCAGTAAGGAGCAGGATACTGGTGCGGAACAGGTCAATCAGGCGATTATGCAGCTTGACCAGGTTATTCAGCAGAATGCTTCGGCATCTGAAGAGATGGCTTCAACCTCAGAAGAGCTTTCGGGACAGGCAGAACAGCTACAGGATACTATAGCCTTTTTCAAAGTCGATACAAGGAGCGGCTCCGCTGTTCGCCATGCCCCTCAGCCGGTGGTCAAAAAGAAGCAGGCAAGCCTGCCGGATCCAAAGCAGATGTTCAAGAAAACCAAGAAAGCTAAAGCTGTCTCCAGCGGATTGGATCTTGATCTAGGAAATGACAGCAGCAAGCTTGATGACGAATTTGAACGTTTTTAATCTTGAATTCCCAGAAGATTCATCAAGTTCTATTCAATTACCCTATTAAAGAGTTATAAGAACCTGAAGTACCGGGCGGCTTTTGCCACCCGGTACTTCAAATTTGAGTTGAAAGGTTGGTGTGAACGTGAACCTGAACAAACGAGAATTTCAACAGTTAAGTTCTTTCATTTACAATAACCTCGGAATCAAAATGCCGGCCGGAAAAAGCACCATGCTCACCGGGCGGTTGACCAAAAGATTGCGGGCTCTCAGCCTGTCCAGCTTCAGTGAATACTGCGATTTCCTTTTCAGTCCGGAAGGACAGGAAGAGGAAATGGTTCACCTGATTAATGTAATCACAACCAATAAAACAGATTTCTTTCGGGAGCCAAGCCATTTTTCCTATCTGGCTCAAACTGCAATTCCAACACTGCAGAATATACAACCTTTTAATAGTCGCAAAAGCTTGAAGATATGGAGTGCCGGCTGTTCAACAGGTGAAGAACCATATACACTGGCGATGGTTCTTGCTGAAGTTCAGGCAAAGCAGCCCGATTTTAGATTTGATATCTTAGCGACCGATATTTCCACTCGGGTGCTTGAGATAGCACGTCGTGCGGTTTATCCCATGGGGCTGATAGAACCTGTGACATCTCAGTTTCGCAAAAAATATTTGCTCAAGGGTATTAATAAAAAGAATCCTCAGGTAAGGATTGTTCCAGAACTTCGAAGACGTGTTCGTTTTGGTCGCCTGAATTTCATGGATGAGGATTTCGGTCTGCCGGAAAGGGTCAATATTATTTTTTGTCGCAACGTTATTATATATTTCGACAAAAAAACTCAGGAAAAACTGATGATAAAGTTTTGCCGCGAACTTAATCCGGGCGGTTATCTGTTTCTTGGACATTCGGAATCTTTACATGGATATGATACTCCTTTGGTTCAGGTGGCACCGACTATTTATCGGAAACTTTGATGAATCGTCAAGGCTCTCAGGCGGACAAGATCTATCTTAAACCTGGAGAGCTGGTAATCATGGATGAATCGATGATTGTAACGACTATACTTGGATCATGTATTTCAGTGACAATGTTTCACCCACAGACCGGTAATGCCGCAATATGTCATGCTATGATGCCTCATGGTTGCGGCAGCGTCAGTTTTAAATATGTTGATACTTCCATAAATCACATGGTGAAATATTTTGTTCATCGTAAAGTTAAACCCGAAGAGATACAGGTAAAGCTTTTTGGTGGAGCTGATATGTTCAAAAATGTTGATTCAGTTGTCCATAATCTTTCTGTCGGTCAGCAGAATATCGCCGTTGCTGCAAATTGTCTGAAATCATACGGGATCGTTCCCATTGCATCCGATCTCGGTGGCAGGAAGGGGCGAAAACTTGTATTTAAAACTGATTCCGGGATAGTTTTTATTAAAAAGCAGACAGACCAGCATTGGTAATTACTATGGAAATATTATCATTTATCAACGTTCCAATTTGATATATGTCGATGGAGGATGTATGGGAATTAAGGTGCTGGTTGTTGACGACTCGGCAGTGGTTCGTCAGATGCTGTCGGAAATACTGTTGAACGACAGGGACATCGATGAAGTCGTTACAGCACAGGATCCATATGTTGCTGCTTCAAGATTGAAACAGTTTGTTCCTGACGTTATCACTCTTGACGTGGAAATGCCAAGAATGGATGGATTGAGTTTTCTGCAGAAGCTGATGTCGCAACATCCAATTCCTGTGGTAATGTGTTCGAGTCTGACGGAGACGAATTCTGCAACTGCCTTGAAGGCCATTGAATATGGCGCTGTAGACATTATTCAAAAACCGAGAATGGACACTAAAAAATTTCTGGATGAATCAAGAGTAGTTATTTGTGATGCTGTAAAGGCGGCGTCCAGGGTTAAGGTTAGGAGGCAAAGTCGGCAGACAACCATCAATGCTGATAAAAAAATGAATGCCGATGTTATCTTAGCCAAAGCCGGCAGCAGGGCAATGATCCAAACTACCGAAACAATCATAGTAGTTGGGGCCTCAACCGGCGGGACTGAAGCTCTTCGAATCTTTGTCGAAATGTTGCCGGCCGATTTCCCAGGGGTTGTAATTGTTCAACATATGCCGGAACACTTTACCACCTCTTTTGCCGAGCGCCTCAACAGTTTAAGTAAAATGACAGTAAAAGAGGCAGGGGATGGTGATACTGTCATACCCGGCCGGGTTCTTCTGGCGCCCGGCAACAAACATATACTGCTGCAACGAAGTGGGGCAAGGTATTATGTCCAGATCAAAGAGGGACCATTGGTCAGTCGGCATCGACCTTCCGTTGACGTCCTCTTTCGTTCGGCTGCTCGATATGCCGGCAAAAATGCAGTCGGTGTTATTATGACCGGGATGGGAGATGATGGCGCAAAAGGCATGATGGAGATGAAAGAAGCCGGGGCATCGACAATCGCTCAAGACGAGAAAAGCTGTGTTGTTTTCGGGATGCCAAAAGTGGCTATTGAGTTGGGAGGTGTCGATCAGGTCTTGCCGCTGAATAAAATTGCTCAGGCTGTAGCAGCTCTTTGTTATTGATCATACGGTTTACAAATTTAAGAGGCGCATTGTTTGCTAAAAGAAGATCCATTATTTGAAGCGTGCCGCATTCTCTTTGGTGAAGAAATAGAGCTTTCAAGAGAATTTCTCCTTTATATTCAGCATGAAGGCGTTACCAGTGCTTTCAGAAGAAAAGCGATGCAGGTCCACCCGGATAGAGCATTGGTTTCCGGTCTCTCTGCAAAAGAATGCCAGGACCAGTTCATATCTTTAAAATATGCTTGCGGAACCCTTCTTCAGCATATTGTCTCCAGGGACAATCGCTCCTCTTTAATGAGACCGGAAACAAATCGGAGAAATGGCTCGACTGCCGCTTCGGCTATTATCTTACCTGGAAAAAAACTTCTGTTCGGACGTTTTTTGTATCGGATGGGTATTATTGAATGGGGTCAGTTAATTACGGCGCTTGCCTGGCAGAAATCGAGCAGATTGAAGATTGGTGAACTGGGAATCAAATTTGGTTATCTTGATCGAAACGCTGTTATTACCATTTTGCAAAACACTGTCAGAGGAAAATTGTTTGGAATGACTGCACAACATATGGGGTTTCTCACCAAAGACGAAGTGAGCCAGCTTTTGATGAAACAAAAATGGTACGAAAAGAAAATAGGTCAATACTTTGTCGAACAAGGTTTGTTGAGCAGGAGTGAGTTGAACAAATTGCTGGTAGAATTCCGGACCCATAACCGACGGGCCGATCAATTTCGCAAATAGATAGCGAATCAATAGATAACAAAGGTCTTCATTTTCCAGTATTCTCACAAATCAAAGCTGCTATAGGTCTTCCGCCGAAATGCTGTGTCTGCAGGAATGCCACGATAACGATAATCAAATCCATAATTCAATGTTCTTTGTCGCCCTTTCATGCTTTTGCTGTTCGATAATAGCATGTTTCCAGCATTCTCGATCTCTGATGGCTATACGTTTACTTTTGTCCACACTTCTTATCTTGCGCATATAAACTGCAAAATCGCCAAAGGAAAAATGAATCATCCTGCCTTCTTTTCCACCGAGATTTTCGGCAACCAAAGGAATGGCTTCATGTGTAAGGAATTCATGTATAAATTTGCTATTAACCGCGCCTACATTTAAAAAGATATTGTCGCTGCTGCCAGTACCAATGAGCGTGCTGCCGCCAAAAGCCTTGGCTTTGATGCATTGCTTTTTTGCGCCAAGCTTAAGCATTTCATTGATAAGCAACTCCATAGAATTGATTCCGTATCGACCGGCTTCTGTGCGAGCCATCTGAAAACCGGACACCAAACGTTGCTGACTGAGCATAAAATGGTTCATACCCATCACCATATTAACCGGATCAAATAGGCATGCCGATACACAAGAACCTAGCAAAGTAGAGATGGTAACCGGTGTATTTGAGGCAAAAAACTCGCCCGGATTGATGATTACTCGCTGATGGTTACCAATAAATTCTGTTCGCATTGCTTGAGAATAAGTATTGCGGGGTTGACCAACCGATTCCCTCAGCCCAGATTTATAGGTTAGCAGAGGGTGCAAAGGTTAGTAGCTTGCTCCATTTTTCCGGGCCTCTTCTGCTCCTGGCAGCTTTTCCTCCCAATGCTTATCAAGCGTTTTGAGTTCAAAAACTCTTTTTTATGGTATCAACCCAATGGCTTGCATTTCCGTCACTAATCGTTCTTTTTCAATAGGTTTGACAATATATGATGTCGCACCTCCTTTATAATATGCTTTCATTACCGTTTTGGCGTCATCCAAGGCAGTCAGCATAATGACTTTCACTTCGTCCGGGCCGGCAATACCAAGGGATTTTTCCACTTCACGAATCTTTATAAGTGCATCCTGCCCGTCCATAACCGGCATCATGATATCCATGCAGAGAAGGTCATACGGCAGCTGCTTGCGCCAGGCTACCCGAAAAGCCTGAACAGCTTCTTCTCCATTCACGGCAATATCAACAGCAGCCCCGTTTTGCTCAAGAATATCCCGCACGACCTGTCGCACCATGAAATCATCTTCGACCACCAATGCTCGTAGTTTATACCCTTTTTCTTTCATTAATTGTCATCCTTCCAATAATTTTTGTATTTTCTTCTCATTACGAAAAATTTCAAATTCATTTTCCACTTCATCCAGATGATTGAGCTGGATTGCCTGGTTGTTCCTAAGTTTGATGAGCAGGCTGAAAACTTCATCGGCAAAGTTGGTTGCCCCTATTTCCATTGCACGTTCATTAAGTCGATGAATCTCCTGCTCCAGAAAATGTCTCTCATTCGCAATAATGTTTTTTCGCAATATATCTAAGGTATGAGGAAGTACCTTGACGAATGTTTTTATTCGTTCGGACATTAGGCCTTGGTTGCCGGAGGCTTTACTTAAGGCTTCAACCTCATTAAATATTTCTCCGGCTAGGGCAGAGGGGTTCATTATAATTCGAGGCGTTATGTTCGGATGTACCGGTTTAATGTCTGGGCTATAATGGAAAAATTGCCGAATTTTGGAAAAGAGATCTGCGTCTGAAAAAGGCTTAGCAATAAAATCATTCATGCCGGCTTCGAGACATTTCTGTCTTTCGTTTTCGTCTGTAAATCCTGTCATGGCAATAATCGGCAGGTATTGTCTTTTTCCCTTTTCCATCTTCTTCTCATTTTGTCTGATCCGGGCGACAACTTCGTAACCTGTCATATCCGGCAGCCGCAGATCTAATAGAATGAGATCGAAAGATCGGTTATTAATTTCCTGCAATGCCGCCAATCCCTCTGATACCGCAATTACCGCATTCCCATGCTTCTGCAGCAACTCCCGGATGACCCATTGATTGCTTTGGTCATCCTCGATTAGCAAGACGGTCAAAGCCTTATTGTTTCGCAGTGGGGTGATATAGGGTTGTTTGATCACCTTATGCCCAAGCTCTGCTCCACTATTGCCACGTTCTGCACCAAATTTGCAGGTGAAGTGAAAGGTGCTGCCCAGTCCAGGTTCACTTACTACCCAGATTTTTCCTCCCATCATTGCCACGAGTTTGCTGCTGATATTGAGTCCGAGCCCTACACCACCGTATTCGCGAGTTGTTGAGCTATCAGCCTGTGTAAAAGCTTCAAAAATAAGGTCCACTTTATCTCTATGAATACCGATGCCGCTGTCTTGCACAGAGAAATGGAGAAACGTGGAGCGTTCATCCAAAGAGGTACTGTGCACATTCTCTTCTGCATTCCTGTAACTTATGACAACCTCACCATGCTTGGTAAATTTAAGAGCATTTGATACCAGATTCAAAAGGATCTGCCGAAGCCGATTGGGGTCCCCAAAGACCAACGACGGCACATCGTCACCTACTGAATGGGAAAGCCTGACCTTTTTTTCTTCTGCCTGAAAATGCTGGAGATCTATTACCGACTCTACGACCGAAAGAGGATTAAACGCTATACATTCCAAGCTCAGTTTCCCGGCTTCAATTTTGGAAAAATCCAGAATATCATTGAGAAGGTTATGCATCGTAACGGTGGAAATCCGTGCCATTTCCAGATATGTCTTCTGTTTGGGTAGAAGAGCTGTGTCCAGAACGAGATTGAGGAGACCAATGGCACTGGTCATGGGTGTGCGTATCTCGTGACTAATATTTGCAAGAAACTCGCTTTTGGCCTTGTTAGCATTTTCGGCGAGCAACTTCGCTTCCCGCAAAGAAATCTCCAAAAGCTTCCTTTCTTCAATTTCCCTGGTAAGAGCCTGATTGGTTGCTGTTAATGCACTTGTCCGTTTTTCTACCAACTCTTCCAGTTGCAGTCGGTATTCTTCCAATTGCCTTTGTTTATTCAGCACTTCCTCAAGAAGTTTCCTCTTTTCAAGACCTTTTTGGATGGTGAAATCCAATTCATCATAGTTAACAGGTTTGGGCAGATAGTTAAACGCCCCGGCACCCATCACATCTATTGCGGTCTTGAGATCGCTGTAACCGGTTACCACAATGCTTTGGAGCATCGGAACAATTTTGCTGGCACGGGAAATGATTTCAGAGCCGTTCATGTCCGGCATCTTAAAATCAGTTACAAGCAGATCGATTGCTTCGCGTTTTAGAATTTCCAAAGCTTCCGTACCAGAACCCGCCGGATGGACTTTATAGAATAGTTTCTCCAATTTTCTGGAATACAATTTGAGAATTGTTTTATCGTCATCGACAACCAACAGTGTAGCTTTCAACATGTAGATCCGTATTGATTCTATTACAATGTATTAAAATGCCGCGGGAACGTTGATATCACTTATCGGCACCAGCCCATTCGAAGAAGAGCCGGACGGTATCGGGACAGAGCTGGCAGCCGGAGGCCTGGTCTATGACGTCGAGGGCCCTGTCATGGTCAATACCTTTTCGGTAAGGTCTGTCGCTGGTTAATGCATCATAGGTATCAGCCACTGCTGTCATTCTCGCCCACAATGGGATAGCAGATCCTTTTAATCCCTGGGGGTAGCCATTGCCGTCCATACGTTCATGGTGAGAAAACACAACCGGCACGATATCCGAGATGCTCGGGATGGATTGAATAATTGAGGCGCCGAAGGAGGGATGCTGCTGTATATGTTCAAATTCCTCGTATGTGAGACGACCGGTTTTTAACAGCACACTGTCCCTGATACCGATTTTCCCGATATCATGAAGTCTCCCCGCTACCAGGGCACGGTTGATGTCAGTGACCGATCCTCCCGAATGTTCGACAAGACCTGCTAAAATCAGGGAGACCCGTTCTGAATGGCCTCGCGTATAGCGGTCTCTGGCTTCCAATGCTTTTACTAGACTGGCGATGGCGGCAAGCAGCAATTTCTGTTCGGCATCCAGTCTTTCATTTTCATTCCGCAAAAGCATGAATTCGTAGGAGAGGATATTGTTCAGAGTTATTACCAGCTGTTCAATATTAAATGGTTTAACAATGAAAGATGAGGCACCGAACTTTATCATTTGCCTCATGTTGCTCGAATCGTTTTCTGTACTCATGACCACAAAGGGAATGTGCGCATACAAGGGATTGCCACGAAGATTCGCACAGAGTTCAATTCCGCTCATTTTCGGCATGTATACATCGCAGAGAATTACATCAGGCGGGATAGACCTGATGATTTCGAGGGCATCGCTGCCGTTTACTGCGGTGAGCACCTGATATCCTTCCCTCTCAAGTTCTTCCTGAAGAAAAAGACGAACAGAAATCGAATCGTCGACCACAAGGATTTTGCTCCCGGCAGCGGGAG
>JBARUR010000108.1:0-9254 GCA_049645845.1 Desulforhopalus sp. | reverse complement strand
ACTGTTATCTTCTTTCGACCCAGATCACTGCCGAAGTTGGCAATTTGCTTGGCTTCAATCCGGAAACGCGGCTGGTTGAAATTCTGCATAACATGGAAGTGGCAAATCATCTGAAGGTGCGCCGCCTCATATTGTCTGAAGATACTGAACTGATCTGTTACTACTCAAAATCCCTTTATTATGATGAAGCTTTTGTGGCGGCAAAAGTGCAAAGCATGGCGCATCCTGTCGGCTTCGATGATGAGGTTGCAGGGAAGTGGATCGACCATTATTGCAAACAACAGGAGATTTCGCTCAGTAAAGAACAGGTGGTCGCCGTGCAGTCAGTTGTCGCGAACCAATTTTCGGTCCTGACCGGTGGCCCCGGATGCGGAAAAACCACTACGACTCTTGTCATTGTCAGACTGCTTGAGCATCTTGGCAAACGGGTATTGCTTGCTGCACCTACCGGACGTGCCGCCCAGCGAATGTCCGAAGTCATCGGCAGGGAATCAAAAACCCTGCACAGGCTGCTGGAGTGGCAGAACGGAATGTTCAAGAAAAACGAGGATCAGCCGCTGCGTGCCAATTTTCTTATAGTCGATGAATGTTCTATGCTCGACATCTCCCTTTCCGCATCCCTCCTGCGGGCAGTTCCCGCGGGTTGTCAGGTGCTGTTTATAGGAGATGCCGATCAACTGCCTTCGGTTGGCGCCGGGAATGTCTTGCGGGATATCATCGATTCAGGTTCCGTTGCCTCGTTTCGCCTCACGCAGATATTTCGTCAGGCGCAGGAATCTAAAATCATTGAATATGCCCATCAAATCAATAAGGGCGTCACTCCATCTATCGATTCTCCCTTTAAAAAACCGAAAATCTGGCAGGAGAAAATCGATTGTCTTTTTATTGATTCCGATGAGGCAACAAAGGAACAACTGAGCTTTGTGGCGCGGGTTAAAAGATCCTATCATTTGCAGATTCCGCAGTTGGAGGAGTTGACGACAGCGGAAAATCTCTACCAATTTCGAACAAGCGAGCAAATCCGTTCCTCCTACGAAGAAGATTTCATAATCCCAAAGAAGTTTCTGCACGTCGATCTAAACAAGGTGAGACAGGCAGAAGGATATGTTGATGAATTGAAGGCAGTGCTTGCCAAGTTGCATCCCTGGTCAACGCTGCATTATGGTTTGTCTGCAGTCGATGCTGTTGTTCGTCTTTATCTGGAATGGATTCCGAAATATCATGGACGGGACTGTGAAATCCAGATACTTTCACCGATGACGCGCGGCAGTCTCGGGACAGCTAACTTAAACAAGGTCATCCAGGAGGCAGCCAATCCTCCGGCAAAGGGCAAGGCGCAGCTCCTGGTGGGGGAAAGGATTTTTCGTGAGGGCGATCGGGTGATTCACCGGAGAAATAATTATGACTTGGGTGTCTTCAATGGCGATATCGGAATGATCCTGTCCATCGATAATGTCGGTCTCAGTTGCGTGGTGGCTTTTTTCCCGGATAAAAGGGAGGTCGTTTATCAGAAAGATGATATTCTGGAGCTCGACCTCGCCTATGCTATAACGATTCATAAGTCCCAGGGAAGTGAATTCGGTGCGGTCATCATACCGGTACTGACGCAGCATTTTAAAATGCTTTTTCGCAATCTCATTTATACCGGTTTGACCAGGGCCAGAAAGCTGGCGGTGATTGTCGGTACCCGTAAAGCCTTGGCTATGGCTGTTCATCAACAGGATACGAGTAAGCGGCAGACGGCCTTAAAGGTGTTGCTCGCTGAATAAAAAATATGGCAGATCTGTGTCAGTATGGTTTCGGATAAGTAAATGGAGTTGCAATGCTCGCAAGGTTGATTAAGATAATTGTGCTGATTTAACAGGAAAATTTTGTGGAGGAATGAATGTACATATGTGTTGATTTTGATGGAACAATGGTTGATCACCGTTATCCCGATATTGGTGATCCGGTTCCCGGAGCTGTCACCTGGCTGCAGAGATTGCAGCATCAGGGAGCGCGGCTCATTTTGTTTACAATGCGTTCGAACAGATCGGAAAGCATGCTGTTATTGCAGGATGCTGTGCAGTATATGGAAGAGAACGGTATTAAGCTGTTTGGTGTTAACAGGAATCCCGATCAGGATTCCTGGACCAGCAGTCCCAAAGTCTATGCCGAGGTCTATGTCGATGATTCCGCTTTCGGCTGTCCGCTTATTTTCCCGAAAGGTTTTGCCAGACCCTGTGTGGACTGGAAGAAAGTCGGACCGCAGCTTGAGCAAATGCTGCTGTGTCGAAGATAGTCCTGATAGAAAATTTGTACCCCAAGGGCACTTTCTACGGGGCGCGCACAACGAAGCAAATGAAGATTTTTTACGACGCCATCAATTGAATTGTATTTTTAACTGTACAACATACGTATCAAGAACGGCAAAAAGTTCATCTACTACAATTAAGTCCCTTGCTTTGACTGTCTGGGAGAGATCGGTTATCAGGGATGCCAGTTTTCGAAAGCCGAACATTCCGGCAACGCCTTTTAGAGAATGGGCAGTTACATAAATATTCTCATAATCTTCTGCCTGGAGAAGTGTCTTCATCAAAGTTAAATTTTCAGTGATAGTCTGAAACAGGTCGGGAAGCATTTCCCTGAGTGATTCCGGAATATTTTCGGGCTGGTAGTTTTCCAGACAATAGCCAATGGCCTTGTTGCCCATCTTCTCCGCGGCAATGGGAGTTTGATCTCTTGTGGAATACCTGAATAGGGTCTGTATCAGCTCTCTTTTAAAAAAAGGCTTGGTCAGGACTCCGTCGAATCCGGCCGACAGGAATTTATTCTTCTGTTCCTGAAAGGCGTGGGCCGTTACAGCCAGAATTACCTGTGGAATGAACCTGGAAGATGTCGTTCCTGAGTTTTCCATGTTGCGGATCTCCTGCGTGGCGGCAATTCCGTCCATGACCGGCATTCTTATATCCATCAGAATCAGATCAAATTTATTTGGTGCAAAAAGTTCAAGGGCTTCCCTGCCGTTTTCTGCGGCCTGGATGTGTACCGGATAATCTTTGAGGTACATTTTGATGACTTCCAGATTTTCTTTGATATCGTCAACTGCCAGAATATTCAGGTTGGGAAAATGTTCGGGCAGGATGAGCGAGGCATCAAGCCGAAGGCGACCTCTCTCAGAAGGAGCAGCCGGCGGCAGAGGAAGATGACAGCTGAAAATTGACCCTTTGCCGAGGGTGCTTTTTACGATCAGCTCTCCTCCCATGGCATGAGTCAATTTCTGACTGATTGCCAACCCGAGGCCGGATCCTCCCTGCTGCTGACAAAGGGAATCATTTGCCTGGGTAAAGCGGTCAAAGATAATTTTCTGTTGATCTGGGGAGATGCCTATCCCCGTATCGATAACCGCGAGAATAAGGCCGTTTTTGGTTTTAAAATCCTCTCTTATAGCAAATGTAATGGAGCCGGATTGAGTAAATTTTACGGCATTGTTGATCAGGTTGAGCAGAATCTGGAAAATTTTCAGTGGATCTCCGATACGTTCCATGACAAGAAGAGGATCGTGTTCTACCATAAATTTGAGTTTCTTTTGCAGGCAAAGCGGCAGGGCGGATGCCTCAATCTGATGAATGATTTTTTGCAGACTGAAGGGTTCCGGTTCAACAACAATCTTGCCGGCATCAATGCGTGAAAACTCAAGGACGTTATTGAGAATCTCCATCAATTGTCTGCCGGTCACCCGCAGACTGCTCAGGTATTGCTTCTGAGTCTGGTCAAGTTCGGTTTCCGCCAGTAAATTGGCCATGCCCAGAATGATATTCAGAGGGGTCCTGATCTCATGGCTCATATTGGCAAGAAAATCGGATTTTGAAATATTTTCCCGCTGAGAAAGTGCATTGCATTGCAACAACTTTTCGTTCGTCTGTTTCAGAAGACGTCTGTTTATTTCATCTCTTTTTTCCTGCTGTACCTGCTGCGCACTTAGTTCGGCAAGTTTCTGGCGCAGATGATGGCATTCTTTTTCCAGAGCAATTATTTTTTGCTGCAGATATGGCTGGTGGGCATCGGTCATTTTTTCACCGAATAAAGATGTGATCTTACAGGTATCGTTTTTAAAATAAGGTATAAAACTGCTTATCTCAACCATGAGTTTTTTGGATTATTGTCACTTTTCGACAATATAACTTAATATTGCTAAAACCAGCATAATTTCATCAAATTGATGGGGAAATTTCTGCCAATTAATGCTAGTGTTTGCGCACGTAGCCGCCCGGGAGGTATGTATATCGGGTAGCCTGAAAGAGAGGAACGGTTTGTGGTTTTCCCCAATTGATGCAAATCGGATGCAAATAATAAAAGACAAACTCGTAAAAACCTAAAATTTCAGATGGCTAAGTAAAAAACTTCATATGCGAGGCGCGCAAAATTTAGAACCTTACAGATTATTTTCTTGTTATTTTTGCAAGAAAATAATCTGTCTTAAGGTTCTTATCCCGGCTTGTTTACCATTTACCGGGGGTTCTATCATTTCGGCGTACTGGAGTACGTCGTAATGATAGGAATTTTGCAGCAACGACGCAGATGAAGAGTTTTTACGACGCCATCAAAAGGAAATAATCATGAGTGTGACAGTCACACAGCTCTATCGAAGAATTGATGAAGATCGGGCCTATTGTTTTAATATTGAATCAAAGCGAACATTAACCAAAGAAGAAATGACCTGCCTGAAACTTATTCTGGCAGACGGCTTCCTTCTTGACACTGTCGGAGAAGCCCCGGTTCTGCAGGGCGAGAGAGTGGTGGAGGTTGGACCGCGACTAAATTTTGCTACAGCCTGGTCGTCAAATATGGTCTCCATCTGCAAAGCAACCGGACTTGAGATGATCACCAGGGTTGAAAGGTCCAGGCGATACCTGGTTCCGGAGAATGAGGATATCCAAGCCTTTATTGCCATTCACCATGACCGGATGACCGAATGTCATTATCCTGCCCCGCTGTCAACCTTTGAGACCGGAATCATTCCGGAAGCCGTATATGAAGTCGATCTTAAAACCAAGGGTCCTGATGGGTTGACCGAGATCCCCGGAATTTCCATGGATGAATGGGACCGCAATCTCTATTACGACTATTTTGTCAAGCAGCAGGATCGCAATCCGACCATCGTCGAGATCATGGATCTGAACAATGCAAATTCCGAGCACTCCAGGCATGGTTTTTTCAAGGGAAAGCAGGTCATCGACGGCAAAGAGATGGAAGGAACGCTTTTTGATCTGGTGACCGATACTCTTAATGCTCATCCCAAAGGATCAGTAATCGCCTTTAAGGATAACTCCAGTGTTATCAAAGGATATGAGATTGAAACCCTGGTGCCGGCAAAACCCGGCGAACCTTCTCCCATGGTGTCTGTCAGGGTAAACTATCATCTTCTTCTTACAGCAGAAACTCATAATTTCCCAACAGGGGTGGCTCCCTTCCCCGGAGCGGAAACTGGAACCGGCGGCCGGATCCGTGACGTTCTCGGAACTGGACAGGGTGGCTATGTCGTCGCCGGAACAGCCGGATACTGCGTTGGGAACCTGAATATCCCGGGGTATGAACTGCCATGGGAAAATAATTATCCCTGCCCGGACAATCTGGCTTCGGCTCTCGATATCGAAATTGAAGCAAGTAACGGTGCATCCGACTATGGCAATAAATTCGGTGAACCCCTGATTCAGGGCTTTACCAGATCGTTTGATATGCGTCTTGACAACGGTGAGCGTTGGGGCTTTTTAAAACCGATCATGTTCACAGCCGGTATCGGTCAGATCGATAGACGGCATACCGAAAAAGCATCGGCTGAAAAAGGGATGCTCATCGTTCAGATTGGCGGACCTGCCTATCGGGTCGGCTTTGGCGGCGGCGCAGCTTCCAGTATGATGCAGGGCGAAAATGAATCGAGCCTTGATTTCAATGCAGTGCAGCGTGGCGACGCCGAAATGGAACAAAAGATGAACCGGGTGATCCGGGCCTGCAACGAGATGGGAGACAAAAGCCTTATTGACGTCATTCATGACCAGGGAGCAGGCGGACCAGCCAATGTTTTGAAAGAGTTGGTGGAAAAGTCCGGTGGTCGAGTGGAAATCCGCAATATCCGGGTGGGAGATCCCACCATGTCGGTGCTGGAAATTTATGTCGCTGAATATCAGGAACGATGCGGATTTCTCATACGGCCTGAAAATATAGAAAAATTCAAAACCATCTGTGCCCGGGAAAAGGTTAATTGTGAAGTGTTAGGTGAGGTAACAGGAGATCTGCGATTTGTTCTTCATGATGCTGATGACGATACTACTCCTGTTGATATCGATCTGCCGTTTCTATTGGGGGAAATTCCTCAGAAGACCTTTACCGACACTAGAAAAAAACTGACCTCAGAACCTTTGAAGCTTCCTGCAGATCTAACTGTGGCGACCGCTCTCCATGATGTGTTGCGGCTGGTATCCGTTGGCTCGAAGAGATTTCTCACCAATAAGGTTGACCGGGCAGTGACCGGCCTTATTGCCCAGCAGCAGTGTTGTGGTCCACTGCAGCTGCCTGTCAGCAATGTGGCTGTAGTCGCACAGAGTCATTTCGGCAAAACAGGCGTTGCTTCTGCAATAGGTGAACAGTCGATCAAGATGCTGGTTGATCCGGCCGCCGGGGCCAGGATGGCTGTTGGAGAAGTTCTGACCAATCTGGTCTGGGCAAAGATCGAAGATCTGGAACAGGTTAAGTGCTCGGCGAACTGGATGTGGGCGCCAAAGCTGCCGGGAGAAGGAGCTGCAATCTATGACGCAGCCAAAGCTATGCGAGATGTGATGATCGATGTCGGGATGGCAGTTGATGGCGGCAAGGACAGCTTGTCCATGGCCGCCATGGTGGACAGCGAAACCATCAAGTCACCCCGCGAACTGGTTATTTCAGTCTATGCGGCTGTTCCGGATATTCGCAAGGTTATTACACCGGATATCAAGAAAATCGGTTCGCATCTCCTTTTTATAGATCTTGCCGGTGGGCAAGGCCGAATGGGCGGAACTGCTCTTGCGCAGGTTATGGGGCAATTGGGAGATGTGAGTCCGGATGTTGAGGATGGCACTGCGTTAAAGAACGGTTTCCTGGTGATCCAGGATATGATAGCGGAAGATCTGATCTTGTCAGGCCATGATCGAAGTGACGGCGGCTTGATTACCACCCTTCTGGAGATGGCCTTCAGCGGCAATTGTGGGCTTGATGTCAGCCTGCAAGGTGATAATACGGTTTTTGAAGCACTGTTTGCCGAAGAGCTTGGCCTGGTTATCGAATGTCGGCCGGATAAAATCTCCCAGGTGGAAAGTATTCTCGCAGCTGCTGGAGTACCTTCCTGTCAGCTTGGAACGACAACAGAGAGCAAGCGGATAACGGTCAATTATAATGGGGAAAAGGTATTGGATGAACAAATGATCGTTCTGCGTGGCTGGTGGGAGGAAACCAGTTATCAGCTTGAGCGGTTACAGATGAATCCAGCCTGTGCGGAAGAAGAAAAGGCCAATATTTATGACCGGAAGGGACCCAGCTATAGTTTGAGTTTTACCCCCAAGCCGCCACCAAAGGAATTATTGACTCGTACAGATAAACCGAAGGTGGCAATTCTGCGGGACGAGGGCTCCAATTCTGACCGGGAAATGACCTCGGCGTTTTACCTTGCCGGCTTCGAACCCTGGGATATTTGCATGAGCGACCTGCTTACAGGAACAGTAACTCTGGATGATTTCAGGGGCCTTGCAGCTGTCGGTGGTTTTTCCTATGCCGATGTGCCGGAATCTGCAAAAGGCTGGGCTGCAACGATCCTGTTTAATCCAAGATTAAAGAAGATGTTCGAGGCATTTTACCAGCGGCCCGATACCTTTACCCTCGGTATATGCAATGGTTGTCAGCTGTTCGGCTTGCTGGGGCTGGTTCCGGAATCCGGCCTTTCGGCAGAACGACAGCCCCGTTTTGTCCGTAATGTTTCGGGAAGATTTGAGTCCCGCTGGACTACAGTCAAGGTGCAGAAAAGTAACGCCATGATGCTGAAAGGAATGGAAGATCTGGTCTTTGGCATTCATGTCGATCACGGGGAAGGAAAGCTTCTTTTCCCTGACAAATCCATTTTAGATCAGGTGAAAACCGGTGGCATGACCCCTCTTGTCTATGTTGATGACAGTGGCAATCCCACAGAGAAATATCCGTTTAATCCTAATGGATCAATCGAAGGACTTGCCGGACTTTGCTCAGCAGATGGCAGGCATTTAGCTCTTATGCCACATCCGGAAAGGGTCTTCCTTCCCTGGCAGGCCCATTACCTGCCGGAAGAATTGAAGGGTCTTCAGGTTTCACCATGGATGCAGATGTTCATGAATGCCTATGAGTGGTGCCGGACGGTCAAGTAGACGGAACTTATGGCAGCTAAGTTAGCCGGACAATGAAGTCCGGCTTTTAAGCTGGTTCTACCACATTACCATTTGAATCAGGTAATGGACTTTGTTGAATACTCCCTGCCGCAAAATAAAGAGGGATAAACCAATATATTACCTGGGCCCAAGATGAAGAATAAACAGCGTAATGGGTATTTATTGGAAAAAACAGCGCGGCAAGGCCTAAAGCATAAGGCAGCATATTGGCCTTTTGGAACAGGGATTTTGATCGCCAGTACCACACCAGAATGGTCATGGCACCAAGGAAGAGGAAGCCGCCAATTAATCCGGTTTCACTCAAAATTTCTAGTTGCATTTGATGAGAGTGGTATGCCCCCATTTCCTGCCCCTTCCCGGAAGAGTCCGGTTGCAGGAAAATGTCGTCCTCTTTCGCGTAATCGAAGTAGGCATACCGAAAAGCTCTTGCGCCAACTCCATTAATAGGATGGTCTTTGATCATGGCAACGGCTGCTTTCCAGATCGGAAGACGACGGGAGATTGCACGGTCAATTGATTCTTCATCGCCATTGAGGATTTCCAGAGTAGTGTCCATCTTCTGGGCAAAGCTGTCGGAATTGTGATATAAAACAGTACTGATAGTCATAAGACAGACTATCAGTACTCCTACACTTGCCGCAAACAGCTTCAGATTGTTTTGTAATTTGTAGGCTAAAAAACCTACAAAAACAACAAAATACATGATCCATCCGCCACGACTGCCGGCCAGCAATAGAACAATTAAACATAATAAATTCAATATACTGCTCAATACCAGATGTTTTTTCTCGTGCAAGAATAGAAATATAAAAGAAGAATAAACAGCCA
>JBARUR010000107.1:0-3687 GCA_049645845.1 Desulforhopalus sp. | reverse complement strand
GTGACAGCCTGTTCTTCTACGGCAGTGACAATTGATGTTACAATATCATTTACCTCACTGATAATTTTCGTAATTTCCTCAATATCGACAACTGTTTCTATTGTCTGGGATTGGATACCATCAATGGCTGCTTTGATCTGACCGGTTGCTGCGGCTGTTTCCCTGGCCAGTTCCTTGATTTCATTAGCAACTACAGCGAATCCTTTCCCCGATTCACCTGCTCGCGCTGCTTCAATTGTCGCATTCAGAGCCAGGAGATTCGTTTGTTCTGAAATTTCAGTAATTGTCTCGGTGACTTTGCCTATTGATTCGGCAGCTTTTCCTAGACTTTTTATAGCCTCGTGAGATTTCTCGGCCCTGGCAACCGCATTGGCAGTAGTAGAGCTTGCTTTAGAGCTGTTTTCCGCAATTTCCTTGATCGTACTTCCCATCTCTTCGGAAGCTGAAGCAATTATTTCAAGATTCACCGCAGATTGTTCCATGGCTGCGGCAATGGAATCCATATTGGCGGAGGCTTTTGTTGCACTCCCTGAGGTATCGTCTGCGATTTTTGTTGTAGCTTCAGCATTGTCGACCATCTGTTCGGAAACATTGAGCAGGTTCCCGGAAGCCTCTTTTAATGTTGTTGAAGACATAACAATATCTTCTATCATTTCTTTGGACTTTGTAACCATCGCCCCAAGCGAGTTTGTAAGCTGGCCTATGGCATCTTTATTTTCGGAACTGAACTGGACTGTATAATCTCCCTCACCGACCTTGATACTTTCTGCGGCTAGCTCTCTGAGAGGGCGATTGATGGACCGTACAAGCAGGAGGGTCAGCAGGAATCCGGCACTAACAACTATTAAGCCTGCGATGAGGTTTGTGCGGAGCATCTTGCCATCCAGGCCACCGTTAATACCGGCTTCATCCAGACCTGTTGCAAGATACACACCCCATGGTTCAATGAGAGCTGTATGGGCAAAACGCTTCACTCCATTCATTGTGTAAGTTAAAGAACCGTCTTTCTGGTTTCTGAATTCAGGCACGATCTCGAAGAGATTGCTGCTTGAATCCAAGGTGGGATGCAGCAGTATTCCGCCATCCTGGTTATACATGTAGAAATATCCTTCGCCAATTTTCACATTGGAGACATAATCTTTGATTTGGGCGTTAAGCAGGGGGCGGGCAACCTGGATTGCCCCAACCAGTTTATCATCCCAATCGTAGAGCGGGGCATAAGCTGTAAGGTACCAGGAATTTACGATAAAAGCTTTGTCCTGAAATATTTCCCCTCGTAAAATAGTCTGATAAATGGGACTTTCTGAGGGTATATACGTTCCCACTCCCCGTTCTCCATCCAACTTCTTCGTCGTGGTGGATACCCGCAGGAGTGATTCGTCAACTAATTGAAAAACTGTAGCATCTACACCTGCTGTTTTTTCAAAATTATCGACGAATTCGTAACTTCCGTTCATATAAGTCGGCCCGATAACTAATCGCGGAATTTCGATCTCTTGGGTGGCTTGAGTTATCTCGTTGACCATGGTCTGCTTGAGCATACTGGAAGAAATAAGTTCAACATCGCCTTTTGTTTCAATTTCCCTTTTGAAAAACCGGAGATCAGCTTCTAAATTCCATTGTATGCTTTTGTGATACATAATGATGGACTCAAAAACTGCCTGGTGGGTGTTGGCAATAGCAGTTGTACCAAATTGATTGAGACCTTCATGGGACATCTTGATGGCATTGCCGGCAATTATAACCACAGATGCAACAGAAATGAACACGATGGCAACAAACAGCTTTGTCGTGAACTGAATATTTTTTACTCTTTTTAACATTTTTTTTCCTAAACAATAAGGAACGCAATAAGGAACGGACAATAAAATGACTCGTTTCCAGTAAATTTACCGATAAAAATCAGCGCAGACCAGATAAGTTCTATCAGCAGGAGGTCGTGAATGTCAAAGCATGCGGCTCTTGGTTCAAGGTCCTTATGCCAAAGTTGATATTTATAATCAAGAGTAATCAAGAAGTTTAAAATTTCTCTGATAGTGGTATAACAGCTGGTTTGCAGAATCTGTTGCGGCTTGAGATCAATGGAAATATTTGTCGGTTTATTAAAACTTACTCGGAAATGAACATGCTGGGAACAATAGTAAATGCCTTGGCAATCGTTGGCGGAAGCTTGTTGGGACTACTCTTCAGCAAAGGTATCCCTGACAATTATAAAGAAATTATCCTCAGCGGGGTAGGGTTGTCGGTTATTTTAATTGGAATCAAGAGTGCCCTTGTTTCAGATAATTTAATGGTGATTATATTTTCGGTAATCGTGGGGGCTTTACTCGGCGAAGGTATGAAAATTGAGAAGAAACTTGAAACATTCGGCGCTTATTTAGAAAGTAAAGTTGCTGCAAAATCCTCGGATTCGAAGTCGTTTGCCCGGGGATTCGTCACCGCGAGCCTGGTATTTTGTGTCGGATCAATGGCAATTGTCGGCTCCCTGGAAAGCGGACTAACCGGAAACCACCAGACTCTCTTTGCTAAGTCGGTGCTCGATGGAGTTACCTCCATCATTTTTGCCTCGGCAATGGGGCTTGGAGTTATGTTTTCGGGACTCGCGGTATTTATCTATCAGGGCCTGATAACGATAACCGCAGTCTCCATGAAAAGTTTCCTCGTGCCTGAGACAATAGAACAGATGACCTCTGTCGGCGGTTTGTTGATCATGGCCATTGGATTCAATATGCTCAAAATTACTACAATACGCGTCGGCAACCTGATCCCTGCGATTTTCCTGCCTCTGGGCTATTTTGTTTTTCGGCAGTTTTTTTTCTGATTATCAAAAAAACAATTATTTGGCACGGAAGGGGATCTGGCAATAAGAGATACCCTGATTCGGTTGAATCCCATTTTTTGACAAGAACATGGTCAATGAGTTCATCGAGATTGTGATATTAGGTGTAGGGCCTAAGAAAATATGCTCCAGGACGATGGGGGAACTGCCTTCAGGAAGAAGATTAAATTCAATGTAGGGCACGAGCATGGAGGCACCTTCCCGGAATTGTACCGGAGCTTTGACGTAGTCAGTGATGACGGGAGAAACGATCCGCCACTCCTCTTCTTCCCTGAATGAAGGATGCTTTAAAATAGCTGCAATACGCAATAAATCGCTTTCCATCATATGAAAGATGGAATGATATGAGTGGTCGCCGCCTTTTTCCTGATTATATTCGGCATCATGCCTTTCAGCTAAAGCCTCTACCGAATCAATGATCTGACTGATCAAACATTTCTGTCGCTTACAATTATAGATACATTTGCCAATTTGAAATGACTGGTTTTCCGCACACCGTAGGATATAATCCGGATCAAAGCCGATGCTAACCCCCTTGCCGAGCCTGCTGTACCCGCGCCACTGGCTGAGCAGGTTGCCATTTGCCCTGAATGATGCGGCAAAAAGCATGTGACCGTTCGTGATACGATGGGTAACCCAGTCTAGAAATTGATTGAGGAGATCGGGTTTTGCATGGCCGGATCCAATTCGGTGCGTGATCTCGGCGCGAATGAGATCAGCAGTGTGCTTGAGTTCAGCTGAATCGTTCAGGCATCTGATGTCACTTGCCCAAAGTGCTCGACGGTCAACTATTCCCAAAAGACCGGTGAAGCCGGTGTAATGATAAAGTCGCTCCTTGGGGATATCCG
>JBARUR010000106.1:0-2027 GCA_049645845.1 Desulforhopalus sp. | reverse complement strand
ATTCATCAAATAAATACCCCATAATTATGAACACTAAACCAGATATGTCTTTGGACCTCAACGAAACTCAGGCCCAAGCAAAAATAGCCAGGGAAGGGTTCAATGAACTGCCTTCTTCCAAACCTAGCCCAAGTTTGTGACACAAAACAACAAAGTACTGCAATAACATGACGTTAAGTGTTTTGCATGTTCCTTTATGGCACTACTTCTTTTGTTTTGTTTCATATCGTAGTTTTTATCGTTTTGCCGGGATGACTCTTTATCCCCAAAGCTGAATATATTTCCTGCTGCCTTGGCTCGGGTCTTGTGCTTTTTCTGATATGGACGGTACTGCCGTTTTTGCACAGCATGGATACGGTCACCCGACACTGAGTTGACAGGAGTTTGCGGATGATCGACCAGTTGCTGTGGATTTTTTCCTGCTTCAACCTGAACCGTATGGTATGCACCAGATGGTATGCCAGCACTGTGATAAACAGATGCCCGGCAACCCTGTCGGTAATTTGGTGATGAATCGGACGCAAGCCAAGTTCGGATTTCAGCGAACGGAATACCGCCTCAAGATCCGTCAACATGGTATAGGTGTTCCACAATAACGATTCATCCCAGTCCGCATGGCTTGTCCTCAGGCAGTACACTCCTGGATAGCTGTCTGTCGTGTTCTCCACCGCCTGTCGTTGCCAGGTGATTTTCGTGGCATTGCCGGTGGTATCGTCTTTCTCGACAGAGATGGTATACTGCTTGGCCGCTCTGGAATATTTTTCGTTCAGGCGGCCGATCTTTATCATGACCTTGTCGTATTTTTTGATCGATCGTTTCTTATGCAGACCGCCTTCCAGTTTTGCTAAAGCCTCTTCCAGTCGGCTGGTGACCCGGTCGTCAATGGCCTGATCTTTCTTCTCCCGTTGGCTGGAGTGGCAATACAACAATGTCTCTTGGGTTTCTTCGTCAAAAACTTTCTGCACCCTGACCGTGCGCTCGTCATCTTTTTTGACGACCACCGAGGATTCTTCATCAAATTCACGGTGCCTTTTCCTGCTCACTACCAGATAGGGATACTGCTGCTGCCGCAACCAGGCGATATTGTCCTCGGTGGCAATGCCGGCATCCATGACTACCGTAGGTTTTAACCCTGTGGAGACATGCCCTCCTTCCAGGTCTCGGAGCATCTCCGCCAAGGTCGTCGGTTCAGAAACATTGCCTTCGTAGACATGACTACGCCGGGGAAAACCACTGGAATCGAGGACCAGCCCCAAGGTGACCAACGGGCAATCAGTCCGTTTTTCCTTGGAATGACCACGGGCTGCATAAGCATTGGCCTTGCTCTGTCCCTCAAAATATGTGTTGGTCAGGTCATACAAGGTGATGGTCTCTTTTAAGCCAAAGAGACTTCGCTGCCGTTCATAAAGATGCTCTTCAATGGCCGCTTTCTTTTTCAACAACTGATCGGAAACCTGATACAACCCATACAGGCTGAGATTGTTAAAATCGTAATCAATCAGCTCGCCAAGGCCTGATCGTTCCTGAAGCCAGGCATGGGTCGCCAGTTCACTTCCAGGTGCACAACAACGACCGATAATCGTTCCTATGGCTGCAGCTGTTTGCGGTCCGTTGAAGCCGAGTTCCTTGAATTTGCCGTCAAGGCCCAAGAGCCGCAAGGCCTCCAGGGTGATGTGTTCGACACCAACACCCCGCGGTCTGCTCATTTCCAGACTATCGAGGTCAACCTCACGGGAGTCATCACCATCAACATTTTCAACATCTTGATATGACGCGATAATTCTCGAGGCATAAGACTGGGCTAATTGTTCGATATCACTATCAACATCGAACAAGCTCTGTTGCCCGCTAAGAATACCCTCGATCCGGTTGGTCAGGTCAGGCCATTGCTCCCTCGGCAGCGCAAAATCAGCACCCAGATTGATCAGGGTGTGCTGTCGCACCCCTTTTTCGGTGCGTTTGGATTCGACGAGCCGATAGCTGTAATAATGTGAGCCGTCCTTCCTGCTTTTGATAGAAGTTCTTCG
>JBARUR010000105.1:0-7846 GCA_049645845.1 Desulforhopalus sp. | reverse complement strand
ATTCATCAAATAAATACCCCATAATTATGAACACTAAACCAGATATGTCTTTGGACCTCAACGAAACTCAGGCCCAAGCAAAAATAGCCAGGGAAGGGTTCAATGAACTGCCTTCTTCCAAACCTAGGAATCTTTTTGCAATCGCCTTGGGAGTAGTTTGAGAACCTATGTTCCTCTTGCTGGTGGTCTGCGGAACACTGTATCTGATTTTTGGCGACGTGCAGGAAGGGTTGATGCTGTTAGGTTTTGTCTTCGTGATAATGGGGATAGAACTCTATCAGGAAATTTCTTTTTCAAAAGGTTGACTTGCTGGAGATCAGCATCTGCACTGCATCAGGTTTATTGACTATTACGGGCTTTGAGATTTTTAAACTGGTAGCCAATCGTTCCAAAAGGGAGCTATGTTAAAAAATGAAATCAGCTACAAACTGGACGAATTTGTAATCATCGAACAAGGTGGCGTATTACTGACCTGGGTAAAGCATATGCCATTTGGCAGCCAGCGCAGCGGGAAATGCTATCGCCTTGATAATATACTTGTAATTCTTCCCTGGGACCATGAAGGACCAGGTTTCCTGAAATGGGAATTTAATGAATATTCTATGAAATTGCCCAGATGGACCAAGACACATTATTATTGTTTTGCTTCCACTCTTCGTCAAGTAGGCATCGCCCAAAGTCTTTCTACCGAAGCAATACGACAAATAGCTGGTGGAGAAAGCAGCCATGAACTTGTCAAAGTGGACGAGTCACGCTCATTCCAACTTAATCGATACAAAATCACCCTCCATAACAATAACATCATCTCTTGGCTAACTATAGGAGGATTCAATAA
Source organism: Desulforhopalus sp. (assembly GCA_049645845.1). Taxonomy (GTDB): domain Bacteria; phylum Desulfobacterota; class Desulfobulbia; order Desulfobulbales; family Desulfocapsaceae; genus Desulforhopalus_A. The sequence goes on along the minus strand of JBARUR010000105.1, from coordinate 7,011 downwards.
AACCATAGGCGGAACATGTTTTATTGAATCCGATATTATTTTTTTAGGTCCTCAAGAAAATGAATCTGATACAAAACAGAGGCGACTCTTTTTTGCAGAGTTCAAGTTGCTTCCCCTGTGGAATAAAACTGTTGCATGGGGCCACGCTGGATCTCTCAAAATTTGTGAGAAATTCAAAAATCAAAAGTCTTCATATTCTGCTGCTTGGAATCCTGAACCTACAAAGGTCTCTCTAAAGGACAATATCAATCTTTTGCAGAGTGAAGGATTGAACAAAGAAAAGTTCAGAGAAATCAAAGAATCAGGCATTGACTGGTTAAAAAAAATATGGACTCGTGTTTACAGCGTAGTCAGGTAACCCTATGTTCGGAATCGGTCTGACCTTTATTTCAACTCTTTTCCTTGTCTATACTGGGATCATGAAAAAAGAATTGCCCAAAATGGAGCATTTTGAAATCCAAAATAATCCAGATAATATTTGCAGGTCACTTCGGCAGTAGCGTTATGCGTGGTGGTTGATAGTAACTGAAACACAACACGATCTGCCGAATCGCTGCCCGCACTGGTAAGAAAGTACTATCAACGCCGATGATGGTCAGAAATGGAGCCTTTATCTTGGTTGATTCTCTGGAAGAATCTAGGACATCAGAATGCTTTTTTATTGTCAGGGTGATCTTGAGTTTCTAAAGACAAAAGCACCTTTTTATGTTGCTAGGTTTTTCGGACAACTTCTCCGTGACCTGCACAGGAATAGTCCTAAATTGCAATTTTGCTTAAATGGCTAAACTTACCAAGGATAAGCATCTACCGTTGCGATAACGTTCCTCCCTGTAGTTCAGTAGTTATCTGAAATTAGAGTGACGATATAAGTAATAGATATCTGTAATGCCCGGCCTAATTAATTTAGCTTTGCTAATTTCATATTTCTCCAGAACCTCTCCAACTAAATTTTGAAATATTTAAGTCACCCCATCTCCTTATTTCTTGAATTCCACTACTAAGACAATGTGTTTAACAATTTCAAATAACCTTATAATGACAAGGCACTGCATATTTTAGTTATCGTATTTTCCGATTAATGACAACGGTATAATTGATACTTCCAGTTGGACTTTAAAATCCCCGTAATGTTTACTAGTTAACTTGTTTTTGATTTTAACTGGCTGCGGAGGTGGTTATGTTTGTTGGTTTGGATATTGGTTCACGAGCAGCAAAAGGCATTGTACGGGCGGAAGGCCAAATACGTGCAAGCCATATCATGGATACAGGGGGCCGCCCCAAAGATGTTGCTGTTACCCTTTTTGCAAAGCTCCTGTCCCTATGCAATGCCACACGAGAAGACATTTCTTACATTGTTGGAACTGGTTACGGCAGGGTGTCTATGGCTTTCGTCGATAAAACCTTAACAGAACTTTCATGCCATGCAGCAGGAGCCTACTCTCTCAACCCTGCTATCCGAACAGTTATTGATATTGGAGGCCAAGACAGCAAAGTAATACGCCTTGATGGTGATGGCAATATGCTCGACTTCATTATGAATGACAAATGTGCTGCTGGTACTGGTCGTTTTATTGAGGTTGCTGCAAAAGCATTGGACGTCACCCTTGAAGACCTTGCCAAAATTTCTTTTATAGCCAAAAACCCGTGTGAAATAAACAGTACATGCGCGGTTTTCGCAGAATCCGAAATCATTTCCCTTCTCGCATCAGATGTCGATTCTGCTGATATTGCTTCAGGACTTCACAGGGCCTTTGCTCACCGTGTGGGTACTATGGCAAAGAAGGTTGGCGTTGTAGGCGACATCGCCTTTGTTGGAGGTGTTGCCAAAAACCACGGCCTGGCAACAGCTATTTGTACGTACCTCGACGTTGAGTTTAGCGACCTCAACTTTGATCCTCAGCTCATAGGAGCACTTGGCGCCGCTGTTATTGCTGAGCGTTCTTTTGTTCCTCTCTCATCTACAGCGAATTATTAACTAACCTTCCCTTACGATAAAAATATGTTTTAAAATGGAGACAACAATGGATTTAAGCGTTGGTGAGAGTATCCAAGAAGTACATAATAATCTGGCCTTAGAATTAGAGCTTGCAAAGAACGAGGGGAAAAAAGTAGTAGGTTGTCTATGCTCTTATACTCCTATCGAACTCATCTTAGCAGCGGGGGCTATCCCGGTAGGTCTCTGTGGTTCTACCCAAAAACCTATAGAAAAAGCGGAAGAATTTCTTTCATCTGATCAATGCCCAAAAGTAAAGGCAACCTTTGGCCGCGCCATCGGCGGGACATGTCCAATATTCCCCCTTGCTGATTGTATTATAGCAGAAACAACCTGCGATGGTCGCAAGAAAATGTATGAGCTTCTCGCTCGATATGTGCCTATGCAAGTAATGGACTTGCCACAAAAGCCTGAAGAAGAGGCGGCAAAGGCTCATTGGCTCCAAGAAGTTGAAAAAACCAAAACCTACCTGGAAAAGGAGCTGGATGTAACCATTACTGATGATGATCTACGAGGAGCTATCCGTAGTCGGAATCAACAACGGGAATATATGAAGCGTATCTATTATTCCATGAAACAATCCCCACCACCTATTACAGGTTACGACTTTGTTAATCTTATCACTAAACTCAATTACTATATTGATCACCAGGCTTACATCACACACCTAAAGTCCCTTGCTGAAGAATTAGAAGAAAGAAATGTTCAAAATCAAGGTGCATGCTCTGATAATAGTCCACGTATTTTATGGACCGGCCTTGGTAACAGCCTTGGCTGTAGTAAAGTTTTACGACTTGTCGAAGAAGCAGGCGGCGTTGTGGTGTGCTGCGAAGGTTGTGGCGGGATAACGAGAATTGAAGATCTTGTAGATGAAAAAAAACCACCACTTGAAGCCATTGCTGAGAGATACCTCAGAGTGACCTGTGCTTGCATGACGCCAAACGAGCAACGTTTTTCCGATCTAGATCGTCTTTGTAAAGAATATAACATTGATGGCGTTGTTGATCTTGCATGGCAATTCTGCCAACCATTTGAAATTGAATCTTTCCGCGTACGCGAGCTCATTAGCACCAAGCTCGGATTACCATTTCTTCACGTTACCACAGATTATTCCAGCCAAGATGAAGGACAACTTAAGGTACGGATTGAAGGCTTCATGGAACAAATACAAGCAGCTAGAGTGCGATCAGGAAAAGCATAATTAATGGAAACCATGAACACTATCATTACGGCCCAAAATTTAACCAAAACATTTATAGGTCGTGATGGAGTTCCTATTATTGCTGTCGACAATGTTGATTTCACAATAAAGGAACAAGAATTCATTGCAGTTGTTGGGCCTTCTGGTTGTGGCAAATCAACACTGTTAATGATGATTGCAGGTCTTGAGAGTCTTACCTCAGGTGAACTCCTGCTTGAAGGTGAACCAATTGATGGACCAGACATAAAATGCGGTGTGGTATTTCAAGAATATCTCCTTTTTCCCTGGAAGACAGTAGAGGAAAACATTGCCTTTGGCCCAAGCCTAAAAGGCGTACCTAAAAATGAGATCAAAGAGCTTTGTCGCAAATTTGTTAAATTAGTCGGTCTTGAAGGTTTTGAAAAGTGTCATCCCCACGAGCTTTCAGGTGGTATGTGTCAGCGTGTTGCCATTGCAAGAGTCCTGGCAAATGACACTAAGATCCTACTCATGGATGAACCCTTTGGTGCTTTAGATGCTTTAACCCGAGAGGAGATGCAGACAGAATTGATGCGTATATGGCAAAAGACAACCAGTACCGTCTTGTTTGTGACCCATAGTATTTCAGAAGCCGTCTATTTGGCGGATCGTGTCATCATTATGAGTAAACGACCTGGAAAAATTAAGAAGATAATAGAGATTGATTTGCCTCGACCACGAACTCGCGAAGATACTATGAGTGATCAATTTAAAGAGTATGAAATAGCACTAAGGAGGGCGGTATGGGAAGAGGTGTAGACAATACTGTAGATGTCAATAATGACGCTAGCCAAACGGTTATAAACACGGGCTACATTGATACGATAAAGCAATATTTGCACAAGAAAAATTGGCGTAAATTTATATCGCCAATCGTACTCCTTATTGTTTGGGAACTCATTACGCGCACGGGTTTAGTACCGCGGTGGTTTTTGCCAATTCCGTCTGACGTACTGGAAACATTGATTGAAATCACCCAATCGGGTGTTCTCTTCTTCCACTTTGCAGCCAGTATGAAGCGTGCTTTACTTGGGTACTCGATGGCGGCTGTTATCGGCGTTACGATGGGACTGCTCATTGCGTGGTCTCCATTGCTTGAAGATATTTTTGACCCCCTCATTGAGTTGATTCGACCACTATCGACTTTTGCCCTTATCCCTATCTTTTTTCTATGGTTCGGGATTGGTGATACATCTAAGGTTATGATCATTTTTAAATCCTGTTTTTTTCCAATTACTCTTAATACCATTGCAGGAATAAAGGGGGTTGATACAAAGCTCATTAATGCTGCGAGATCACTCGGGGCTTCTGGTATTCAACTGTGGCTTAGAGTGCTTATTCCTGCAGCTTTACCGACGATTATGACTGGACTTCGTATCTCTACCGCTCTCTCTATGATGTCACTTGTAGGTGTTGAAATGCTCTCTAGTGATTCTGGTTTAGGATTTATGGTTATTGACGCCCAGCGCACTTTCGACACAAATCTTGTTTTTGCCGGTATCTTAGTTCTCTCAATAATCGGTTTTTCTCTGGACCGTATGGCCAGAATGGTACAGAACAGATTCCTTGGCTGGCATGTAGAAACGACACTCGGCAGATCATAGGCCTAATGTCAAACCAATGCATCGATCAGCCATAAAGCTGATTGATACAACGTTATGTCGCGAATTTATACGATACCTAGCAACCTAAATGTCCATATTATGGATACAATATTTTATTTATGAACAGGAGAAAGAAATGAAAAAAACGAACAAGAAGATCTCTTTGCTTTTGATGTTATATATGTTGCTGCTTCTTGCAGTACCAGCTATTGCATCAAGTGTAGAGGTAAAAGACGAAAACCTGCCTACTATTCGTGTCGTTCACGATAGGGGCATTGATAATATCGGTCTTTACGTAGGTGTTGAAGAAGGTTTTTTCAAAGATGCAGGTATTAATGTTGAGCTTTTAGTCGTTAAGGGTGAGCAAAACAAACTCGCTGGCGTTATGAGAGGAGACATTGACTGTGGGGAAATTTCACTATCGTCTCTATACAAGCTCACCGAGCAGGACCTTCCAGTAAAAGTTGTTGTATGGAACGGTCATGCCCATGAAAAAACCAAATGTGGTATTCACGTTGGCAGCGAAAGTAAATACGAAACATTAAAAGATATAAAAGGTTTACGTATTGCAACCAGTGGTAGTATTGCTGCCAAGACTTTGTTGACTAGAGCTGCTAAACTTGGCGGTTATGAACTTGCTGACTTACGTCCTCTATGGGGAGGTAGACCAGACAACCCAATGCAACATGAAGCAGCACTCCGTTCCGGCGGCGTTGACGCTTTTATCGTCTGAGACCCTTTAGCAGCCATGCTGGAAGCGCATGGCGCAAGTCGTATTTTAGCATCATTCCATGATATCGTTCCTAATTGGGTCTTTACCGGACACTATTTTAGTGACAAATTCTTAAAGGAGCACCCAGACATAGTCCGTAAATTTTTAGTTGGTTTAACAAACTCTTTTGAATTCATTACCAATCAAGAAGAAAAAGCTCGTACCCATCTTACTAAGTACACCAATGTCCCAGAGGACATTACCAAAATATGTGCTTTACGTGAGTTGCAACCAGCTGAGCCAATGGAAAGACTTCTTGAGCAACGTGATCTTATGTTGCGCTATGGTTTCTTAAAAAAACCTGTAGATATCAGCAAGAAGATTGATTACTCATACCTACCCGAGCAATACCAAAACTAGTCATTAACGACCAGACTAAAGGGATAAATATGAACATGAAAAGTGTATTTGTCGCAATATTATTATGTTTGATGACGATAGGTAACGGCTATTGCCAATCGTCATATAGCGATGGCTTTCGTGGTATCGCATGGGGAACAAGCAAAGGAGATCTACCTGATCTTGGGCTCTCCAAAAAAACACTAAAAAACATCTACGAAAAAGGTGAATCGGCAAGCTTTCTAAATGCTGACCGCACAACTCTAGCTATGGAATTTGAGAATGTACCTCTAATCTCTATCTTCCTTCGGTTTAACGACGCAAAGTTCTATGGATTTGATCTTATTTTTAAGCCACAACATGGCGCTGAAGTGAAAAAAGGAATTGCCACGTATTTTTCCACACCTGGCAAAATGATAGATGGTGAAATGCATTGGCAAGAAGACGGTGTGACAGCCATTTTAACGGATCACGAGTTGATGGTATCTAAGAAATAACGCCACAAAGTAGTTTTTAAAAACTACGCCTTGAAGAGAGATGATGTGGATTTTTCTCCCCAACGAACAGATCAAATATCTGCATTTTAAAATATCGTATGCCCCGTAAAATCACGTTACGGGGCATACGTTTTAATGGTGCAGACCTTCAATCGAATCAGAAACACGGATTTTTTCAAACCGCAGCTCTTAAAAGAATAGATATCCCTCCTTGGCAATAATATCATCTTGCTAAAATCAACTGGTTAAAATTTGCCTGATCACATAATAAGTCAGCGGCTTATCATTGCCAGAACGAATGTATACAATGTTCCTGCATGCGAAGATTAAAGGTTCTTACTGATAGTTTGAACTTGATCATGTCCCACAAAACTCATAGTAAATGGAGCATTTTGGGCACGTCTGAAAAGCAGAGGTCGTCTTTAGAAAAACAGCTGCAAATGGAGCATCATAAATACTTGATGCTTCCAGATTATTTCTGCAGATCGTTTCAGGGCGAGTGTCAGGCAACGTAGTTGACAGTAACTGATTCTCAGTTATCGCGCCCGAAACAACAAAAATCCTATTGCCCGGTTCACGTTGAAGCT
>JBARUR010000104.1:0-48156 GCA_049645845.1 Desulforhopalus sp. | reverse complement strand
TGAACGTTTACATCCTTGACTACTATCAAAGTAATGCCAAAGAATATGTTCAGGAAACCATTGCACTCGATTATTAATTTAGCAGCCATTCACCCCAATGAAAAGGATCAAAACAATGCCACTCCTTCCCGCTATTGAACGTGAAACCAACCCTAATCCCGACAGTACTGTCATCTGGCTGCATGGACTCGGAGCGGACGGCAATGATTTTGCCCCGCTTGTTCCCGAGCTGAACCTGCCGGCCGATCTGTCTGTTCGTTTTATTTTCCCCCATGCACCAACGATCCCGGTTACGGTCAATGGCGGTTTTATCATGCCTGCATGGTACGATATTTTAGAAATGACTATTGACAGAAGGGTCGATATTCCCGGATTAATGGCTTCTGCCGGAGCAATAAACTCCTTTATAAGCCGCGAAATTGACAGAGGTATCAATAGCAAAAGGATTATCATTGCCGGCTTTTCCCAGGGCGGAGCTGTAGCCTACCAGGTGGCACTCAGCCACCCAAGGCCGCTCGGTGGACTGCTTGCCATGTCGACATATTTCGCCACTGCAGGTATCATTGAATACAGCAATGCGAACAAGACAATTCCCATCGCAATCCAACATGGTGAATTTGATCCGGTCGTACCGGAACATCTCGGCCGCGAGGCCGTCACTCAACTCACGAAAAATGGATATACGGCCAGCTACCGGAATTATCCAATGGAACACTCGGTCTGCCCGGAACAGATTGGTGATATTTCCAAGTGGCTGCAGGATATCCTTAGCCCACATTTCTCATGAAAAATCAACACAATGTTCATGAGAAATGCTGGTTAGATAATCGAACTGGAGGTCTATTATGGACTCACTCGCTTTTATAGCTGAACAGAAAATTCTCGAAGCCATGCGGGAAAGGGATTTAAATTCCCCTAAATGGAAAAACAAACCTCTTCCCATTGAAGATGACGGTTTTGTTCCCGATGACCTGAAAATGGCTTATAAGATTCTTAAAAACAGCGGCTACCTTCCGCCGGAAGTCGAGGAACGCAAGGAAGTTAAGAAATTAGAAGACTTGATCGCCAGAACAGAAGATGAACATGAACGACTCAAGCAAATGAAAAAGCTCAATGTTCTACTCATGAAGGTCGATGCGCGCCGGCCACTCTCTTCCAATATTAACAGCCAGAATGATTATTACCGCAAGGTTGTAGAAAGAATCACCCTGCACTCAGGGTCAAAGGACAAAGAGCCCAAATAATTTGGTGAAACCGGACATTATCCCCTCCACTGACAAATGAGTGAGGAGCTTTATGAAAACCATCATTTCCCACAAAACTATCGAATACCTCGAAGAAGCAGCCGATAAATTTCGGAAGGCATCCTGTCCGGCAGCGCTTACCGGCGCAGGTATTTCGGTCAACAGTGGTATAGCCGATTTCCGTAGTCCCGGTGGAGTTTGGACAATCTTTTCACCGGATGAATATGCCACACTCGATGTTTTTCGGAGAAATCCTGAAAAAGCCTGGCAGCTCTACCGCGCGCTTGGCAAAGGACTCCTCGGAAAAAAGCCGAATCAGGCACACAAGGTGCTGGCTGAATTAGAAGAGAAAGGGCTCCTGAGAGGACTGGTAACTCAGAACGTCGATAATCTGCATCAGGCCGCAGGCAGTAAAAATGTGTTGGAAATTCATGGTGATCACCAACACCTGCAATGTCTTGAATGCGATGCAACTATCCAGATTTCTGAAAGCCATTATACAATGAAAGATATTCCGCTATGTGAACTTTGTCGGTTTCCTCTTAAACCAAATGTTGTCCTGTTCGGGGAAGCCGTCAGGAATATGGAGGAAATCGAAGAGCTTATGGTGAGATGCGACCTGCTGCTGGTCATCGGTACCTCTGCCAATGTATATCCTGCCGCTGGACTGCCAATGCTGGTGAAAGAGCAAGGCGGTCTCATCTACGAATTCAACCTGGAGCAGGCGCTCTCAGTTCCCGGATACGCAAAAACAGCTCCGGTTACCGACTATTTTTTTGAAGGTGATCTGACGTCAACCCTGACCTTATTTGGGCGAAGTGTAATGCCATCATCTCCAGTTACTAACTAAACTAAACCCGCATTTCTCATCAACACAATGACATGAGAAATGCGGGCTAACACCCCACAAGGGGTATTCTTTTTAATCCCCATGCGTTGAAGGGGACTCTTTTTAGTCCCCGTGCTTTGGGGGGATAAGTGCCTTGGAGGTTACTTTGACATTCTAATTCTATAGTAACCTCCAGATTTCTTGTTTTTTATACCCCTCATAGCATGGGTACTGAACTGAGTGACAGATTTTCTGGAGTAAGGCTCTAAATATTCCTCTGTCCGATGCCGAAAAGAAACAAGCGAGCAATAATAATATCTACTCAGTGGATTTTTGTGCGACAATAGACGAAGCGCTTTTAAATTTGGTTTTAATGTAAATATAATCCTACCGGTAAATGTCTCATTGACTCTACCTTTTATCGGCAGAAGGACATGCATGCAATTTTGTAAAGACTGCGGAACCGTTCTCAATATTTTCGGAACTCACGATAGAGAATTGTGTTCTTCCTGCATCCAGCATAAAATACAGTTTAAACCACCAGTTGCTCCTTTAGAGGAACAGAAAGCGGCAGCCCCAAAACCTGAAAGGTTAGATTTGCTCGCTCATTCTGTTTTGTTGTGCGAAAACAATAAGATCATATTGCGTTCCAAAGAAGGATGGGAGCTTTGGAGCGGACCTTCAGATGCTCAAACCGACCTTAAAACGATACTTGAAAAGGCAGGGCGAATTTATGAAATCCGTTTACGAAGACAAAAAAGCTAGTACCGGTCCACATATGCCACCTGTTCACGCCATAGCTATATGACAGTAACAATATCAATAGGATCGGGCAAAGGCGGCACAGGCAAGACCATGGTCATAGCCAACCTCGCCTTGCTGCTTGCAAGAACCGGTAAAAAAGTCTGTCTTGTGGACCTTGATATCGGTGGAGCCGATGCCCATCTGCTTTTTGGTCTTTTTGAACCGAAAAGAACCCTTACTGACTTTCTAACGAAGCGGGTTGATTCGATCAAGGAAGTTATCCATACTTTCTATGCCTATAATGGCTTGCAAATTATACCGGGAACCGGTGATACCCTCCAAACCTCCAATATGTCCTTTCAGGAAAAACAGCGCCTTCTCCGCGGCCTGAAAAGCATTGATACCGATATTCTGCTGATCGATGTCGGTGCCGGCACAAGTTACCATGCTCTTGATTTTTTCATGCAGTCGGATATCCAGGTCTGTGTAACTTTACCGGAACCAACTGCTATCATGGATCTCTATACTTTTTTGCAGCTGGCGACAATCAGGAAAGTGCTCGGCGGCTTTCTCTCCCAGAGCGACGTGGCAACCACCTTGAAAAACAATAATTTCAGGTCGCTGCAGGAGGTTTTTGAACTTGCGGAAAAGACCAGTGAAGGTGCCAAAGAGAAGGGCCAACAAGAACTGAAATTCTTCCATCCCCTGCTTATAGTCAACAGGGACAGTGAAAGCAGTACGGTCAATAAATTTAAACTAAGAAAAATGGTAGAGAAATATCTCGGCATTGATATTCCCCAACTAGGCGAAATCCCGGAAGATAAAAAAATCAATGAGGCGCTTAAAACCTACATGCCGATCAGCGAACTGTATCCATCCTCTCCCGCATCGATGGCTCTTGAGGCCATTGCCAAAAAACTTGATATGATTGCTGATCTTTTCAGCAACCACACTCTCCGCAACTAACCAACTTTTATTTCCCTTGTATCCCAGGTCGCTTTTAACAGAAAAAGACCTACAGGGATATACGATGCAAGGGCAAGTGCAGCGATATTTGGGAAAATAATGCGTGTCTCCGGTGAGTATATAAGCAGATAGGCGACCAGCAGGGGCATTTTATCAAATTGAAAAAAGGCAAAAAAAGCAAGAACAAAACGCCTCATGAGATCAGGATGACTGTCGGATACTCCTTTTGAAGCCCGATAAAGCAGATAACAGGAGATGGTGACGCCCATCAAAAACAAACTTGTTCCAATCAGTACTTCCACTGTGAGAGAAGAAGGATCGGCAGACATTTTTTTGGCATCGGACGGGAACCAGTAGATGGACGAGAGAAAAAGACTAATAATATACCCGCCGATTCCGCCAAGCATATACTTAAAGTGAACTGCGGAAACCTGCTCTGTTTTTGCCGGTTTTGAATTTACCAGAAAAAGTACGACGGTCATTCCGGCGAGAATCAGACCAATAACAAAATAGGGCCATGCCGGAACCTTTTCATAAACGGGAAAGAAAGCCCTCTCTGCATCGATCGGCAGAAAAAACAACATCCCGAAAAAAAAGGAACTCAATGCCCCGAAACCAATAAGCAAGCCTGTCATAAGTCGCGCCAGACCGGTCAGGTAGCTCAGTCCAGCCACCAAGGATGCAAAACCTGCAATAAGAAGTCGTACCACCATTAGTCGTCTCTCTCTTCTAGAGGATGTAGTTATCTGAAATATCTCAATGCATTAACAAATAACTATTGTCCTGGAATGTGGCAACTTATTCCGCAGTAAAGTTGAGTTTGAGGGACATTGATTTTCAATTAACTTATGTTTTTTTGTATTGCAAGGGGCGGGTTCTAAAGCCGTCCATGTTCTTTCTGCAAAACTCTAAAATGAACCAGGATAATGAGTACTGGTGAGGCAATTTTTTCAAGTGGAGTTTGTGGGCTGTATTAGGTGAAAGGCAGCAGAAGACCAAAGAGAGTAAGCATTAAACCGGATATTTTTTCAACGACAAAAATAGATCGTCCGAGCTTTTGCCTGATTTGATCTCGTCCAATGACCAAAACCACTCCACAATCCCAGATAAAAACAACGGCAACCATCCACATTGCATAAATACACCGCATAACGAGACCTGTTTTATCCGAAACCATAACAGTAAAAAGAGCCAGGTAAAAGATAACATTCTTTGGATTAAGGAACCCCGACATAAAGCCAATAAAAAACTGTTTACCGAAATGATGAACCTGCAGGAAATTACCGGGGTTTTGCTGATTAAATGAACGTATTGGAATTTTGAGCAGCATGACTCCAATAAACACCAGATATATTGCTCCCAGATATTTCAGTCCCGTCATCAACCAGCTTGTTTCCCTGATGATTTCCAGGCTAAAGACGGCAAAAAATAAATAGAGGGCATTGGCCGCAGTAATACCTGCGCAGACGCCGATCGCGTAACGAAAGGGCAATCGAAGTGATGCCTGCATAATCAGAAAAAAATCTGGCCCTGGACTGAGCAGGGCTAGAAAATGGGCTGATGCAATGAATAGAAATTCCATATAATTCTCCTTTTTGGGGGGAATAATACGGAATTCTCAGAATTAATTATTGTATAAAATTGACACGGTATTCCTGGGGGGTGACAGTTGTCATCGCTTTAAAATGACGATGCAGGTGGCTTTGATCAAAAAAACCGCATTCCAGCGCTGTTTCAGTTATATCCATTCCTTTTTGCAGATATTTTCTGGCCTGTTCGACCCTGCAATTCATACGGTATGCATGAGGAGTGATGCCGGTGATCACTTTGAATCTACGCAGCAGGGTATATGGATTTACTCGCAGCTGCACGGCAAGCGCCTCAAGTGTTACATCCTCTTTCAAATCTTCACCAAGCAGTACCTTTAACCGTTCGATATTTTTTGGCACTTCCTGCCGCTCACCCCGCACCGGACAGCAATTTCTAAAAACTGCACTACTCAGTTCAACAAGCAGTTGTTCCTTTTCCAACAAATGCACAGTTGAATCCATAATTTTGTTTACCACCGAGCAGTAGCGGCTGTAGAGTTTTTCCGCCTCAAGCAGGATTTTTTCTGCCGGCACAAAGGATTCAACATTCCATAATGATTTCTGCACTTGAAGACACCAGTCGGTATCAAAATACAGCATGTAATAGCTCCGTTCTTTCCCGCTTATTGAATTGCAGGAATGCAGACTTTCCGGATTAATGACAGCAAGCGCCCCCACTGTCAACACGGCTTCACGGTCATCTACTCTATACCGAACCGCTCCCTTATCAACAGCGCCGATACTAAAGGATCGGTGCATGTGAGCCTTGAAATGGCGGACACTGCTTTGTGAGTAGCGGCATTCTACAAATGATAGTTTGGGATTCTTAAAGAATTTTTCGTTGTTCATGATGTACGGGATCAGAGGTTGCTCTTTCAAAAGTATATTATGCCACTATCATGTTTTTAAACAATCGAAAATCTACCAGAAGATGCTGACATGGAGAAGACTCTTCATAGGTATACATGCACCTTGCCGCCACATTGTGACATGCTTAAAGTTTCAAGCTATGTTGACCTTAAATAAATCGTAAAGCCATTCAAACACACTCTGGAAACCATGAATATACCGCATAAACATAAATCCCTTGATTCCCTCAAATTTGACAATAGCTTCGTGCAGGAACTTCCCGCCGATGCTCAAGCTGATAATCATCGTCGACAAGTCAGCGGCGTCTGTTATTCACGCGTTCTGCCAACCAAGGTTTCCTCTCCGGAACTGGTAGCATATAGTCGTGAAGCAGCTCAATTACTCGACCTCTCAGAGAGCTCCTGCAAGTCAGATCTCTTCAAGGAAATATTTGTTGGAAATACCTTACTCCCCGGCATGGATCCCTTTGCCATGCGTTACGGCGGGCATCAGTTCGGCAATTGGGCCGGACAGCTCGGAGATGGCCGGGCGATTAATCTGGGAGAGATTATCAACTCCCAAAACCAAAGATGGGTGCTCCAGCTAAAAGGTGCCGGGCCTACGCCTTACTCACGTCAAGCCGACGGCCTTGCCGTTTTACGCTCCTCGATCCGGGAGTTTCTTTGCAGCGAAGCAATGCACCATCTGGGCATTCCGACAACCCGTGCACTCAGTGTGATTACCACAGGAGAACTGGTCGAGAGGGATATGTTTTATGACGGCCATCCAAAGGATGAACCCGGGGCTGTGGTATGCCGGCTTGCACCATCATTTCTCAGATTCGGCAATTATGAAATCCTTACAGCCAGAGGAGAAACCACCCTTCTGAAAAAGCTGGTTGACTACACCCTCAAAACCGATTTCCCCCATCTTGGGGAGCCGTCGGTTCCGGTCTACATCAAGTGGTTCGAGGAAATATGCCGCACCACTGCAGTAATGATCATCGAATGGATGCGGGTCGGCTTTGTCCATGGAGTCATGAATACCGACAATATGTCAATTCTCGGTTTAACTATCGACTACGGTCCTTATGGATGGCTGGAAGGATACGAGGCTAAATGGACGCCAAATACCACCGATGCCCATGGCCGCCGTTACAGTTTCAGCAACCAGCCGCATATCGGTCAATGGAATCTTCTTCAATTGGCCAACGCCATCTATCCACTCATAAAACAAGTCGAACCACTGCAGGAAGCCCTCGGTACCTACAATACTCAGTTCCTCAATGGATGGAACGAAATGATGGCTGCCAAGATAGGATTAAGTAATTTTGTGCCCCAAACAGACGATGCACTCATTGGAGAACTGATTGATATCCTGCAACTCGTTGAAACGGATATGACTATTTTCTTCAGAAATCTTGCCACTATAAAAAGCGACACTGAGAGTCCGAAAGCACTGTCAGCAATAAGTCCAGCCTATTATAAGCCTGAAGAAATAACCAATGAATATAGAAAACGGATGGATAATTGGCTGCAAGCCTACCTTAACCGACTGCAACAGGATAATCGACCGGATGAAGTCCGGCACAAAAAGATGAACAACGTCAATCCGAAGTACGTTTTACGAAACTACCTTGCCCAGCAAGCAATCGATAAGGCTGAAAACGGCGATTTTTCCATGGTAGACGAACTACTGGAACTGCTGCGAAAACCATATGCCGAGCAATCCGAAAAAAATCACTTTGCAGTTAAGCGTCCGGAATGGGCACGAAATCGTGCAGGATGTTCGATGCTTTCCTGCAGCTCATAGACTATAACTATGAGGAGCCTCCTTAATTGAAAATGAATTTGCTGTGATTTGCTACGATTTGCAAAAATTATGAAGTGACTGCTTATTGCCGGGTAAAACCTTACATACGGTAAGTTCTTCGATTAGCCTTGCATTTTTGATGATTTGTATTTATGCACGATATGCAAAATTTTCCAAGTCACCCTTGTGTTTATTAATCATCCTGATAAAATAAAGCAGTTCATTTCATACTCCCTTATGGGGGAAAAATAGTTTCCATGCCACATCCTACATTATCATTATTTCATGCAAAACGATCAACAGCCGGAAACGCTCACCGACTCCTTAGATTTACCCCAGGATAAGGATTCTCGGGCGGAGCAGATGGAAGAAGCATTGCGCCAGAGTGAGCGTAAATATCGAATTATTTTTGAGAAATCATCTCTTGGAGTGGTGTGCTTCGATTCCCAGGGAACTGTGTTGGACTTCAACGAAAAATTTATTGAAATCATGGGGTCAACCAGAGAAAAGCTGGTCGGATTTAATGCAGCCCAGCAAAGTACACCCACAGTGCAGGAGGCGATCAAAAACGCTATGGCGGGTCAGCTTGCTTCCTGCGAAGAATCTTATACCTCAGTTACAGCAGGTAAGAAAACTTATCTTCGCGGGATATTCAGCCCTGTCGTCCCCGGTCAATCTCCCACTGATGTAATTGCAACTATCGAGGATATTACTGCTCAGAAAGAACACGAGAAAGAACTGCACAAGATCGAGAAACTCGAATCACTCGGTATCCTTGCAGGTGGAATAGCCCATGACTTCAATAATATTTTAACTGGCATCATGGCCAATATTTCTTTTACCCAAACCCTTCTGAATCCCTCCCATAAGGCGTGGCAATATCTTGCAGAAGCTGAAAAAGCCTCCAGACGGGCTGCCGAGCTTTCCCAGCAGCTATTAACCTTTGCCAAAGGCGGCGAACCAAACAGAAAAGTAACTTCTGTCAAACATCTTGTCCAGGAAGCTGTTTCCTTCATGCTTCGCGGTTCACATATCAGGGCCATTGTTGATGTGCCCGACTCCCTTCATGCAATAGATGCAGACGGAGGACAGATCAGCCAGGTTCTCAACAATATTATTATCAATGCTACCCAGGCTATGCCTGCCGGAGGCAAGCTTACCATCACCGCCGACAACAAGAGCCTGTCAAAATCTAATCCACATGGCCTTGTTGCCGGAAACTATGTTCAAGTGACTCTAGCAGACGAAGGGCATGGAATTTCTCCGCATATTAAAGAGAAAATTTTCGATCCATACTTTACAACCAAAATAGCCGGAACAGGTCTTGGTCTTGCCTCTGCTTATTCAATTATTTCAAAACACGGAGGACATATCTCAGTCGATTCCTCTGTTGGCCTGGGAACCACATTTACATTTCATCTGCCGTCAATAAGCAGATCTTATGATGAACATTTGATTGAAGTTTCACAACAGGACAACCTCCCCAAAGGGGAGTCCATACTGGTGATGGATGATGAAGAAATGATACGAGACATTGCCGAAGCCATGCTTACCCACCTTGGCTACAATGTCACAACATGCTCGAATGGAAAAGAAGCTGTTGAAAGTTACAGAGAATCCTTGAACACAAACACCCCTTTCCGTGCAGTTATTGTCGACTTGACTATTCCTGGCGGAATTGGCGGACTAAAAGCCGCAGAACAGATACTCGCCATTACTCCAAAAGCCAGCCTCATTGTCTCAAGCGGCTACTCCAATGACCCAATCATGGCAAATTACCGCAAATACGGCTTCAGCGCAGCAATTGGCAAGCCTTACAGCGTTGCTGAGTTCGAAATGGCCCTGAGGTCCCTGCCACAGCACTCATAGCCTCCGGTGTAGCCCCTCGACCCATCTCCTGGCTGATGATAAGTTGCCTATCCTCTATGAATCCTTAAAGTATACACTAGCAGAGAAAAATACTCTGCTGTGCAGTTTTTACTTTTGGAGGTATTCTAATGATCAGCAAACAGCAACTATGTAAGAAGATAGAAGAAGTATTTCCCCAAGCCGGAGCCTGCGGTATTGATTATGATGTCGATTTCGATGAGGAGAATAAGGCTTGGGCTGTCGATCTGCATCATGGCTCTCATCATTTAAAAACTTTTATAGACACAGATGAAGCAGAAAGCTGCTTAGAGGGAAAGATGTGTATCCCGCTGGGATTGCAGATTGCTCAGCTGAAGCGCAACTTCGAACTGGGTTCGTGCACTGAACAGTAGGCTTTTCAAGGAAGTGGGCGTTTGCTTCTTAAATAAAAAAAGGCTTTTCTCCAGTATATATCACTGCAGAAAAGCCTTTCTTTTGTCGTAAAGAATAATGTCAGTTCCAGATAACCTGATTCTCCAGGAATTCCTGTCTTTCTTTGGGGTTAAGTCTACCAAGTTCTCTTTTCTCCCCCTTCTGCCGATTTAAGGCACAAACGTACTTCTTCCCATCCTTCACTTTCACCAGTATAAACGCTTCGTATGTGCCTCTCATGTTTACTCCTTTATGTTGTCTGAAATTCTTTTTACCAGTTCGCTATTCCTTTTTAAGAAATGCGAAAAGGCAGAACCGTTGTTCGGTACCCAAAGATTACGTTAACATCGGAGTAACGTTTCACCCCCTCCCCGGGTACCTGATTTCGGTCTCGCTCAATCCCTTACACATGTACACATACCCCCCCTGGCCAAAGCACCTTTTCAATCATTGTACATTTGTATTATATGTCACCCTGAAGCTGAGAACCAGTTTTATGTATCATATTTATCATTTTCTTATCAACTAATATGAGAATGATTCTTTAATCCAATACTTATTGACTTTTTTTATTGAGTAAGTGTTTTGTGTGGTTAAAGAAGAAGAATGAACGACAAAGAAAAAAACGACAAAAAAGTGGAAAGGACAATAGCCGATGAAGCAAGATCAGTGTCACTGTTCATCTGGGAAGAGAGTACATATATTGCAGTAGACGCAGGCAAAGCAAAGAAAATCAACCCTACCTTCAAAGGAATTCCGGTAACATTAAACAAGTAAAAAAATGCCCAGCCGATAACAGGAAGCGCTATAAGTTTTAATGCTGCGGCAAGAAATGAAAGACCCAAATTTCCTCTTACCCCGGCAAAAGTGAGGCTGCCACCGATAGACATCAGCGCCAAAGGCAACGCAACCATTGAAATCAGACTGAGTGAATTATCGATAAAGACAGGAAACCAGCCAATCATCCGGGAATAAGCTATTCCGGCCAGGCAACCGATGATCAACGGGTTGGAGACCAAAGCCAGCCCGGCAATTGATAAACGTCTGCGTAAACCTATTTCCTTTCCCGAATACCAGATAAGTGTAGTGACGGCAAAAACATTAATAAGAGGGATAGCAAAACCAATAAGTATACCGAAATATTTCACCCCTTCGGCCCCAAGACTGTTGAGGATGACCGCCACCCCGATATAAGTATTGAACCGGTAACAACTCTGAGAGAAAGAACCAGCTTTAAAATTGGAAATTCCACCGAATTTAATGACGAGAGCACTGATCGCAAACATGGTCAGGATGGCGCACAGCGCTGCAAAACAAAAATCCCAGTCAATCCCATTCTCAAAGGAGGCGCCTCCTATTTTCCAAAACAACATAACCGGAAAAAAGAAATAATAGATCAGCCTATCAGCGTTTTTAAGGAAAACCGCATCTGTAAGGCCCTGCTTTCTCAGAAGCCACCCCAGCAGCAGCAGGACGAAAATAGGAAACAATGAATTAAGTACGATCACGAGGTGCTCCCAATTATATGCAATTCATCAATTTGATCCAACCATGATGGCTTAACTTTATTAGAGAAAAGACACAACCACTTGTTTCCGCCGAATAAATATCTTCCAGACATATAAAGATCTTGCGTTTTTTATCCATCACTTTACTATCATTGTATGAAAGAAAAAAAATCAAAAATCGGCTTTTTGCCAAATGATATGGATAATCGAATCCAAATTCTTGAGGAAAAGTTTGAACATCAAGAGAGAACTATTGATTCCTTAAGCGATGTAATAATCGGGCAGCAAGCCCAACTTGATTTGCTGCAAGATCAGATCCGCCGTCTCGAGGCCATACTTGCGGCCATCGACGAGAGTATGGGCGACAGCAATGAACCGCCCCCACCCCATTATTAAACAATAAAATTCAAAATTTTAAGCAAACAACAGGAGCGAATCGTTGGCACAGAAAACCGTTATGCATAAAGGGTATCATGGAACAATTAAGGTAAACACCAGGGACTATTCCCTTTTTGGTACAATTCTATTTATTGACGAGGAAATCACCTATTCCGGTCAAAGCTTTGCAGAACTTGAAGAAAATTTCCGTACAGCGGTTGAAAATCACATACAACTCTGCAAAGACAAGGGGCAGGACCCACCTTTTTCAGACTGATCTTGCTTAACTATCGTAATCCTATAAAAACAAAATAGCCCGGCTAACCAAAATGGATACTTACTATATAGATGGTGAATTTGTTGAGGACGAACAGGCTAAAATTTCTGTTAACGATCTCTCGGTCATTCGTGGTTTCGGCGTTTTTGATTTTCTTCGCACCTACAATACCTTCCCCTTTCACCTTGGTGCACATATAGATCGCCTTGAACGTTCAGCTCGCCTCCTCGGTCTTCAATTACCGGAATCTAAAGAGCATATCAGTAAAATAGTTAAAGAGACACTCACTCGCAATAACCACAAAGAAAGCAATATCCGACTAGTTGTAACGGGGGGACTAAGTAATGACGGCATCACTCCAGGTAATTCACCCAAGCTCCTGGTTATGGTCACCTCCGTCAAACCTATGCCTGACAAATGGTACTCGGACGGAGCAAAGGTCATCACCAGCCATGTAGAGCGCTTCATGCCGGGCGCCAAAAGCATTAACTACATCCCTGCAATACTTTGCCAGAACGAAGCCCGCTCTCAGCAGGCTATTGAAGCTGTGTATATAGATAAAAACGGCTACATGCTGGAGGGAACAACATCTAATTTCTTCGCCTTTATAGGAGATACCCTCATTACACCGCCATGCAACAGAATCCTGCCGGGAATTACCCGCCAGGTGGTTCTTGTCTTAGCGGAAAAAGAATATACAATTGTCGAGCGCGAGCTTCACAAGGATGAAGTTCGGCTATTGGATGAAGCTTTTATCTGCTCGTCGATCAGGGAAATTGTCCCCATAGCAGCTATCGATTCAATAAAAATTGGTGACGGCAAACCCGGTGCTCGAACCAGGAACATCATGAGCTTGTTCAGGGACATTACCAATTCTTATAAAGGTTGACAAATTCGTAAAAACCTAAAATTTCAGATGGCTAAGTAAAAAACTTCATATGCGAGGCGCGCAAAATTTCTATCATTTCGGCGTACTAGAGTACGTCGTAATGATAGAAATTTTGTACCCCAAGGGCACTTCCTACGGGCGCACAACGACGCAGATGAAGAGTTTTTACGACGCCATCAACCAAAGGGTTGTAATCGAGCATAAGTCGCCAGGAGGATCATTTCTCCGTGTTCCTCAAAAGAGACCGTGAGTCTGCCCTGCCTCCTGTCTTTTATCGCCACTACTGTACCGGAACCAAAAGCGTGGTGCCAGACACGCAACCCTTCGACGATTTCATGGATCTCCAGAATCCTTTTGGAAGGTTTTTCTTTTTGTTTTTCTTTTTGTTGATTTTCGACAAGGTTTGCTTTGGAGCCGACAGAATCAAGATACCGGCGGGCTATGGTCGTATCATCGGCTGTTGCGGTGCGTTCGCCATCGTCTTGAGCAAGCATTTCGCCAAGACATACCGAGAGTCCCGGGTTCGCTTCGTAGAGGAAGCGGCTGGCCCGGACCATTTCTCCCGGAATTTTACCGCAGCATTTTGCTATACATAGCTTTAGCTCTGCGTCTATCGGGTGAATGCACACAACCTGTTCAATGGCTCTGGTAATTGCCACATAAAAAAGCCGCCGCTCATCCTCTAAGTCTTCGACATTCCCCTCGCGTTCGCGATAAAAGGGAAAAGCACCTTCTTCAAGACCCGGCAAAATGACCAGCGGCCACTCCAGACCTTTAGACCGATGGATGGAGGTTATCAGCAGTGTTTCGCTCGCCGGAGCACCTTCGATCGCTTTAAACGCTGATATTTTCTCCAACAATTGCCGAACGGATAGATTTTGACCAGCTGCAAAATCTATAAATGCCTGGCAGGTCTTCACCCGGTTTTCAGCGGTAGCCGATCTCGCTGAAAAGTTATGATAGAAATCATAAAGTTTCAGCTTTTGCACTATCTGTTTCAACAACACCTCGGCCCGACCGGAAGATGAACAAGAGGCAATCCAGCGCCAGTTACTCGCTGTCTCTTCAATTCTCTTACGTATGAAAGGAGGAAGCTCCGAATTGCTCCAGTCACGCAGCAGGTCAGCACCGGACTCGGGATTCTCAGCGATCCCCTGCACCAGAATTGACATTTCTTCCCGTTTAATACCAAGATGCGGCTGACAAAGCATCGCGGTGATCATTTGTACCCGGTTCGGCTGCTCTTCCTCACCCAAGGTGCCGAGACTAAGTCTTAAGTAGCCGGTAAGTGCAAGGACCTCAACGCAGTCAAATACCTGTGCATTCCCTTCCAGACGGTAAGGAATCCCCGCCTCAAGAAGCGCCAGCTCGACAGGGACACTCTGGGCAAAGAGCCTGACCAGAACGGCAGCCTCCCGCAAGGAACGTCCCTGCTCCCGCCATTTACCCAGAACATCGATGGACGGATGTTTTTTCTGCTCTTCCAGGCAGGTGATAGCAGTATTTCCTGTAGATGGATGAGAGATACAGAGCTTTTGGTCCCGCTTTCTATTCCATGAAATGATGTGGTTGGCTGCAAGAGACAATTGGTGTCCATATCGAAAGGTATATGAGAGCAGATAGTTATCAGGATTCGGAAAATCCACTTGAAACCTGGTAGTAATATATTCCGGCCGGGCTCCTCTCCACTCATAGATGCATTGATCCACATCTCCAACCACCATCACTTTTGCCCGGCTTCCCGAAAGGATCTTTAACAGCTGCTGCTGAGCCTCGTTGATATCCTGATACTCATCGACAATGATATGATCAACCCGGTCAGTCACCCATCCGGCCAGCTCACAGTCTGCAAGCATAGCCATGAGTGGCTCATGTATGAGGTCTGCGTAGAAACGAATTTTTCTTTCTCGTCTCACTTTTTCAAAGAGATCGAATGCCTTGATAAAATAACTGTATCGTGTAGACAGATCGAGTTTTTTAAATACCTCGGCAGGTCCGGTCACCGTCGACTTTACCCGGTCGATAAAGGTAATGAATTCCTCAATTTCGTCTCCTGCCAGCCAG
This sequence comes from Desulforhopalus sp., assembly GCA_049645845.1. Classification (GTDB taxonomy): domain Bacteria; phylum Desulfobacterota; class Desulfobulbia; order Desulfobulbales; family Desulfocapsaceae; genus Desulforhopalus_A. The sequence goes on along the minus strand of JBARUR010000104.1, from coordinate 32,727 downwards.
CCGTCATTATCCTGGCTTTCGCGGTACACTTCATTTGCCACCTGCCGGGCCAGTTTTTCCTGGATATATTCCTCGGTAACAAGCCTGTAAGCGGGAAGAGCGCCACGTTTAGTAAAACTGTTGACCAGGCGCATTCCAAGGGAATGAAAGGTACGCACTTCGGGTAACGGACCGGCAGAGGACAACCGGTTCTGCATTGCTTCTGCAAAAGAATCCCGCGCAGATTTATTGAACATCAATACCATTACCAAATTTGCGTTAACGCCTTGCTGCAGCAACTGTCCGACCCTGGCAACCATAGTCGTTGTCTTTCCCGATCCGGCAACTGCGCTGACTCGTGCATGCCCACCTGAATGGTTAATAATACGCAGTTGTTCGTCCGTCAGATTCATAGCAAAAAGATTTGATCAGATTTGAAATCAGGTTGTAACTTAATTGGCCGCTCAATCGAGCGGCCAATTAAGGAAATTATGGAATTTAAGGTGTTTTAGGATTTATTTCTTTTTTGGAGGCAAAACGTCGGTGATGGAACCATCGACTATTTCAGCGGCAAAGGCAAAGGTTTCAGCAAGAGTAGGATGGGCGTGAACCGTCAGACTGATATCTTCGGCATTGGCACCCATTTCAAGAGCCAGTACTGCTTCATGAATCAATTCACCGGCATTTTGGCCGCAGATACCGGCCCCGATAATGCTGCCGGTCTTTTTATCAAAAAGTACCTTAGTTACTCCGGATGCCGCCCCCGCACTAAGCGCCCTGCCACTGGCACCCCAGGGGAACTTACCTTTGTCAAAATCAACTCCCTGAGCTTTGGCCTCTTTTTCAGTAAGCCCCATCCAGGCAACCTCGGGATTGGTATAAGCAACCGAAGGGATAGTCATGGCACCAAAGGCCGACTTATGGCCGGCAATGACCTCTGCTGCAACTTTGCCCTCATGGGTTGCTTTGTGAGCAAGCATCGGCTCGCCCACCACATCACCTATTGCATAAAAATGGGGCACATTTGTTTCCTGCCGCTCGTTGACCTGAACAAATCCACGTTCATCCATTTTCAGGCCTACGGTTTCAAAACCCATATCGGAACTATTCGGTTTTCGGCCCACCGCTACCAAAACAGCATCAAATTCGGCTTTATCCGGTACATCTTTTCCTTCAAGACTCACCTGAATCCCTTCATCGGCTACAGTAACCTCTGTTACCTTGGTATTGGTCAGAATAGTATATTTCTTTTTCAACTTCAAGAAAAGCGGCTGCACAAGGTCCTTGTCGGCGGGAGGAATGATCTGTTCCATCATTTCAACGATGGTTATCTCGGAGCCTAGTGCGCTGTAGATCTGTGCCATTTCCAGGCCGATAATACCACCCCCGATGATCAGGAATCGCTTTGGCACTGTCCGCAGTTCAAGGGCGGCGGTTGAATCCCAGATGCGTGAATCTTCCGGAATGGACGGCAGCATGAAAGGATAGGATCCGGTCGCGATAATCACATTGCCGAATTGTATTTTCTGCTCTCCGTCCGGAGTTGTGACTACGAGCTTCTCTTTATCTTTAAAAACTCCTTTCCCCGTCAATATTGTAATTTTCCGGGCCTTGCAGAGACCATCGAGTCCTGAGGTCAATTGCTTGATTACCCCATCTTTTTTTGCCAGCATTTTCTCAAGATCAATCTTCGGCTCGATAAAGTCTACGCCAAAATCGGCAATTTCCACCGCCTCCTCAATGACAGTCGCGGCGTGCAACAGGGTCTTTGAAGGAATGCAGCCAACATTGAGGCAAACCCCTCCCAGACGATCAGATTTTTCAACCAGACATACTGAAAGGCCAAGGTCTGCTGCGCGAAAAGCCGCGGTATATCCGCCGGGTCCGCCTCCAAGAACAACTACATCATATTTTTTCGTCTCGCTCATTGATAACTCCTTATGTTAGCACAGGAACAGCAGGAATGAATTTCTAAGGTACTAACGTTCTTTTTAAATCTTCAATATTCAGACGGAGCGCTTTACAAAATCTGGCAGCTTCAGCCCCATCGATAATCCGGTGATCATACGAAACGGAAAAAGGCAGCATAAGGCGTGGCTCAAATTTCTCTTTTTCCTTATTCCAAACCGGCTTCATATAATTACGGGACAGACCGAGGATTGCGGCCTGGGGGCTACTTATGATAGGAGTAAAACCGGTGCCGCCGATACCGCCAAGGCTGGATATGGTAAAGCTTGCGCCCTTAATATCGGAAATTGCCAATTTTTCTGCCCGGGCGCTGTTGCTGAGCCTCTGCAATTCTGCAGCAAGATCCTTAAACCCCCGTTGTTCGGCATCTTTTATTACAGGAACCATTAAACCCTTGGGAGTATCCACTGCAATTCCCAGATGATAATATTTTTTCAGTACTATTTTCCCCTCACCCGGTACCAGAGAACAATTAAAAATAGGGAATTCTTTCAGGGTTGCAGTCACAGCCCTGATAACAAAAACCAGCGGGCTATAGGCTGGTTCGTCCTCTTGTAATTTTCCGTTCAATTCTTTTCTAAATCGTTCCAACTCACTGATATCGGCTTCATCAAAATGAGTGACATGGGGAATCGTGGACCAGCTCTTCTGTAGAAAGGGTCCGGATATTTTTTTGATGCGGCTCAGTGCCACTTCTTCAATCTCCCCGTACTTACTAAAATCCTCCAGGGGGGCTTGCTGATCAGGAGCACCACCTGCCGGCTTTTGCCGAACAGCAAGGATATCTTCTTTCAGGATGCGGGAATTCGGCCCTGTCCCGGAGAGTTCGTTGAGATCCACCTGTTGTTCTCTGGCAAAAGCACGTACAGAAGGAGTCGCATGAGGTACTTGTCCGGAAGGCTCTTTTTTTGCCGGTTCATCAGCAGCTTTATTTTCTTTCTTCGTCCGCTCTTCACTTTTTGCTTCCGTCTGTTTCTCTTTTTCAGGTTGCTTCTCTTTTTGTTCTTCTGCTTCAGCTTCAGCAGGTTCGACATCTGATTTCCCAGAAACTTCCTCTGCTTCCTCTGCTTCCTCTGCTTTTTCAGTTTTTTCAGCTTTTTCTTTCACCGATTCTTCTTTCTCTTCGGCTTCAGTCGGCCCTGTGTCAGGTTCGGTTTCTTCCGCTTCTTCATCCGGTTTTTCTGAAACTTCTTCCTCGCCCTCCGTTTCAATAAGCGCGATAACATCACCGCTGGTTACACCATCTTCTTCTTTTACCAGAACCTCTTTAATAACCCCTGAAAAAGGAGAAGGAACATCCATTACCGCTTTTTCACTTTCAAGTGTAATGAGAGACGCCTCTTCTTCTATTTTATCGCCGGGAGCAATAAATACTTCAACCACCGTAATATCTTGAACATCTCCGAAATCGGGAATCTTAATTTTCTCGATTGCCATCTGCTTATCTCCTTTTATCTTAGAAATTCCTGCTCTTAGAAAAGAATTTTGTTAAGATATATACTGCTTTTTAAGTGAACTTATCTGTTGAGTGCGTGTGGCTCTTCCGGATTTATTACATATTTTCTTAAGGCGTCACTTACTGTGGTCTGCGGCAGTTTGCCTTCATCTGCCAGGCTTTTTAATGCTGTGACAACAATATGGTATCGGTCTACCTGAAAAAAGCTGCGCAGCACCTCCCGAAAATCCGATCTGCCATATCCATCCGTCCCAAGCACCGTAAGCGGTCGGTGGATAATTCGGCGCAGCTGCTCGCCATAGGCCCGGACATAATCAGTACTGATTACAACCGGCCCTTCAAATCCCTCCAGCTGTTCTTCAACATATGATTTCTTCCTTGGCTGTTCCGGATGAAGGCGATTCCAGTTCTCAGTAAATACGCCATCCCGATGCAGTTGATTGACACCCAGGATGGACCAGACATCCGCGGCCACTCCAAAATCCTCTTCCAACAAGGTGGCTGCTGCAATCACCTCCCGCAAAATAGAACCGGAGCCCATCAGCTGTACCCTGTCTCCTTCTGATTTGCCCTTTTGAAAGAGGTACATACCGCGATTGATTCCTTCTTCAACACCTTCCGGCATTTCAGGATGCGGGTAATTTTCGTTTTGAAGCGTGATATAATAGAAAATTTCCTCGTTCTGCTCAAACATTCGCTCGATCCCTTTTTGAACAAGGACGGCAACCTCATAACTGAAAGTCGGATCATAAGACAAACAGGATGGATACGCAGAGGCAAAAAGCATCCCCTGGCCATCCTGGTGCTGCAGTCCTTCTCCATTCAAGGTAGTGCGTCCGGCTGTTGCTCCCATGACAAAACCCTTGGCCCTGCCATCTCCTGCCGCCCAGAGCTGATCCCCGACCCGCTGAAATCCAAACATGGAGTAAAAGGTATAAAACGGGATCATCGGGACACCATAGTTGGCGTGGGCAGTGGCTGCAGCCATCCATGAAGAAATCGCGCCGGCCTCGGTAATCCCCTCTTCAAGAATCTGTCCTTTCGGATCCTCTTTATACCAGGAAATAGTTTCAGAATCCTGTGGCTCGTAGAGCTGTCCGGTAGGAGCATAAATACCCAGTTGCCGGAACAATCCTTCCATGCCGAAGGTTCTGGCTTCATCTGGAATAATCGGCACGATGTGCTCGCCGATATCTTTATTTTTAATGAGAGTACCGAGCAATCGGACAAATGCCATGGTCGTTGATAATTCGCGATCTTTTGATGATTTAAGCAGTGCGCTAAAATCTGTAAGCGGCGGAGCAGGAAGTGAATTATGAACGATCTGCCGATAGGGAACCGGCCCGCCCATCGCCTTTCGACGCTCCTTGATGAAAGTATCCTCAGGGCTGCCTTCCGGAGGTCGAATGAAGGGAAGATCAAGCAATTGATCATCATCTAAAGGAACGTGAAACCTGTCTCGAAAGGATTTCAAGGCATCAATATCCATCTTCTTCACGTTATGAGATACCATCACCGATTCACCGGCCTGCCCCATTCCAAAGCCCTTGATTGTCTTGATCAACAGAACAGTGGGTTTTCCCTTATACTGCATAGCCGCAGAATAGGCCGCATACACCTTGCGTGGATCATGTCCGCCTCGGGTCATTTGCCAGAGTTGGTCGTCGCTGATATCTTCCACCAGTGCCATCAGCTGGGGATCGTCGCCGAAAACTTTCTTTCGAAGATATTCAGGACCTCTTGCCCTAATAGTCTGAAAATCGCCATCGACCATCCTGCCGAATTTTTTAATCAGCAGTCCCTCTTTATCTCGCTGCAAAATCACATCCCACTCACTGCCCCATATCAGTTTTATGACATGCCAGTCGACACCGCGAAAGCGGCCTTCCAGTTCCTGGATAATTTTACTGTTTCCGCGCACTGGACCGTCAAGCCGCTGCAAGTTGCAGTTGACGACAAAAATGAGATTATCGAGATTTTCACGAGCGGCAAGTGAAATTGCCCCTAGAGTTTCGGGTTCGTCGGTTTCCCCGTCGCCGATAAAAACCCATACTTTTCTATCTCCTGCTTTTTTAAGGCCCCGGCTGTCCATGTATTTCATAAAACGGGCCTGATAAATAGCCGCCATTGGCCCAAGCCCCATGGAAACAGTAGGGAATTGCCAGAAATCGGACATCAGCCAGGGATGTGGATAAGAGGAGAGTCCGTTGCATCCCACTTCCTGCCGGAAATTTTTCAATTGTTCTTCATTCAACCGTCCTTCGACAAAGGCCCGGGCGTATATGCCCGGAGAACTATGCCCTTGAAAGTAGATCATGTCCGCGCCGTCGGTCGCCTCAGGGCCACGGAAAAACCAGTTGAAGCCGACCTCATACATGGTTGAAGCCGATGAATAGGTTGAGATATGCCCGCCAAGTCCCTTGCCGTCCTTATTAGCTTTTGCGACCATGGCCATGGCATTCCACCGCACATAGGCGGCAACATTTCTGGCGATCAATGAATCTCCTGGAATGGGCTCTTCATTTTCCGGCAGGATAGTATTGGAGTAAGGCGTCAGCAGGCCCGGTGAAGTGGATACTCCAAGAGCCCTGGCAATGTCGGTCAGACGACAGAGGAGGTAATCGGCTTTTTCACCGCCTTCCTGCTGTATCACTCCTTTAAGGGATTCTATCCAGTCCTGCGTTTCCTGAGGATCCGGATCCTTATAGTATGAGCTCATGGTATACCTCTTTTTTTTTTGTAATTACAAAGGATTATTTTTATCTTTGGGATTCATTCCATACTGTTCATAATTTACCTTTTCGTAGAGCAATGAAGAAGTTGAATGTCCGGGCTTATCCTCCTTGCCATAACCAATCGCAATGATTGCTTCAACCACCACATTTTCTTTAACTCCTAAGACCTTTTTGACGTATTCTTCCGAGGTGGTCTGAGCGTCATGTTCACGCAGGCGAATCTGAACCCAACAGCTGCCTAATCCAAGGTCTGCTGCGGCCAGATGGATGATAAGAGCGGCAATTGAACAATCTTCAACCCAGACATCACACCTGGCCGGGTCTCCGCATACAACAATCGCCAAAGGTGCATCTTTAATAAACGAGGCACCATGTGGTTTGGCTTTCGCCAAATCACTGAGAATCTGAGGGTTACTAACAACCACAAATTCCCAGGGATTAAGGCTCCTCGACGACGGAGAACGCAACATCGATTCGATAAGCAAATCAATTTTTTCCTTTTCAATCGGTTTGTTCTGAAATTTTCTTACACTTCGTCTCGATCGCAAAAGGTCAATAAACATGGTTGCTCCTTTTTATTTATTAAAAGATAACATAAAAACAGAGCGCTTGCACTCTGCAGTATAGCTGCACATAGCCAAAATTGACGGGATAAGATATCAAATTTTAATGATAATTAGAAACTTGAGGGTCACTTTAACATTCTCATTTAAAAGTATTATTCAGATCTCTTATTTTTTTATGCCAAGTTATCAGGAGTAAGGCACTAACGAGTAAAAAGCAGTATATTAATGCCGTTAACAAATCTATCAACAATCAATCGCTAAAGAATATGGATTCTCAAACACTGCTTACATGCCTTATCGCTGTCACCCTCCTGACACTCACTCCGGGAGTGGACACTATGCTCATCATCAGAAACAGCGCCCGTGGCGGCTGGCTGGATGGCGCAGTGAGTTCACTCGGCATCTGCAGCGGTCTGTTTGTCCATGCAACAGTCTCGGCGCTTGGTATTTCGATCATCTTATTGCATACCGCCTGGGCCTTTAACGCCCTTAAGTTTGCCGGTGCAGCCTATTTAATATGGCTGGGTCTGTGCAGCTGGAAGCGCGCAATCAAGCGGCGCCAAATCGTCTTCGCCACAAATGTTGCATCAACTCAGGACAGTTTTCGTTTTTCCAGATCCATCAGGGAAGGCTTTCTGTCAAATGTCCTCAACCCGAAAACAGTTATTTTTTATATGGCTTTTTTACCTCAGTTTATTAATCCTGCAGAGCCGCCACTTTTGCAGTCCCTCATGGTGGCTGCAATCCATTTCTCAATTGCCATGATATACCAATGTATCCTGGCTGCCCTGGTGAACAGAGCAAGAATCTGGCTGCAGCGCCCCAAGGTAAATCAGGTCTTTGACAGTTTAACCGGCACAATTCTATTGTTCATAGGTTTAAGGCTTGCGACCGACAAATAACTTATAATTACGAAACAAAGGAGAATCTTGAAAAAAGAACATCTAACAGTGCAGAATAAAGAAGGAATAATAGTTGCCCATTATGGTGTAGCCGTCGATGTGCTGTTTCCTGAAGATAATTCATGCAGCATGATCCGGGTAAAACGAAATTCAGGTCACGTCGTAGGTGATAAAGTCATTATAAATGATGATATCCTGACAAGGATCGAGCGGAGCTCTGAACTCTCCCGCATGGATGCCCGAGGCGGGATTCATGTCGTCGGAGCCAACCTTGATGTGTTATGTATCATCGTTTCCTGCGAACCTTTGCCGCCTCCCGGATTTATCGACCGTGCAATTGTCTCGGCTCGATCCGGTAATCTCAATCCGGTAGTGGTAATTAACAAATCGGATCTTGCATGTTTTGCAGAATATGAGCAAGAAGTCCAATCAGTCTATCAGGACTCAGTAAAGATTTTCACCCTCAGTGCCGAAAAAGGTATCGGACTTGACGACCTCAGTGACTTCTTCAGCGAAGGACATCGCGGAGTATTCGTCGGTCCGACGGGTGTTGGCAAGAGCTCAATTCTTAACGGTATCCTTCCGGATATTCACCTTACAACCGGCGAAATAAGTGAAACCAAAAAACGTGGTCGCAACACCACAACCGTTTCGACTCTTCACCTCCTCAAAAAAGGCGGCGAGCTTATCGATTCTCCCGGTTTTAATGATTTCGGCATGGTGGACATCTCAGCCGAGCAGCTCTCAACATATTTTCCCGGCTTTGAAAAAGCAGGTCAGGAAAGCTGCAGGTTCAGGGACTGCAAACATCGTGAAGAACCGGATTGCCGGGTTATAGAACTGGTTGAGAAAAATCAGATCGACAGGGCTCGTTACACAATCTACCTGCAGATGTTGGCTGAAGTGGAGGCCATGGAGACCGAACCTAAATATAGGGACAGAAGGCACAGACGGAAAAAAAATTAATTTTTCTCTCCCGGGCTTTCATAAGCCATTACCGAAAATCGTTGCTTTCCTGACCACCATACATATCTTTTGTCCTAATATCTTCCAGATATTAGTCTCGACAACCTTCAATCATGATAGGACTGCAAAAGGAGGCATTATATGCGTTATTTACTGACATTGCTTCTCGTAACCTTTTTTTATACGGCAAGTATCGCCGGGGAAAATATCACATATTCTGTCGACGATCAGCAATATGACGGATATTTCATCAAGAAACAATCCGAGGCGCCTTTGGTTCTTATCATCCATGACTGGGACGGCCTTACCGATTACGAAAAAAAACGAGCACAGATGCTTGCCGATCTTGGATACAATGTTTTTGCCGCCGACCTTTTCGGATCTGGAGTACGTCCGACAGAGGTCAAAGATAAACGGCAACATACCGGAGAACTCTATAAAGATCGGTCAAAAATGAGACGGATTATAAATGGTGCTCTGGACACGGCAAAGGCTCAGGGGCTTAACACCGAAAATGCTGTTATCGCCGGTTACTGTTTTGGCGGGGCTGCAGTGCTTGAACTTGCGCGATCAGGTGCAGACTTGAAAGGTTTTGTCACCTTCCATGGCGGTCTTGAGACGCCTGAGGGCCAGGATTACTCCTCGGCTAAAGGAAAAATTCTGGTTATGCATGGTACTGCAGATACATCCGTCACTATGGAGCATTTTGCAAACCTGGCCAAAGAACTTGAAGAAAATAATGTAGAGCATGAAATGATCACTTATGGTGGCGCTCCACATGCTTTTACCGTATTCGACACTGAACGCTACCGTGAAGATGCCGACAAAAAATCATGGCAGCGGTTCACTGACTTTTTGGGTAATACTTTAAAGTAAACCAAAAATCATCTGGTAAACGGGAAAAAATAAATACCGGAGTTATTTCTCGCTTACCAGGTTTTAGAAAAAAACAAAGTACCTCAATTAAAAAGCACAAGCCTTTATGACCTGTGACACCTTTGCATATATATCTGAAAATAAAAGCATCCCCACAAGTTTTTTATTTTCATGAACAAAAAGTGCATCATGCCTGTTCATAACGAATAAATGCAAGCACTTTGACAGGTTATTCTCAGTGTCGACAGATTGACTATCAGAAGGAACATTAAGGAAGTCTTTAACATGAACATTCACGGCCTTACGGCACAGGTCCTTGAATGGACTTTGCCATAAATTATAATCTTCCTGCATAGTATCAGAAACATACGAAAGGCCAAAATTGCGGAGACTTTCCTCATAGTTCACTTTGGCGTAATTTCTTTCCAAACCAAGAAACAAATCGATTGGGGAAATTTTCCCAATGACATGTCCCGCTTCATCTTCAACCAGTAAAATTCTGTATTGAGATTTTTCTGATAAAAACGCCTCCTGGACTTCCTCAAGACTGGAAAGCGCCTCATAAAGTGAAGCATTTTCGGAAATTTTCGGAAATCGGTCTACCGGTACCATGAGGTCTCGCACTTTCATTTTTTCCATATGACAATCCTCCTTTTTTTGTTTCAAAACATCCACGCATGTAATGTAACCACTAACCCGCCTTTCTCATCAGTTCAGGCGGCGTCAGCTTCAAAGTTTTTGGTAGTGAACCATAGTAGGCTATGTTCACTGGCAAAATACTAACGAAGATGGCGCCGCATGGACTGACCTTTGGTGAACATTGTGTTGATTAAGAAAAAAATCAAAATAATGTCGAACCTATTGAAAAAACAAATATATTCTGAAAATCAACACAATGTTCATGAGAAATGCGGGTTAACGGAGGTGGGAGCCTCATCCTTGTTCCTGCTCCAACCGGAAAACATCATTTGTTTTTTTGATTAACCAGCCAAGACACACAATACCCGCGACTAAAGCCAAAAAGAAAAAAATCATCGGTGAATATTGCGGCACAACCTGCAGCTGATCCAGGGTAAAGACATCCTGAAGATATCCACTCCTCAGCCAACTCCGCATAAAAGTCATCACCACAACAAGCCCAACAGCATGGAAGAAAGTCAACCACAATCTTTTTTTATAGGCAGCAAACAATGCCCCGGCCACAAGCAGAAGAGCTAGACAGAAGGCAATTGTTGCCCCGGCATTACCTCCCATGAAAAGCATCATCAGCTCTTTTGGCAGAGAAAGTAGATACCAGATACCGATCCCGATATTAGCCAAAGTAAAAATCAGAAAGCTTCTCATCCCGATCTTTTCAGCATGAACTGCCAGCTCCGGATGAACATCTTTTCTGAATCGTCCAAGCAGGCCGACAAACAGGCCGCCCATGGCAAGAGCACCAAACAGCATATGCAGGAACCTCGGCCAGAAACTTGGTTGTGCAAAAGAGAGCAATGTTCCGCTTTTATGAACAAAGTATTCACCAAATTGTCCCGGCAATGTCATCAGCAACATATTATTTGAAAAGAGAAAACCGATTGCTACCAAAAGAATAAAGACAAGAACAGCCACCCAGGGACCGGTCGTTCCAAGCCGGGTAAATCGAAAATCATAAAGATAAGCACCATAATAAGCGATCATCAGGATGGGTATAATGAGAATCCAGAAAGCACCCATGAGGACGGAACTGCTGTACAGGAACTGTCCGTAAAGCACCTGGACAAAAAGAAACGGAGCGACACCAAAGTTGACCACAAAGGCAATAACCAGCGGCAGGGCTATGGCAATTCGGTGGGCAAGCTGTCTCTGCAAAGCACCTCCTTTCATATGCTGAGCAATGCCTATGGCCAGTCCTCCCACCATTGCATTCATAGCCAGCAAATGCAGAGGAAAGGTCAAGAGCAACAGGAACTGCAACCAGCCCCAGCTGACCGGTATAGTATCCGGCTGCGGTATAATGAGCGGATCCATTACTCTCCTCCCTTATTGATACTCTCGAGAAAATCGGCAAGAGCTTCCCGCTCCGGTTCGGTACCTCTAAATGGAGGCATTCCTACCTGCAATTGATCAAGTCTGCCGAGCAAAGTGAACAGCTCCTGACGGTCCATATTTTCGGTATATTCCTTCATATCCGGCATTCCATGGCACATGGTACAATGAGCATCGAAGACATCTGCTCCGTTAATTGCTGCTTCCTCCTCTGTGTTGGCATTTTGTTTACTGAGAAAGGAAGCAAGCTGGACATGATCCTCTTCACTCCCCGCTAAAGGTTCCATCTCATCGGAAATTTCATTCAGGTTTTTCAACATTCCGACAATTTCATCTATTTCCACCCCATCAACAGCACTGGTCAAATCTTCCACCGCATGACAGGATGAACAATTTTCTTCAAACAGGGCTGCTCCATTTTTCGAGGTGCCTGCCTCTTCAGGACGCTCCTGTACGTCTTTCCCCTGCAGACCACCGGCGATGTATACCGCAAGGGCTCTGCTCTCAAGTTCCGTGCCGGCAAATGGCGGCATGAAATAACGTACCTCATGTATTCTGCGAATATAGCTCACCAGTGCATTGTAGCTCATATTGCTGGTTGCTTTAATGATATCGTTGTTTTTGCCGTTCACGGTATGGCAGGAGTAACACTGATGCATAAAGAGTTCCTGGCCGCCGGCAACCAGATTCCCCTCGGAAACCTCCCTGTTCTCCACCCAAAGAGCTGTCCGGAGATAGCCTTTTTGGTTCAACGCTTCTACATCTTTTTTCAATATACCGTTTGAATACATCACTTCGTTTATCACATAGGGTCGACGGGCAGCTTCTCTGGTCCATTCAAATCCCCCCATAATCAATAAGGCACTTATCATTGCCAGGCCGGCAACAGGTTTGAGATTATAATTTGGCCGCAGTATTCCGGCACCCAACATAACAATGAGAAAAGAGAGTACTGCACCGGCGAACCAGGGCAGGATTCCAACTATCGTAGGAGATTTGCCCATAACAAGTCCATGTGACTGATCCGGCAGGACCGACAGGTACCAGAGACCGGAGAATACCGCTGCCACCAGGGTCACAAGAGCCCATTTCGCAGAAAACCTGGTCATTGCTATTCGCACATCCCTGTCTTTTGTAAACGACGCGGACAAAAACCCGTAACAAGCGGCAATCATCAGGGCGATAAAGGTCCGGAAGACAAGTGAAGGAAAGAAACTGGGATTAAAAAAACCTGCCCAGAAATTCATGTTTTCAGACCATCTTCCCGGAGTCAGCATGACACCGATTATGCCGTTAATCAAAAATAACGACATCCAGGCAGTTATGAAATAGAGCCAGCCGACCTTCAGATGCGTCTTCGAATCCATCCTGCCGAACATGTAAAAATAGACAAAGGCTGCGGCAATCTCAACCGTGAAGAATACCCATTCCGCGGCCCAGCCAAAGACAAAATTATGAATAAGAAGAGATGTTGCTGCAGGATTGACGAGGGAGATAATGAACCATATACCTACTCCGGAGATCGATCCAAAAACCAATGTTACAAGAAGGAAAAAGCGGGCATGCCTTTTGGTAAAGTCGAGAATCGGCTGACTGTTCTCTCTCAATCCTTTCTTTTCCGAATAGATCAGGTACAGTCCGCCGCCAACGGCAAAATGAGAAACAAATACGTGCAGGATTGAGATCAATGCAATAAGAAATCCGCCGCCAGTCTCCGGTAGAAACCAAACCGGGTAATTCATACTCCCTCCATTGTAGAAAATTATTTCCGATAAATATAAAGCAACGAAAGAATACTGTGCTTAGGAATGATTTTCAATTGCGACTTTGGGCCAACGAAGATGATTTCTTCGGCTTTAAGCAAGGAAGGTTAAGATGTTTTTGATTTTCCTTGTATTTTTCGACAGTGGTCTTCCCAATCTGTTTCCATCTTTTGGGCCCGTACCCGGTTAAAACGTACAGATAAAAGGCGAACGTCAATGCCATATTGACGAAGCTGCCCGCCGGTGAACATTTCGGCAGTGACCGGCGGTGCCGCTGGGCTTGCAGATATCCAGCCTCTGACATAGCCATGCCAGTCATCATATTTTTTCATATAGATAGCCATATTTTCAGCATTACCAAAGGCAAACCGGTCGTTGCATCCTTCGAACATGTGAAAATCAGGTACATAGATGTAGTTTAAATCAAGTGTAGTCAAGTCTGGCAATGTGCTTTCAAAAAAGAGATCAGGCCGACAGCGCAGGACTGCGTCATAGTGAATACCATTCTCCTGTTCATAAACCTGCCGCAGCTGGTCACACATTTTTAGACCATATAACTGCTGCAGATAGCGTTGTATCCCAACTTTAAGCTGACAGTCCCTGCCATTGAGCAGGTTGCCTTCATCGAGATGGTGGTCCGGAACTACTTGAAGGACTGTCGGTTTTAAAATCGATGAATATTCAGAATTTGTATCATCAGGTACATACATAAAAAGATCGACATGACCATAATGAGCTAAAGGCCTGAGGATTTTTTCCTGAAGATTTTGATACGTCTGATCCAGCTCGGAGCAGCGCCCCGACAGGCACACGGCAACACGAGCCGATGGCTTCAAATATTGTGCTGGACGAGGCTTAATGTCATCAATCCTTCGATGTTTGATCAGGGGGTGATCAATATTCCAGTGTTCGGCGATTTCTAAAGGGGACTGGCAATAAGAACGGTTCTTTTTTCGGGGTAGCCCGGGTGCCGGTAACGGACTATCCGGTGCATCTGTTTTCAAACGCATGCGTAATTTCTGTTTAAGGGCGCCGGCAAGATATGTTGTGGGTATTTCCCAATATTTTTTCCGTGGCCCGGACCTCGAGCCAACGGAACTGGTCGCAGTTACCACATTGTACTGAATCCGGTGAGGATGAAAGAAGAGACTCACCATATGATTGATAATATGCTGGGCATAAAGCCAGGATTCACTGTCAAATCCGGTATAATAAGGCAACAGAAAAGAAAGCGTTTCCCGATGATAAGCATTGAATGAACCATCGAAGGCATGTCCCAGGTTGACGGCTCGTCCTTCTTCATAGTAATGGTTAACATTGCGCGCATACCCCACAGCCGGTTCCCATTCCAGCAAAAAGCGCTCGTATGTTCTAAATGGATTACCGATCAGGGGAATATCCAGTTGCCGGGCCAATTTCCGATCTTCCTGAAGAACACACTCATCATCTAAAAATATATAGTAGAGGTAATCGTTGCCGGTGGTTCTAGCGAGTTGAAGGGCTTGCCACAGCAATCGATTGCGACCTTCACTCCAACTCAAATCCCCAGCTAAAGCGGTACCGCAGGATGCGCTCTTTTGGGGATCCGGCTCCTGCCGGTCGAGTACAATGAGGTCACAGGAAGGATCAGCAATTTCAGGCAATGAATCACCTGAAACCTGCTGGATAAGATAAATAAAAGATTTCATCACTTCAGCCCTGCCTCAGTCTCTGCTCAAGGCAGCCACATCATCAAGCCAGGCCGAAAGGATATCGAGCTCCGCTTCTTCGACAATGGCTTCATCGGCTAACTGACGGTAGACATTATAAAGATTATCGCTGATAGATACCTCGGGCCGGATAGGATTCCGGACCAAGTCCAGGATACGTTCGACATCCATGTAGAGCGGCAGCTCAGAAGCAAAATCAGCTTTCAGGTCATGAGTATTGCGCACCTGATGAACAGTGGGACTGAGAAAACCAAGCCGATAACCGGCAGCCCACATAATAGGCTGGGCCACGTAACTACGCAGGATATCAGTTACACGAAAGTTTACCAGTGCCGGCAAATACATGAGCGGTAAAAGCTCCCGACGGAATACGGTATTTTGTGAATTGAAAGGTGAAAAAGTTCCACAGGGCAGTATTACAGGTGCACGCTGTTCAAACCTGCAAGGTTTATTTGACGTGAGCCGGTAGATAGCATCCACATCGGGATCATCATCTACCAGGCCTTGCCAGATGCCGACTTGGGCGGACTGAATCGTAAGCGTTGATGGATCTATCACTGATTCAGCCGCTGTGATGCGGGTCAGCGGGAAGCCCCTCGGCCAAATAGTTTGCTGACTAAATAAACTGTAGATATTGACAATATCCCTGCCCTCGGGAATCTGGTAGTAACCGCCATCCATACTGGGAAATGTCCAGTTGTCTGCCGGAAAATTGTCATCGTCACTTTCTGCAAGCAGGGCAGCGCCATCACGCGCAGCTATCAGATAGCCGATCATTTTGCGGGCATAATGATTCCATGGCAGGATCCCGCCAATTTTAAAAGGGAGGGTTTGCTGCTGTGCCGCTGAAACGAATTGCACTCCAGGGCAGTACCAGTCCTCAGGAGTCTTCAAGTCACCAATCACCAGAACATTCCACTTCCCGAGTCCGGCAAAAAATTGCACGGCAGAGGTGGGAGGGTTAATAGATGTTAGAACAACGGCATTTTTAAACATATGATCCATTCTGATAAAATAACAAAGTACAGTCCAAGAACGATAATTACGGTCATCTGGATCATCTTTAAAATCAACAATGATCTTATATGGTTATATATTACCGTTTCACTTGAGTGTCAACACATCGGTTTTGACCTGCTGCCGCGCCAGATAATTTTCGACACTTCTCTGCAGGGTAATTTCAGCTAATTGGGCACAATGCAAATGGGTTTCCGGGAGCTGTCCCACCTCATCCATAATGGATATCATATTAATCTTTTTCAGCTCTTCGAGATTCTTGGCGCGGGCAAGATTTGTCGCTGTCTCCACACAATGTTTGCTGAATGAACAACCGTTGGTCCAAAAATGAGTGGCATCTACCCTGCCGTCTTTGAATTTCAGGCCGATTTCCATGGTATCTCCACAATTGCCCACCACCCTGGCAATACCGTCGGGATCTTCAAGAATCGGGTTATTGAAATAATAGATAAAAAACCAGGTAAAACCAACGACAAGCAAAACCAAAAAAGCCATAAATAGAGTGAAAAATGACATGCAAATATCCCTTTGTTTGGTAAGTTGAAGGATTTCTGTTATTCTCAGCGGAAACAAGCCCTATCATATTTGATAGCATCGCAAAAAGCTAAAATTTCGGATGGCTAAGTAAAAATAATGAACTATCCTACTGTCGCGACAAAAATGGTCATACTTCTCGGCAACCCGCTGGGCCATTCCATATCTCCAGCCATGCATAATCATGCTTTTGAGAAACTTGGAATGGATTACTGCTATATACCTGTCGAAGTCAATGAGGAAAATCTTGAGAAGGTATTTTCCGGCTTGACGAGAATGAATGTCGTTGGCTTCAATGTTACCATCCCCCATAAGATCCGGATTATGCGGTATCTTGATGAACTCGATCCTCTCGCGGCAACGATCGGAGCGGTCAACACCATCTGCGTTAAAGATGGTAAAACCAAAGGCTATAATACCGATGGTGAGGGATTTATACGATCCCTGGGAGAAGAGACTCAAATATCGCCTGAAGGAAAACGGTTTTTCATCCTCGGATCCGGCGGTGCAGCGCGAGCTATTGCTATGACATTGGCCTTTCAGGGAGCGGACAAAATCATCATCTGCAATCGAACTCCTTCCAAGGCACAAGATCTGGCTTTTGAGATCAACGAGAAAATACGTAATTGTGCAGAAGTGGCAACACACACAGCATCCAGCCAGACTGAGTTTTTATCCCGTTGCGATGTTCTCATCAACAGCACAAGCATGGGTATGAGCCCGAAAGAAGACTTTCTGCCAATTGACGAATCCCTGCTGATGCCGCACCTGACAGTTGCCGATATCGTCTACAATCCTTTAACAACCAAATTGCTTAAATCGGCTAAAGAGCAAGGATGCGCCATCGTTCCCGGTCTGGGCATGTTAATCTATCAAGGTGCCGCAGCATTTAAACTGTGGACCGGCGTCGAACCGATTATTTCTGAAATGTCGGATGTAGTCTATTCACTCATGAAAAAATGAAAAAGCTCGAATTTTTCCCTCGCATAACCTTGGACCTGTTCACAGGTAAGCGACCATAGGGAGACTCCGGGTGCTCCAGAGGCGCATGAGCAGGCCGCCTGGCTATAGTTGGCCTATGCCCGGCGGTCTGATCGTGAGCATATGGGGTGCTGGTGAACGTTTACGACCTGATCACCAGAATTTCCAGCCGCTTGTAAGATCCAGGGATGTTATAAACTGAGAGTTCTGATAAGTTTCACCGGCCCCTTCATCGCTGAAATAAAAATACTTATGTCGAAATGATATGCTCATATAATCATTTATTTTAGCAGATATCACATTATTAATTTCACTTCTGTTCTGCCACTGGCCATCACCTTCATCGAGGATACCAGTGAAGGTATCCAGACTGAAAGAGTAGGTAAAATGCGACCGTAAAGGAACACTGGCACCTATAATGAACTCAACTCCGTAAAGTGCGGCACTGGAAGGATCTTGAACTTCCTTTTCAAAGCCCAATCCAAGTTTTCCACTGATATTTTTATAGAAGGCGGAGATACCCATAGTTTCCCGCAATAAACTGGGACGCTGCCCATCTACCTCTTCAACAACCGTATCATAGCGAAATTTATTATATGGTTTGAAATTCTCGGACAGGTTGTAGTCATACAAAAAAGTACCCCTCAATATGTTATTCAAATAGTTATCATCCTGCCGTGAATAAAACATATATGGAGTAAGAATAAACCGGTGATATTTATTGTAGACGGTAATATCGATTGTATTTTCAAGCCCCCACTTATTATAACTGCTGGACGGCTGTCCAGGTGGAGTATCAATATTATCACCTCTTTTGACGTTGCTGTTGTCGACGAAATTGGACAGCGAGGCGTCTATTGTCGTCCGGAAACGCCGGTCCAGGTAATCGTAATCTTTGCTCAGAATGATTTTGTCGTTTTTCAAATCGTCAATCAGCAGATTTGTGACCGTCACCCAGGTGTTGCTGTATTCGATTTTCTTTTTCAGCAGACGCTGCATTCTTTGCATGGCAGGCTGAGAAGCAGCCACACGATAACTACGATATCCCACCACAGGAGTTCCCTGGATTTGTATAACTTCATCTATATCGATTCCCGCTATGACAAGATCCTCTTGCAGCTTTTGTACAGTTTTTACTTCGTCACCGGTTAAAGAGAAAATAAAAATATTATAATCCCTATTGACCATGCTCAGAAAATCGGAATACCTGACATCCTGCTCCACCGAGGCCTGGTTAATGGTGTTTTCTTCAACAACTCCAAGCTCACAATTGAACTTGTCACGCAGAAGGTTTCCAAAACGCAGATCATTTACGCCATTTTCCATATCGCCCAGTTCTGCAACAAGGCTATCTTCATCTTCTCGAAATTTCTCTTTCCATAAAGTGAGACGATTTTTAAATTCCTGATACAGGAAATTCCTGGTGGGAATGGGCTGGGCCTTCCTGGGCTCGAAAGATCGTACTTTGATAGTGCCGTCAATGACGAGATTCAGGTGATAATAATCGACACTGTCGTCTGCCATCACAATGGATCTCCCGTCGGCCAAATCCACCCGTGACAATTTACCGGCTAAGAAGTGACCGGCATAATCACCTCCGCACAGGGCCATTTCAATCTCCGGATATGCTTCAAGAATTTGGGCTGTGTCCCTCAGCGCCTGCCCAGAAAGCAAAACTATGTGTTCGATTCCAGTGGCTTGAATATCTTTTAATTGCGACTCAAGCACTTCCTTTTCTTCAATCAGGCTATAGTTATAAAGTTCTTTTTCAGCCACATCGAACCGCACTTTCTTAGATGATATCCCTAAAAAAGCAACTCGGGATCCGTGCATATTAACTTCAAACCATGGTTTAAATACAGGTTTGCCTTCCTGCACAATATTTGATGACAATAATTGTACCTTCTTACTCTCCTGCATAAGTTCAAGGTTTTTAGTTCCCACTTGAAGATCCTTGGATGAAACAAGGAGAGCCGCGCAGGAAAAATAATCTAAAAAATCGACCATGATCGAACCTGAACTGTATTTCGATATAATACCGGGATAAAGTGCGTTACCCATATCAAGGTAAAGATCAATACCCTGAGTGCGATCGAAGACAATATTCTGGCCTAAAACGAGCAGCGGGTCCAGTATTTCCTGATTTTCAACTTCGACAGAAAATTTCCCCTGCAGATTGGATGTGACCAGAAGAGAGAATTGATTTTCAGCCCGGACAGCAGTGGAAAACAGAAAAAAAACTGATAGCAACAGGATGAAAGCAGAGCAATAAATATTGCGGCAAAACGAAATTAATATCATAGGGGCAACAATATAACTTTAATCAAAATCGAACTTCTAGTTGATTGTTTGGATCGGAACGTGCTGGTTGGACGTTTGAGAGGAGAGTTCAGCCATTTTTTTATTCAGATTGGCATTGACAGTTTTTACCGATTCAAGCTCAGCCAGGGATTTTTCTTTATTTTGTTTACTGACGGCCTTCACAGATTCAAGCTCGGCCAGGGATTCTTCTTTATTTTGTTTACTGGCGGTTTTTACAGATTCAAGCTCGGCCAGGGACTCATCTCTGGATTTTCTCAAAGCCTCCGATAAGGTAGTTGCTGCACCGAGCTGGACTGAGATTTCATTTATGGCCAGTTTGTACGATAATATTAGTGACTCCTTTGAGTCTAATTCTTTTTTGAGGGTATTGATTACAATATTTTGACTCAATTCCCTTTTAGCACTTTCCTGTGAAATCTGCTCGCGTTCCTTTGCGAATAAGGCTTTTTGCTTTGAAATCTCTTCCTTTAGTGCATGACTTTCTCGGGAGAAATTTTCTTCAAGAATTTTATTGCGAGATATAATCTCTTCAATTCTTTCACTACTTTCTTTTTCTATTCTTTGCACAAGTTCATGAAGATAGGTAATTTCTTCTTCACCTATGGTCATGTCATTGATATATTTTTCATCCAGGGAGGTAAGTTCCAGGCTCAGTTTCTTATTCTGTGTCTCCAGCTCCTGAACTTTCATTCTGTACTGCCGGTTCTCTTTTTTAAGGACATCGCTCTCTCTTTCGACCATCGGCAGGCGTTTCTTCATCATGCTGTTTTCAGCTAAAACCTGGTTGTCGAATGGCTGCACGCCTTCTTTCATTGTCGCGGTACAAGAGAGAGCAAAGAAGGAAACGAGGGATACTGCACAGAAGTTCAATACAATTGTATGAATATTATTTTTAAAAGGCATAGAGGCTCCGGAATGCTACTGGAAAAACAGCCTGCAGATAGGCAGACTCTCAGGGGGTTTTTTAACTTGTTAAATTTAGCTATTTGGGGAAGATTTTTTACATTGAAGTCTGAACACAATATACAATGCACATTAACCTATTTATAGTAGGCTATCTTGTTTTTGCTGTTTTTTCCAGATAATTTCTACCAACCTTCAGAGTTTGGGATTTTAATGTCTCTTAACCGTCACGCTCGGAAACAGCTGAACCATATTTTCTGATTTTACCACGAAACTGGTCATAAGTGAGGCCAAGATGTGCTGCGGCTTTTCTCTGATTATAGCGGTGGATGGTCAATGCCTGCCGTATCATTTTTGTTTCTAAGTTTTCTACTGCCTGTTTTATGCTTCCTGCAGGTTCAGACGGAAAGACCGTGTCATCATTTTTGGCCGCATGCTCCCCGCTTGAATCATCTTGTACCCGAATGGATTCATAAGGGGAGACAAAAGGATCGAAAACAACTTTATCTATTATTCTGTCTTCAGATCGGTGTACCGCCCGCTCCACCACATTTTTCAGTTCCCGAATATTTCCCTTCCAGCTGTTTCTTTCCAATTCTCTTTCTACCTCTTCGGCAAATTCGGGAATTTCGTTCCTGCCGAGTTCAAAAGACATTCGGGTTGCAAAATGATTGGCTAGCAGCATAATATCTTCTTCCCGGTAGCGAAGAGGCGGTAAAAACAACACTTCAAAGGAGAGCCGATCGAGAAGATCCCGTTTAAAATCTTTTCTTTCCGCCATCGCCCTGAGATCAACATTCGTTGCTCCCACAATTCGCACATCTACTTCTATAGGCTGAGAGCTGCCGACACGCTCAAAAGAGTTGTATTCAACCACACGAAGTATTTTTTCCTGTGCCTCCAGAGGGATAGAACCAATTTCATCAAGAAAGAGAGTTCCTCCGTCCGCGGCTTCGAAACGCCCCGATCTTCGACTTTCGGCCCCGGTGAAGGCTCCTTTCTCGAACCCGAACAGTTCAGCTTCAATCAGCGAAGGTGAAAGAGTGGCACAATTTAAAGTAACGAAGGGCCCCTGCCACCTCCCGGACAAAAAATGCAGGCGGCTCGCGGCCAGCTCCTTCCCTGTTCCGCGTTCTCCTATTAAAAGCACCGGTCTGTTTACAGGTGCTACACGTGAGAGACGCTCCTGAAAATCAAGGAAGGTTTCTGACTGTCCAAGAGCCTCACCCTTCGAAGACTGGAAAACAGATTCTTTTTGCATCGGCACAATACCCTGGTACATAAAACCTATTGTCGGTTATTTTTACTTGCAATTAGCCATAATAACCAATTTTCAAAATCGATCAAGTTCTCAACACCACGTTTTCCCGTCTTTTTCATATTTTTACTGCCAGGCACGCATCCTGCACTGTAATAAATAGCAGTTTCCTAAACGACATGATTGGAAATAAAGATGTTTACGATGCACCAACAAAGATAAACAACAACCGCAACTCTGGAGGAAAGACATGGGTATTTTCACGCGATTCAGCGATATAATCAGTTCAAACATCAATTCTATGCTTGATAAGGCAGAAGATCCGGAAAAAATGATTAAACTGATGATTCACGAAATGGAAGACACCTTGATCGAACTAAAATCTTCCTGCGCAGGAGTCATCGCCGGTCGCAAAAAAGTAGCAAGAAAACTGCAGGAAATCCGCGATAAGTCAGACCTTTGGGCCAAACGTGCCAATATGGCAGTTGCCAAAGGCCGGGACAACCTGGCCAGGGAAGCACTTATCGAAAAACGTCGTTTTTCCGTAATTGCAGAAGCTCTTGAAAACGAACTGGGTGAATATAGCGGACTGATCACCCAATACCAGGAAGATATTACCGAACTTGAAAACAAGTTGAACAACGCAAAGGAAAAAAAGAGAGTACTTGTGCAACGTCACAAAAGGGCTACCGGCAAAAAACGAGCCCAGGAGGACATCCGGCGCAGCAACAGCGGCGACACCATGGCGCGCTTCGACAAACTTGAAAGCCGAATCGAACAAATGGAAGCAGAAGCTGAATTGGTGAATATGGCAGGCAAAACTACTATCGAGGAAGAATTTGACAACCTTGCCTCGGATGACGAAATTGAGAATGAACTGAGCCGGCTCAAAGCTGCTCAAAGCAGTAACCGGAACGAGACAGTGTAGTCTCCTCACACGCCATCAGGCAACTGCCCATGGCAGTTCCCAACAGGAACACAAGAACCGTAACAGGACCACTGACCGAGGTTGAATTACTATGCTCGAAACCATCATCGTCGCTATTGTTTTTGGCTCCATCTTAGCCTTGGCAATGCTTATCTGCGGGACAATTTTGCTCATCGTCAAAACCCGCACAAATAGGTGTTCCGGCGGGGCAACCGACAGTGAAGAAACCCGGATAATCCAGGAACTCTATCAGGGACTGGAAAGACTTGAAGAACGAATCGAATCCCTTGAAACAATCCTGACGGAAGATCAGGAAAAGGATGGGTATAAAAAATGACTGACTATCAACAAAAACAAGGTGGAATCTACCGCTCAAGAAACGGCGTTTTCATGGGTGTATGTAAAGGAATAGCTGAATACTTCGACTTTTCCGTTTTCTGGGTAAGGATGGCGCTGGTTATTCTCTTTATTTTCAGCGGATTCTGGCCGGTTATCGGCATCTATCTTGTAGCCTCCTTCTTTATGAAACCACAACCGGTCAAACCTATTGAGAGCGAAGAAGAACAGGAATTTTATCACAGTTACGTGCATTCGCCCAAGACAGCTGCCCAACGACTAAAGAAAAAATTCGAAGAACTGGAAAAAAGAATCCGAAGAATGGAAGATAAAGTTACTGGTAGAGAGTATGAATGGGAGCGACGATTTCGGTCCTAAAAAAGAACGGCCTCCGAAAAATACGAAGAGCTCTGGAAACAAAAAATCAATACAGCATAAGTGGCTTTTGCCACTGTTATGCATTACCAGTTTCGATAGGAAATACTTTTCTGGAAAAAGAATTTTGTGAAAACAAAGTTTAGCTTTTCAATTATGAAAAGGAGGACACCATGTCAATTTTCTTTCACTGCTGCATGCTCTTCTACATCGTGTTTGTGGTGGCCGAAATCAGAAATGTACTCTTAGAAAGCAATCCCGGCCAGGCTGAGCCAATCACCATCTGGAACGAAAGGTCACAACCATTAGATGAAGAAAACGAAACAAATATATTCAGGCAGCAACCTTTAGCTTTCTCGCTTTAAAAAGTTTCCAATATTGAAAAGCTTTTCAATATGCTCAAATAATCCGAGACCTGTAAACGTTTAGCAGTGCTGCAGAGGTGCACAAGCAGGCGGACGGGCCATAGTTAGCTATGCCCGGCCGTCTGATCGTGCGCATATGGGGCGCTGCTAAACGTTTACCTTAAACCAAACCTTTTTCTGCCTGAGCCTGTATAGCAGTAATGGCAACTGTATTCACAATATCGGTCACATTACAGCCGCGACTAAGATCATTTACAGGTTTGTTCAGGCCCTGCATAATCGGGCCAATAGCCACAGCACCAGCAGACCGTTGAACTGCCTTGTAGGTATTGTTGCCGGTATTGAGATCCGGAAAGATAAAAACGGTAGCCTTTCCTGCAACCTTACTCTGCGGCATCTTGGTTTGTGCAACCGTTGGATCAACGGCGGCATCATACTGAATTGGCCCTTCAAGCAATAAGTCAGGCGCCAGACGCCGGGCAATTTCCGTAGCTTTTTTAACCTTCTCAACTTCCTCCCCTATTCCGGATGTACCGGAAGAATAGGAGAGCATTGCAACTAATGGTTTTATTCCGAATAATTCGGCAGTCCTGGAAGATTCTATTGCTATCTCGGCAAGCTGTTCTGCGGTAGGCCTAGGATTAACGGCACAGTCACCGTAGGCGAGCACTCTGTCTTCAAGGCACATAAAAAATACTGAAGACATTATTGTACTTCCGGGTTTTGTCTTGACGAATTCGAGAGAAGGCCTCACTGTATTCAGAGTTGAGTGGGCCGCACCCGACACCATGCCGTCAGCATGTCCTTTGTATACCATCATAGTGCCAAAATAATTAACAGCTGACATTACGTCTCTGGCATTATCCGGAGTAATTCCCTTGTGCTTTCTCAGCTGGAAATACGTTTCGGCATAGTCATCAAAGACGTCGGATTTGATTGGATCAATTATTTCAATATTGTCCAGCGCCAACCCGAGGGTCAAAATCCTGCTCCGAATATCCTGAATATTACCTAGAAGTATGATGTCCACCACATCCCGATGAATAAGTATTTCCGCTGCCCGTAAAATCCGTTCGTCCTCCCCTTCAGGTAAAACTATGGTTTGCTTATACTCACGGGCTCGTTTAACCAATCCAAATTCGAACATTTTCGGGGTAATAAACAACATGCTGTAATCGACTATCTTCTTTCGCAGTTCAGTGGTTCTAACATGGGATTCAAACAGTCCCAGACCAGAAGCAATTTTAAGAACCGAATCAGGTGTGATGGAATTATGAATAGCTTTAATCTTCATCGCGGCCGTAAAGGTATCTTCCTCTACTTTGATTATTGGAATCAAACCCTCCATCCCCTGCAGAAGATTCCGCAGAATTTCATCAGGCTTCAAATAACTTGTGAGAACTATGCCTCCAATATTCGGCAGGTTCGAAGACCTGTAAGCGGCAAGCATTCCGAGAATAATATCGATCCTGTCAATCGGAGTAATGATAAGGTTATCGTTTTCCAATCGCGGCAATAAATTCTTGAGATTCATTGCTGCTATAACAAAACGGGATACCGGCCTATTCAGCTGCTCCTGGCCATAGATAACTTTTGCGTCCAGGGCCTTGGCAATCTCAGCCATTGTAGGACGATCGAGCGTTTCTTCGAAAGGAATCGAGTAAATGAGCTCTATTTTCTGATGAAGCTTTTCTTTGAGCGATTGCAGCATCTCAGTCTGCAGTTTAATCGGCGTGCGATTGACGATAATTGAGAGTATCTGTGATCCCTTTTCTTCAAAAGATTCAATGGCAAACCTGCATGACCGGACCACACTATCGATGGCCCCTTCATGAGCATTGGCAATCATCAGGACCGGACTTCCGAGATTATTGGCAATTTCAACATTAAGTTCAAACTCAAATGCGGCAGAATCACTCTCGAAATCTGTTCCGAGACACAGTACAAAGTCGTATTCGGATTCAAGGTTTTTATACCTGTCAAGAATACCTTCGAGGAGTTTGTCGTACTGTTTGTCAGCTACAAGTGTTCTTGCTTCTTCAAATGTATAGGCATACATCCGGCGATAGGGAATGTCGAGATTGTAATGGGTTGATATTAAATGGATGATTTCATCCTTTCCGTTTTCATCGTGTTTGGTATTCACTATTGGCCGAAAAATCGCCACCCGCACAAGATTTCGAACGAGGCATTCCATTACTCCCAGCGCAATCAAAGATATGCCGCTTTTGGGTTCCAGAGCTGTAATATACAGATTTTTCGACATTTTCTATCCTTTGAGCAAAGCAGAGTATTTTAACCAACTATTATTCTCGAGTAACTGTTCACCCGGAACAGCAAAAAAGCGCATAAACCCGGCCTGTAAACGTTCAGCAGTGCGTCAGAGGTGCACAAGCAGGCTTACGGGCTATAGTTGGCCTATGCACGGCAGTCTGATCGTGCACATATGGGGCGCTGGTGAACGTTTTACATTCTCGAAAAGTTCAAAGGATACAACATCGTATACAAAAACGAAACAACGGTTTGACGGGAAAAGGGAGACTATCTTTAAAGCGTAAGTTATCACAAAAGTTAAATTGTGCTATTAACCATGAATTTAAGGAAAAGTACTTTGAATTGACTGACGCCAGCTCGCTTGGCAGGAAATGCGGCAAGTGTTACCACTCGCCGCATTTGAATTTTGAAGCAATTCTTCAAAACATCTTAAATTACCAACCACAGATACTAAACATTACCAATTCCCTCCTTTGCTTGTTAGTTTTTTTAAACAGGAAGCCACTAATTAGCCGGAAGGTAACTGTGCTGCTCAGTCAAAGGAGTGAACTCTCCGTTAATTTTTACATACGTTTTCTTTTTATGATCAACATACGTCTGAGTTAATACACGACCTACTATCCCTTCCATTTGCTTAAGTATGAATCCCTTCCCAGCTGGACGAAATTGGTTGTTTTCGTGCTTATCATTCATTGTGTTACCACCTTGTATATTTTTGAATTCCCCCACTCTTTATAGAGTTCCGTATAATTAAAAAGAAGGAAGCAGTAACCATGCCAATCTAAGAAAAAAGAGATAGCTACTCGTTGCAATCCTTGAAATAAGACCGACAAGCTATTGTTTTCACATCCCTTAATCTCAATCAAGTCAGTAGTCACAATCCTGAGTCACCAGGTATCGAAGATAATTCACCATTGAATTGCTTGTACAAGCAAAAATTCGTCAACATTGTTTACACTAGACTCCTTATTGACAATAGTTGCCACAAAGCTCATCAGCCCATCATTATATCAGCTTATCCTTGACAAATCGTATAATTATAGAATACACATAAAGTAATTGATCATTTGTGTCATCAAGCTATGAATTCAACAACGCACCTGCTACTTCATCCCATAACTAGTTATAATAATATTATTTATTCCTCACACTCAATTTATTCTCCACGATACAGCAAACAAGGTTTACACACATGATCAATACTCCTCGGCACGTAACCACCTCAAAATCGTATCTCACCCTTTTAAAGCAAAAACTCTCTAAATTATCAGGAGCTTGGACGATTGACGATTACCATGGATTAATCAGTTTTTACTCATCTTTCGTTCCTTCTTTAATGAAGGTAGAACGCTGTACCGTCTTTATCATGGAACTTGCCAGCAAGGAGATCTGCTCTATCTTTGGAACCGGCCTTGAACACCAGAAGATAAAACCTCCACTCCGGGGAAGCATCGTCGGAAGTGTTATCGAGTCCGGCAAAGGATGCCTCATAAACGATCTGCAGAATCATACCGGTTACCACTCCCTTATAGAGGAACAAACCGGTTTTATAACGTACAACCTGATTTGCGCCCCAATAAAAAGTGCCACCGGAAACAGTGTTACCGGCGCGGTACAACTTCTCAACAAGGTCGATAACCAGTTATTCACTGAAGATGACTTGAATCGTCTTGAAGAAATCTCCCACTTTCTTTCTCTTTCCATAGAGTCTATTGTGCTCAACAAAGAGATTTTGAGGATCGCCACATCGCTTGGAAAAGAAGCAGAACGTCTTGAAAAAGAATCAGTTAATGGAGTCACACTGATAGCTGAAAGCCCCGCCATGAGAGAAGTACTGGACCTCGTCCGTGTTGTCAGCAAGACTCCGGTTAATATTTTAATCCAAGGTGAGAACGGAACAGGAAAGGAACTTATTGCCCGGATGATTCATCAGTATGGAGACCGTCAAAAACAACCTTTTTTACCGGTTAACTGCGCCAGCATCCCTGAAGACTTAATGGAGAGCCAGTTTTTTGGTCACGAAAAAGGAGCCTTTACAGGTGCAGACTCCTCGAGAAAAGGTTTATTTGAGGAGGCCAGCGGCGGCACCTTGTTTTTAGATGAAATTGGTGAAATGCCCCTGGTAATTCAGCCAAAAGTGCTCAGGGCGATACAGGAGGAAGAAGGACAAAGAGTGGGGAGCAATGTCTGCGTCAAATACAATCTTCGCCTCATCAGCGCAACCAACCGAGACCTTTCTGAAGAGATGGCACAAGGGCGCTTCAGGGAGGATCTCTTTTTCCGCCTCTTCTCTGTGGAAATCACCTTGCCGCCGCTAAGAGACAGGAAGGAAGATATTTTGCCGATATCGCTGCACTTTCTAAAACTAACCAATGAGCGTTTCGGTAAAAACATTCAGGGATTTTCTTCAGAAGTACTGAATGTGTTTGAGAATTACGGCTGGCCGGGAAACGTCCGGCAGCTGCAAAAAGAGATTGAACGGCTGGTCGCCCTGACAGACGACGGGCAGCTCATTCAATCAAACCAACTTTCCAGGGATCTTCATTCCCTTTATTCAAGCCAAAAAGACAATTATAACGATACTGCTGAAGGATACCTCGCACTCCCCGAACAAACGAGGCATTTGGAAATCATCCTGATCAAAAAAGCCATGCGCCGCACGGAAGGCAACAAAACAAAGGCGGCAAAACTGCTGGCCATTACCCGCCAAGGGCTGGATAAAAAAATCAAAAGATACAACCTGTCATTCTGATGCAACAAGTTACAAAGAACATTTGACACATCAGTGAATAACACCGGAACGCAGCATCTGTATCAGACCATCCAGGATAACAGGAATCTCTCGTTTTACCTCCAGAAGATCAGGAAACATTATACAATTGGCAACCAATCCATCAATAAAAGCCATGGTGGTGATGCTGCCCAGACGGACATCCAAACTTTCAGGCAACTGCCCTTTAGCTATTGCATTACGGAGAATTTTCCCTATTACCACCTGCCCTTCCTGATGGCAATGAACCCTATGAAGATGGAGAGTGCCGGTATCCTCCACTGTTTCACATTTGCTGATTAAAATCTGGTAAATCTGCAGTAATCGTGGATCTTCTTTCAGCTCTTCGAAGAAACTGAGATACGTTTGCTTCAACTGACCGAGTGGATCGGGCTCATTCGGATTTTCACTTGCCAGGGTGATAGGTTGAAAAGGCAGAAGGAGCTGTTCCCAAAGTGCACCAAGCAGATCCTCCTTATTCGTGAAATGCCAGTAAATCGCACCTCTGGTCACTCCCGCTTCTTTGGCAATTTGCGCCAAAGTAGTACGGGATACGCCCCAAATTGAAAACATCTGCACTGCGGCATCTAAAATAGCTTCGCGGGTTTTCAGGGCTTCTTCTTTTGTTTTTCTAGCCATAGTATTCTAAGCTGTTGTCAAAAAAATAAAATGTTCAAAAATAAACCGGAACAACCAAAAGAGCCGTACGAAATTGTTTTAAATGTGCTGGTTTTTCGTGACGGCTCCTATACTATTCCGTCTTCTCTATCCAACCGCCACCAAGCACCTTATACAGGTCCACCTGATTAGCCAGTTGGGCAAGGTTCAGGGTCAGATAATTCTGCCTTGAGGTGTAGAGTGAACGTTGAGCATCCAGCAATACAAGAAAACTGTCTACTCCCTGCTCGTAACGGTCTCTGGCATGGGTGTAATAATCTTCATTTGCCACGAGGTTGGCTCTCTGGGCGCGCATTTGATCCTGGTAGGTATCACTTGCTACAAGAGCGTCCGAAACCTCCCGAAAGGCTGTCTGAATCGCTTTTTCATAGCGGGCTACATATATTTCTTTTTCAATTTCCGCTACATCAAGCTCCGCCTGCAGTCTTCCCGCAGTAAATATAGGCAGACTGACTGATGGAGAGAACAACCACGCCCCTGATCCATTTGCAAACAGGTCGGAAAGATCTGAACTGATGAAACCGGCACTTGCCGTCAACCTTACGGTTGGGAAAAACGCAGCTCTGGCCGCCCCTATATTAGCATTGGCTCCTACTAGCTGATGCTCGGCAGCCATAATATCCGGCCGCCCCAGGAGTACCGTAGAAGAAAGGTCCGACGGCATTACGGAGAGCAGTTCCAGATCTCTTATCGATACGGATGCTGCTTCATCTAAAAATGATGCAGGGAGCGACGTACCGGTAAGCAGGGATAGATAATGAAGATCCTGAGCTACCTGCCGCTGATAAAGGGCCAGATTTGCTTTCACATTTTCGAGACTGGTTCGCGCCTGGGCCAGATCCAGCTCATTGGCAATTCCCGCACCGACACGCTGCTCAATAAGGGCATAGGATTCTTCTTCATTTTTCCTTGTATCCTCAGAAATCTGCAGAAGCTCCTTATCTGTAAGCCAGGTCAGGTATGCCCTGGCCACTTCTGCAACTAAGCTGATGGTTGCGCTTTTATGAATTTCCTCCAGGGCCAGATATTGTTCAAGGGACTGATCCTTAAGATTTCGGATACGACCATAAAAATCGAGCTCATAGGCAGTAGTTCCAATGTCCAGGGAATAAACCTCACTGGTAGAATGACCTGCTCCAGTGAGAGTACGTTGTTTTGCACCATAGCCTTCTCCGGTTATGGTCGGCAGTAATGCTGCTCGCTGGATACGATACAGCGCCTGATAGGCTTCCACATTAAGAGCTGTCTCCCGCAAGTCGCGATTGTTATGGAGCGCTGTCCCGATAAGTTGCTGAAGATCAGGATCTGTGAAAACATTGCGCCATCCCAGCTCAGAAATTTCTCTGAGCTGCTGCCCTTCTTCAGGTGGTTGCATCTGGTTACCATCAACACCAGCAAAATTTTCAGCCACAGGGAGCGCCGGACGTAAATATTCAGGCGCCATGGTACAGCCGTTTAAAACGATTAACAGTAAACCTGCAGTGAGTATTTTTTTTTGGATATTCATAAAATCAGCACTCCTGAGCCGAAGCAACAACGTTCTTCTTTGCCTGGCGTGTTCCAAATACCTTCATAACGACCACAAAAAAGAGAGGAATAAAAAAGATTGCCAGAATTGTTGCCGACAACATGCCGCCAAATACACCCGTACCGATTGCATGCCTGCTGTTGGCACCGGCACCGGAACTGATAACCAGAGGAAAAACACCAAGCATGAAGGCAAACGAGGTCATGAGAATTGGACGAAGCCGCATCCTGCAAGCTTCGATAGTTGCCTCAAGGAGATCCATCCCATCATCATGGAGTGATTTAGCAAACTCGACTATCAAAATAGCGTTTTTTGCTGACAGACCTATAGTCGTCAGCAGTCCAACCTGGAAATAAACATCGTTTTCCATGCCACGAAAATATGCCGCCGCCAGCGCCCCGAGTACACCGAGAGGTACTGCCAGCATCACCGAAAACGGCACGGACCAGCTCTCGTACAAAGCTGCCAGGCAGAGAAAAACAACCAGAATAGAGATTGCATAAAGAGCTGGAGCCTGCGAGCCGGACTGTTGTTCCTGGTAGGACGTCCCTGTCCACTCATAACCAAAGCCGCTTGGCAATTGGGATACCAGCTGGTCGATAGTCGCCATGGCATCACCGCTTGATTTACCAGCCGCGGCTTCTCCTGTGATCTCGACAGCCGAATTGCCGTTAAATCGCTCCAGCCGTGGAGAACCAAAACTCCAATGGCCGCTGGTAAACGTTGAAAACGGCACCATCTCATCACCGCCGTTACGAACATACCATTGCTTGATATCTTCAGGCTGCATCCTGAATGGCGCATCGGCCTGAAGATATACTTTTTTAATCCGACCATTATGAACAAAATCATTCACATAGTTTGATCCCCAGGCAGTGGAAAGAGTGGTGTTGATATCGCGTACGGAAATACCCAATGCCATAGCCTTTTCATAATCGATATCTACATTGTACTGCGGCGTGTCTTCCATACCGTTGGGCCGGACACGGGTGAGATCAGGATGTTGAGCTGCCATTCCGAGCAGTTGATTTCTTGCTTCGATCAGTTTTTCATGCCCCAGTCCGGCCCTGTCCTGCAGATAAAAATTAAAACCGGTTGAAGTACCGAGAGCTGGAATTGAAGGAAGGTTGAAAGCATAAATCTGTGCTTCCTTGATCTGAGAGAAAAATCCCATGGCTCGGCCAAGTATCGCATTAACAGATTGATCCTTAGACTTTCGCTCACTCCAGTCTGCCATCTGGGCAAAAACCAACCCCATATTCTGTCCGGTACCGGCAAAACTGAATCCCGCTACAGTAAAGGCGGATACGACATTGCCATTTTCCTGGGTGAGGTAGTATTCACGCACCCTGTCAAGTACATCCTGTGTACGCTGCTGCGTTGCCCCCGTAGGAAGCTGCACCATGGTAAGGAAAACGCCCTGGTCCTCGTCGGGCAGAAATGATGTCGGCAGCTTGGTGAAAAGAAAAACCATTCCACCAATAAGAAGAACGTAAATCAAGCCGAATCG
>JBARUR010000103.1:0-3135 GCA_049645845.1 Desulforhopalus sp. | reverse complement strand
TAAAAAAAGAAAAACAGGATCTTCCTCTATATTCTGTGACTTCGTCTTTTTATGAGATACCTGTAAGTAATTTGGTGGTTGGCAACAAAGTTATTCCCTGGGGAGGAGGTGGTTATTTCAGGTTGCTGCCATCCTACGTATATCGGGCCGGTGTGAAACATATTTTAAATAAAAACGGCTGCTATACATTTTATTTACACCCATGGGAAATTGACCCCAATCAGCCCAGAGTAAAAGAAGCTCGGTCTTCTTTCCGTTTTCGTCATTATGTGAACCTCGGTACGACGAAAAGTAAGCTCAAAGATTTCATAGCCAAAAACGCTGAGCATTCTTTTTTGTCTTGCAGGGATTTTATTTATAAAAAAGGCCTCATGCAAAAAAAGAGTGCCTGAAGCGGTAGTCTCTTGGCTGATAAAAAATAATAGGACCTGTGTTGGAGTTGCCAAAATTGGGTTTCCCTCATATTATTTCTTAGTTTTCTCCTTGTGATTCAAACTCCCCCGGAGCTATTACGACTTGTCAAACGATATTGAAATTACACATGCTACGCTTGCTGACCAAGATGAATGGGACTCCTTTGTCCTTTCCCATCCACACGCGTCGCCCTATCACTTATTTGCATGGGGATCAGCAATAGCCCTGGCTTATGGTCATAAAAGCTACTTTCTGGTGGCAAGGCAAGAAGGGAGCCTGGTAGGGATCTTGCCTCTTGTGCATTTAAAACTCACATTTTTCGTCAATGAATTCCTCGCATTGCCATTTTGTGATGTAGGTAATTGTTTGTCTGTTGATGGTGAAGTTGAAAAAAAGTTGCTGGAAGAAGCCTGGAGTTTAAGCAAGCAGCTCAAAATTAGAAACATCCAGCTCCGAGGACAATTATTGCATGAAAGCAATTATGCCTTATTTCATCAATTGGAAAGTAATAAGTTAAGAATGCTGCTTCGCCTGCCGGAATCGTCAGAATCATTGTTTAGCGCATTTAAATCAAAATTGCGCACTCAGATTCGTAAAGCGGAAAAAAATCAAGTCATCTTTCGTTGGGCTGGAAAAGATGGTGTTGATTCATTCTATGCCGTAATTTGTAATAATATGAGAGAACTTGGTTCTCCTGTACATTCAAAAAAATTATTTTCGGCAATAATGGACCAATATGGTGAAAGAGCCCGTATTGGATTAACCGAATATGAAGGAAAGTGCATTAGTGCAGGATTGATTTTGTCTACTGAAGAGCAAACATCAATCCCCTGGGCATCGTCTCTGCGGAATTTTAATCATTTGGCTCCTAATATGCTTTTGTACTGGAACTTCTTGAAATTTGCAGCAGATAGCGGGAAAAAAGTATTTGATTTCGGACGTTCAACCGAAAACGAAGGTACCTTCAGATTCAAGAAACAATGGGGCGCTGAGCCTTTTCCTCTTATCTGGTATTCATCTTACCCAGATACTTTGATACAATCTGCAAGTGAAGCTCATGGAAAAATATCACCAAGAGAAAGAGCCGCAATTCTCTGGAAAAGATTACCACTTTCAGTCACTAATATTCTGGGCCCGCAACTCAGGAAATATATTAACCTCTGATGACCAATCGCATTCGCATAGGCAGAAGCCTGCCTCCCGCAGCCGCTCCAATTCCGTTAAAAGATGTACTGCGGGCCTTGCCTGCATGCTTCCAGGATGATGTTGCCGATTCTGATTTTGTTAAGGAAATAAAGCAGGATTTCGGGCAAAAATTTTGTCTGCTTGCTTCAACCGGAAAAGCGGGGTTAGTCTTGATACTGGAAGCTCTACGTGCTTTGCATCCGGATCGGGACGAAGTCGTCATACCTGCTTTTACCTGTTATTCAGTGCCCGCGGCGGTAAAAAAAGCCGGACTTAAGATTAGGCTTTGTGACACAGGAAAAGGAACACTGGACTATGACAAGGTTAACCTTGCTGAAATTGTAGAAAAAAATCATCAGAAGAATAAAATACTTTGTGTTCTGATTACCCATCTCTTTGGCTGCCCTGCCGATTTTGATGGAATTAAAGCAATTGTAGGTGATACAATTCCTCTTGTAGAAGACGCTGCTCAGGCAATGGGAGAAGAGAAAAACAGTAAAAAACTTGGAACTCAGGCTGACGTAGGTTTTTTTAGCCTAGGGCGCGGGAAAGCTTTATCGACAATGGATGGCGGTATAGTAATAACAAGTCGGGATGATATAGGTTATGAATTACTCCGCTTATCGAAAAAATTGGAGAGATTTACTGTTTCTGATAAAATTAAATTGGCTGTTAAGGCAATTTTTACTACATTAATGCAGCACCCTGCAGTGTTTTGGTTACCTAAGTCGATGCCATTTCTTAGACTTGGTGAGACAATATATGAAGAAGATTTTCCAATGTGTTTGATGTCCTCCTTTCAAATCAGTTTGACGCATAACTGGAGAAAAAGACTGCAAAGACACCAAAGAGCGAGAAGGGAACATATTAACTTCTGGCGGACAATATCTTTGCAGAACTCGTTTGTTATGTGTAGAGAAAGTAGATCGGTTAATCTGGTCCGATTGCCTGTCATGGTGCTTTCGGCTCAAGATCGAGACAAGTTTTGCCGGACAAGCAATACAAAAGGATGTGGGATTATGCCGACATATCCTACGGCAATTAATGACATTCCTCAAATTTCAGGAGAATTCGCAGGGCAGCTCTTTCCAAATGCACAATATTTAGCAGAGCATCTCCTGACCTTACCTGTGCATGAGTATGTTCAAAATTCAGACAGGACAAAGATCCTTGACATACTCAATTCATGAAATGAAAAAAGAAAAAATCGATTCACTCATTCATATTTTCGGCCTGGTTATCATCGGTTTGCTCGTAATCATAGCCTACAAGTTAACTTTTCTGTGGATGTATGATCGGTATATGGGTGCTGATTCTTATTACTCACATGGGTTTCTGGTGCCGTTTGTGTCTCTTTTTTTTATTTATCAGCAAAGGGACCGCTTAAGGGAAACAGAACAAAAAATGAATATGGTTGGCGTATATATTGTCTTTTTTGCCTTATTCCTTCATGTTCTTGGTACTGTCCTCTACATTTTCTCCATTTCAGGTTTCTCAATTTTTTTCCTGATAATAGGATTAGTCCTCTTTTTGTTT
>JBARUR010000102.1:0-15748 GCA_049645845.1 Desulforhopalus sp. | reverse complement strand
GTCAGGTAACCGCATCCGGTATGAAAGTGGATTCTTCGGATTGTCAGCCCGAAAGAAGCCGCAACTTTCAGTGCTTCCGCAAATTGCTCCTGGTAGATGCCGAATTTGGTGGTCACCGGCCCCGCATACTGCAAAAGCTGATTACTCGCCCGACTCACTCCCACTGCTGGGTTGATACGAATGCCTATCTCCGATCCCGGCCTTCTCTTACCCCACTGGGTGATCGCATGAAGGGAATCGGCGTTAAACAACAGGTCGTCGTATCTGGCCAGCAGGTCGAAATCATCCTGGGATAGACTCGTTGCGGTAAAGGATATATCGGCAGGTGAAAAGCCGCAGCCAAGTGCATGCTCAACTTCGGCAGGTGAACACGCATCTATGCCGCACAGCCCTGACTGTTTGAGAAAGGTCAACAAGGGTGCAAAACGATTGGCTTTCATGGCGTAGAACAACCTGTGCTGTTGTTGTCCTCCGATAGTCAGCAGGGCGCTTTTAACCCGCTCAATATTTTCTTTTACCCGTTGTGCAGAATAGATAAAGGAAGGAGTGCCGAACTGCCGGGCAAGATCTGCAACATTATGTCCGGCAAAATGTAGATGTTGCTGCCGGTAGCAAAGATCGGCTCTTTGCCACCAGTCAGGAGCCTGGCCGAATTCCATTAGATTACTACTGATAATCCGACTGGCTCAGGCAGGATCAGGTCGGCTTCCTGAGGTTCATGTCTTTGATAGGGTAATTCCAGCTTCCCGGTTATCCATCCCCGGCAATTATCAGCACCACAGGAACACGGAAATTGCTTGAACAGGTGATCTTCAGTCTCTGCATAATCCATATAGAGGTAATCATTTACCTCAATATTCTTTAGTGCGGTCACTGTCATTTTTTCCATGTCGACAGAGACGTTTGGATCGCAGGAATGCAGGAAGTAGCCGGAGAAATAAGGATCAAAGTTATGACTTGTCTTGGACAACTGTAAAGTATGCTGTCTGATATCAGGCACAGCCTGTTTGGCGATTTTGGCCATAATAACACCCTTTTCAAAGGAACGGTAGGCGATGACTCCCATGCCGGTCTGTTGGTCTTTGAAAACGATGGAAAAATCCTCAGCACGAGGAAACAGCGGATCATTGCCTAGTTCAGGGGGATATAACATCGGGGATACTCCAGATAAAAAGAGATTGAGAAAAAACCTGCAACCCCGAGGATGGGATTGAGGGAGTTGGAAATCGACTATATATACGAAAAATTCAGGATTACAATTATTATTTATCAGGTGATAGAAGTAATTTTTTTTCTACGCCATGGAATGGGCTCTCGTAGAGTTGAAGTATGAGCTCAATGTGAGTGTAAGTTATTTATATTAAAGAAGATGTAAGGAAGACATCTTCGGGCAGACTTCTATGAGCCGTACACCTTTTTCAGTTCTTTTATATGGGCCGGACCGATGCCGCAGCATCCGCCGATTATCCTGGCTCCCATTTCAATCCATCTGTATGCTTCAACGCTATATTCTTCGGGGGAAATTATGTCATTGAATTTCCAGTTCGGCATAACAAAGTGTCCGGAATGAGCATAAACACCAAGAGTATTCTGCCAACAGGTCTTTAGGACAGAAAAGGCTTCTGCCGTATCACTTACTTCGGTATGCATGATAAATGCAGCAGAACCGCCTATTGGGGAAATGGCTCTGATGCCTTCCTCCAGGGTTTGTCCCCGCCTCCAAAGCATGATCTTGCCCTCATCATTACGTCTGCAGCTAAAACCCAGCCAAACTGGGAGCCCGGTGCTGCAGGCCGCCTGCACGGCAAGAGATCCTTGTTCAATATCTTCTATCATCTCAATGAGGAGCAGGTCGACGCCGGCCTCTGCGAGAAGTTCAGCTTGTTCCTGGTACCAGGCAAAGGCCTCGTTGAGAGGAGGGTAACATTTAGTCGGGTCGTCGCAAAAAGTGGTTGGGGCTATCGAACCGGCAATCGCCACAGGGGAGGTTGCCACATTCTCACGTGCCCGGATGGCCAATTTTACTGCTTCTTTATTGAGGTAATCAAATTGGCTGGTCAATCCAGCGGTAAGAAGCATATGCCTGGCAGTTGAAAATGTATTTACTGTAATGATATCGACTCCTGCATGGAGGTAGTCTTCATGAACTGCCTGGACAATTTTAGGATGGGTCAGAATAGCTTCAGCCGACCATGCTTTACTGTTCATTGGGACACCTCGCTTCTCCAGTTCTGTCCCTGTGGCACCATCAAGTAATATAATCTGCCCCTGCTGTAATTTTTTATCGAGAAACGTGCTTTTGGCCATATTCCACCTCTTTTTATTATTTTTGGATTTTCAAGCCTAAGGATACTTATTTATTGAATCCAGCTCAAGGCTTGATTGCTCCATTCCGTGCCAGGGTTAGTTATTTCGGAAAATCCGGAAATTTGTCGTTGAAGAGGTTATTTCTCATGTAAATATATAAGTCCATAGGATAAAAACTTGTCTTTTTGCTACTGTTTCTATCACTTTGCATCTTGTATAAAATAAATATTAGATTATCTGTAACTTAAATTGCCGAAAACTGATCTTTAACAGCGGAGACAAAATGAGAAAATTTACAATTGCCGGTATTGGTGAACTGCTCTGGGATGTTTTGCCGGAGGCGGAAGTAATCGGTGGTGCTCCGGTGAACTTTGCCTATCACGTCACCGCCCTTGGGGCAAAAGGAGTTCCTATCTCGACTATTGGTAACGACATTCGGGGTAGAAAAGCCCTGGAAGAATTGCAGAAGCGCGGTGTAGAGACCTCTGCAATCTCGGTAACCGAAGATTTTGCCACAGGATATGTAACAGCTGCATTAGATAATGAAGGTAAGGCCAGCTACAATTTTCCAGATGATGTCGCATGGGATCATCTGCAGATAAATGAGAATGCTGAAAATCTGCGAAACTTCCTTGATGCGGTCTGTTTTGGATCACTTGCTCAGCGTTCGGAACACTCACGACGAGCCATTTATGGATTTCTCGACACGCTCGGCAAAGAAACGCTGAAGGTTTTTGACATCAACCTCCGGCAGGAGTTTTATTCAGAAAAAGTGATT
This sequence comes from Desulforhopalus sp., assembly GCA_049645845.1. Lineage (GTDB taxonomy): Bacteria > Desulfobacterota > Desulfobulbia > Desulfobulbales > Desulfocapsaceae > Desulforhopalus_A. The sequence goes on along the minus strand of JBARUR010000102.1, from coordinate 12,663 downwards.
GTAAATTCACTGAAGCGGACTGATATCCTGAAGTTAAACGAAGAGGAACTGCCGATTCTTGCTGAGCTGATTGATCTTAATGGGCCGAGTGACAAATGGCTTCAGATCCTGGTTGAGAAATATCATCTTCAAATGGCAATACTTTCCAGAGGCGGAAGCGGCAGTTTGCTTCTGACGCCGACGAGTTCCTCGGATCATCCGGGAGTCGTCACCCGTATCAAGGATACTATAGGAGCCGGTGATTCCTTTACTGCTGCAGTAACTATCGGTTTTTTGCAGGAACTGCCATTAAGTGAAATAAATGAAACTGCCAACAGGATTGCAGCCTACGTCTGCACCCAGCGCGGTGGGATGCCGCCAATGCCGGAATTTTTGAAAGTATAAGGGAATGGCGATCAAACCAAGACAATAGGTTATCGATCAAATATAATGAGGAGGTACTATGACCAAAAAATCATTTCAGGATTATTATCCGGAGTCTCTCAGTTATTGCTACGGTTGCGGCACAAAAAATCCGCACGGGCTTCATATCAGTAGTTTCTGGGACGGTGAGGAGTCCGTAGCCACATTTCATCCTGAGGAATATCATCTTGCCTTTCCCGGTTATGTCTATGGAGGTTTGATTGCCTCGTTGATCGACTGCCACTGTGTCGGCACCGCTGCCGCCGCCGCTTACAGGGAAGAGGGCAGGGAGCCCGGCAGTCTGCCGCCCTTCAGGTATGTGACCGGCTCTCTGCAGGTAGACTACCTCAAGCCCACACCGCTCGGACCACCCATCGAATTGCGAGCAACGGTTGAAGAAATCAAAGGGAGAAAAACAATCGTGCTCGCCACAGTGACGGTTGGAGACGTTGTCACAGCCAAAGGACGAGTGGTTGCGGTACGAATGCCGGACCGCCTCAGGGAGGAGGGGAGAGAATAACAACCGCAGGGATATACGGTTGTTTCGGCCCGGCACAGCTTGTTCAGCACCCCATAGGGACTCTTTATGGTGCCCGTGCTTGGCGGGTACTCAGTTCAGTGCCCCCTTGAGGGGTATAAGTGCCTTGGGGGTTACTTTAACATTCTAATTTTTAAGGACCCTCCATATTTCTTGTTTTTTATACCCCTCAAAGCATGGGTACTAAAGAGAGTCCCCCTCAAAGCATGGGGACTGAAAAGAGTGACAGAATTTTCTGGAGTAAGGCACAAAAACTTCAATCCTCAGGTTTGTCAGTTGATATGAAGACAATTTTTATAAAGAAGGGGCTCGACATCCCCATTTCCGGCAAACCTGAGCAAAAGATCAGGCAGGGTAATACAATCCGGAAGGTAGCACTTATCGGCGATGATTACATCGACATGAAACCGACTATGCTCGTCAATCCCGGAGACAGAGTTACTATCGGCCAACAGCTGTTCACGGATAAAAAAAATGAAGGGGTGATTTTTACCTCACCCGGATGCGGAACAATCAATTCGATAAACAGGGGAGACAGGCGAAAATTCGAATCCATCGTTATAGATATAGACGGTGAGGAAACTGTAACCTTCTGCGATCCAACCACTAATCCCGAAGACCTTAAACCGGAAACCATCCGGGATCTCCTTATTACCTCCGGCCTGTGGCCAGCTTTTCGCACCAGGCCCTACGGCAAGATTCCGGCAATTGACTCCGAACCGGTTTCCTTGTTCATTACCGCAATGGACACTTCGCCACTGGCGGCTGACCCAGGCATCATCATTGAAGAATATCAGTCCGCCTATCAATTTGGCCTGAAAATTCTCAGGCGCCTGATAACAGGCCCTGTCCATTACTGCACCGATTCCGAAAAACTGCAGCCATATGAAGAGGTAGACGGGTTGAGCTATTGGTCGTTCCAGGGGCCCCACCCTGCCGGACTGCCCTCTACCCATATTCATTTCATCGATCCGGTTCACGAAACCAAAACAGTCTGGCATATCGGCTACCAGGACGTAATCGATATCGGTCACCTTTTTATGACCGGACAGCTTCTCACCGAACGCGTCGTGGCTCTTGGCGGTTCCGGGGTCTTCAAGCCGAGCCTGGTGAAAACCAGAATAGGTGCATCACTGACTGAACTGTGCCGAAGAGAATTGTCACTTGATGATTTGAGGATCATATCCGGTTCAGTGCTGAGCGGCCGGCGGTCTAAAGGGAATTTCAACTATCTTGGACGATACCATAACCAGATATCGGTTATTGAGGATTCCAGCGGGCGCTCCATACTCAACTGGTTCCTGCCCGGAAAAAATCGTTTTTCCGTCAAGCCTATTTTTATTTCGGCATATATGAAAGAAAAATTATTTCCCATGAGTACGGCTCTTTGGGGGGGAAGGAGAGCTATTTTTCCACTTGCCACCTACGAGCAGGTTATGCCTCTCGATATTATTGCCATCTACCTGTTAAAGTCCATCTCAATTGGCGACACCGAAAAATCCAAGGCTCTTGGTGCTCTCGAACTCATTGAGGATGACCTGGGTCTCTGTGGTTTTGTCTGTCCCGGCAAAAATGAGTTCGGCCCCGCTCTGCGCGAAGTCCTGACGGCCATAGAACTCGGAGGATAGATTACCGCATCGGGCAGTTGCCGCATTTTCAGTAATAACACTTTTTAGCAAGGTGACATTTTACAGATGAAATTCTTAAGCAAAGTAATGGAAGATGCAGGGCGCCATTTTGAAAAGGGCGGCCGGTTTGAGCGTTGGTATCCAATCTATGAGGCCATAGATACCATCCTCTTCGGTTCGAATCAAACGACCCAAATAGCCCCGCATGTCAGAGACTCTCTCGATTTGAAACGAGTCATGACAACAGTGCTGATTGCGCTTCTGCCTTGTACCTTTATGGCCATGTGGAATACAGGGTATCAGGCCAATCTGGTGATTGAGGCTATGGGACTCGGCGGCCCCGATGGCTGGCGTGGAGGAATCATGTCACTGGTCGGCTGCGACCCATCCAGTCTTATATCTAATTTTCTTCATGGCGCTCTTTATTTTTTTCCTATTTACATCACGACAATGGCGGTCGGTGCCTTTTGGGAAGGGTTGTTCAACCTGGTCCGGGGACATGAATTTTCCGAAGCCTTTATGGTAACCGGTTTACTCTTTTCCTTGACATTGCCGCCGGATATTCCCCTTTGGCAGGTGGCGGCCGGGATCAGTTTCGGACTTATTTTTGCCAAGGAAGTATTTGGTGGAGTAGGCCGCAATTTCATGAATCCGGCACTGGCCTCGCGGGCTTTTATCTACTTTGCTTATCCCGCTCAGATGACCGGCGATGCAATATGGACTGCCGTTGACGGCATCACCAGCGCAACTCCGCTGGCTCAACTGGCTGCCGCTCAACCGGGTGAGGTGATGAATTCGTTAAATGTGACCTTTGCCCAGACCTTTCTTGGAACTATTCCGGGTTCTCTTGGCGAAACATCGACACTGGCTTGCTTAATAGGGGCTGCTATTCTCCTCGTCACCCGCGTTGCACCATGGCGGGTCATGGCCTCGACCCTCATCGGGGCATTGCTTTGCGGCTCCTTTTATTATTTTAGCGGAAGCGACGTCAATCCCCTTTGGGCTGTTCCGCCCCTCTGGCATCTGGCGCTTGGCGGTTTTGCGTTCGGATTGGTCTTTATGGCCACCGATCCTGTTTCCGCGGCGCATACCTTGCCCGGCCAATGGATATATGGCTTGCTGGTCGGGATGCTGGCGATAATGATACGGGTATCCAATCCTGCGTTTCCTGAAGGTATTATGCTGGCTATTCTTCTGGGGAATGTTCTTGCGCCGCTTATTGACTACTTTTTTATCCAGGCCAATATAAAGAGAAGGATGTTGCGACATGGCTGAAGAAAACGCTCTCAAACCATTTTATTCGGTACTTGTTTTGGCTTTTGTCTGCTCGGCACTCGTTGCAGGCGCTGCTGTCGGGCTGCGGCCATTGCAGGAAGCAAATCAGGATATTGATAGAAAAAAGAACATACTTTACGCTGCCGGCCTCTATGAGGAGGGTAAAACCGTTGAACAGATGTTTGCCCCGATCGAGACAAAAATAATCGAGCTATCGACAGGAAATTTTGTTTCTGAAGAAAAAATCGATCCTGAATCTTACGAGCAGTTAAAAGCTGCACAATCCAACGAGAGAGGTCGAAAGCTAACTGAAGAAGAGGACATTGCCAAACTGAGCCGGGCTGAAAAATATTCTTTTGTCTATCTGGTCACAGAAGGTGACAAAATTGATCAGATCATACTGCCGGTTCGCGGCAAGGGACTCTGGTCGACGATGTACGCCTATGTTGCACTTGACAGCGATTTGACGACCATCCGCGGAGTTTCTTTCTATGAACACGGCGAGACGCCGGGGTTGGGAGGAGAAATTGAAAACGACCGCTGGCAGGAAGGATGGGAGGGGAAAAAAGTCTATGATGACAACAGAAAAGTGGCCTTGAAATATGTCAAAGGCAAGGTCGCAACGGAAGGACCGGAAGAGTCCTACCAGATAGACGGACTGTCCGGGGCTACCCTTACCACTGCAGGCGTCGATAATCTCATGAAATTTTGGTTTGGCGACCATGGATTCAAACCATTTTTTGCTCGATTGGAACAAAGTAAATAAGGGAAAAAACAATGGCAGAAACAAAGACTGAGCTAATCGCCCGCTCCATATTCAAACGTAATCCCATTGCCTTGCTGGTTCTCGGTATCTGTTCGGCACTGGCGACCACCGGCCAGATGAACACAGCGTTCGTCATGTCGATCTGCGTTACCCTTGTTGTAGCCTTTTCCAACATGACCATCAGCCTGGTTCGTTTCCAGATACCAAACAGCGTACGGATCGGCTTGCAGATCATGGTTATCGCCACGCTGGTTATCCTGGTCGATCAGATTTTGAGAGCCTTTTATTTTGAGCTTTCAAAACAACTTTCGATTTATGTCGGCCTGATCATCACCAACTGCATCGTTATGGGGCGCGCTGAAGGCTATGCAATGTCCAATCCGCCGATCCCCAGTTTTTTCGACGGAATCGGCAACGGCCTGGGCTACGGCTTTATTCTCATGTCGGTTGCCTTTGTCAGGGAATTATTCGGATCAGGCAGTCTTTTCGGCATCGAGATCTTTCCTTTGACTACCAACGGCGGCTGGTATCTTCGCAATGGTTTTCTGATCCTGCCGGTCAGTGCGTTTTTCCTTATCGCCCTGCTTATCTGGATCATGCGAACTCTTGATCCCTCCCAACAGGAGAAAGACTGATGGACTATTATTTTGATATAATTATCCGCTCCATTTTTCTGGAGAATCTACCGCTTAGCTTTTTCCTGGGGATGTGTACTTTTCTGGCTATCTCCAAGCAGGTTAAATCCGCCATAGGGCTTGGCGCAGCGGTGCTGTTTATCCAGATAATTACCGTACCCATAAATAATTTAATTCTCACCTATCTCTTAAAACCGGGTGCCCTGGCCTGGGCGGGTCATCCAAATCTTGATCTCAGTTTCCTCAGCTTTCTGACCTATATCGCAATTATCGCAGCGGTCGTACAGGTTCTCGAGATGTTCATCGATAGGTATATCCCGGCTCTCTACAACACTTTGGGCATTTTTCTGCCACTTTTGACGGTCAACTGCGCCATCTTCGGCGGCACTCTTTTTATGGCGGAAAGGGATTATACTTTTAATGAATCCGTCGCCTATGGTTTCGGCTCCGGTGCCGGTTTTTTCCTGGCTGTAGTCCTCCTGGCAGGGATCAGGGAAAGACTTGAATACGCTGATGCGCCAGCGGGATTGAGAGGACTTGGCTTAACTTTTATTTCGACCGGGCTAATGGCACTCGCGTTTATGGGATTGGCCGGAATTGAAATGTAGATATCACCTCAGCACAAGCTAATACATGAATTCCGACATATTTCTCATTTACATCTCGTTTACCGGTGAAAGAATGAATAAAGTATACACGTTAAAGAATGCAGGTGAATAAGGGGAGGATCAGACAATGACTGAAATTTATTACGGCGTGGCCTGCTTTCTGGCTATTCAGCTCTTGCTGGTAACTATTATCGTCCTCGCCAAAAAAACCCTGCTGCCAAGTGGCGATATAACTATCCAGATTAACGAGGAAAAAAAATTCCAGGCCAAGCCGGGCGGCAAACTGCTGACAACCCTTTCGGAAGAAGGAATTATCCTTTCATCGGCCTGCGGTGGTGGTGGAAGCTGCGGTCAATGCCGCTGTATCGTCAAAGAGGGCGGGGGCGCAATCCTGCCCACGGAAAAAGGGAAAATCAACAACCGGGAGGCTAAACAGGGGATGCGTCTTTCCTGCCAGGTTCCGGTTAAACGAGACTTGGTTATTGAAATTCCCTCATCAATGCTTGAAGCTAAAAAATTACACTGCAAAGTTATTTCAAACAACAACGTGGCCACCTTTATAAAAGAACTGGTCATCGGTCTACCGGAAGGTGAATCCGTCAACTTCAAGGCCGGCGGCTATATCCAGATCGAAGTTCCACCCCATACTCTTGAGTATCAAAACTTTGACATTGATGAACGTTTTCTCTCCGACTGGACGAAGTTCAAGATGTTTCAATATAAATCCCATGTGTATAATCCGGTCACCAGGGCATATTCAATGGCTAATTATCCAGGAGAGAAAGGCATAATAAAATTGAATGTCCGTATCGCCAGTCCTCCTCCGGGCCAGGCTGCTATTCCTCCCGGACAGGTATCTTCCTATATCTTCAACCTCCAGCCGGGCGATGATGTAATAATCACAGGTCCATTCGGAGAATTTTTCATGGATGACAGCGATTCCGAAATCATCCTTATTGGCGGCGGTGCCGGGATGGCTCCACTGCGCAGCCATGTTTTTGATCTTTTTAAGGCAAAAAAGACCAAACGCAAGGTTTCTTTCTGGTACGGCGGCAGAAGCCTTAAGGAGGTTTTTTACACCGATCAATTTGAGGGAATTGCCCAAGAGCACGACAATTTTGATTTCCATCTGGCTTTATCCGATCCTCTCCCGGAGGACAACTGGACAGGACATACCGGTTTTATTCATATGGTCCTGTTTGAACAGTACCTTAAGAATCATCCGGCACCAGAAGATATCAATTACTATTTATGCGGGCCGCCGATGATGAACCAGGCGGTCTTTGACATGCTGGACAGCCTTGGTGTGGAATCCGAAAATATCCACTTCGATGACTTTGGCGGATAAATAATAAGGACTTATTATATACACATGATGACTTATTTCCTTACCTTGACCATTACCTTTTCTCTCTTGCTGGTAACTGCAGTTTTACTCAGTTATTGCAAGAGGAGGCAAAATCGTACCAGCCATGGATTGACCGGTATGTGTCACGAGAGTGGAGGTGCCATGTGTGGTTGTTGCAGCTCTCAATACCTTAAACCTCTCGGACAAGAGGAAAAAACCACCAGCTGCCCAAAACCGATCAAAAAAACACCAGGCTCCAAAGCACCAACTCGATAGGACCGTCCCGGTCTCCTTTCCACAGCTGTTTTCATACCAGTGATGGCGTCGTAAAAATTCTTCATTTACTTCGTTGCCACAAATTTTCTATCATTGCGACGTACTCTAGTACGCCGAAATGATAGAAAATTTGAGCGCCTCGCATATGAAGTTTTTTACTTATCCATCCGAAATTTTATGTTTTTACGAGTTTGTCAATTATCATCTTTTTGTGTTTTTCATAAAAAATTAAATATTCCGTTTGACGTTTCCGCAAAATAAACTATAAATTATTCTCAATTCTCAAATTCACCGAATGGTACATCGATTTTTCAAAATATGAGCGAGCGAAAGTATGGAAATAGATGATACAAATATTGAAATACTTCGCCATCTGAAAGATGGAAGGAAATCATACAAACTCATAGCCGAGGCCCTGTCGCTTACCGAAAATACTATCCGTAGCCGTGTCAATAAACTTATTGAGGAAGGGGTCCTTAACTTTTCCGGAAATGTAAAAATCGATGACCTTGCCGGACACAATCTGCTCTACCTTGGTATAAAACTCAAAACCATGGAACTGCAGACAAAGGCTAAGGAGTTCAGTAAATTAAAAGGTGTAGTGTCGGCTGGGATAGTTACCGGAAGATATGACATTATCCTTCAGGTTCTACTTGGCCAAGATTACACTCTGCTTGAGTTCATTACAGAGCAGATTGCCAAAGTAGAAGATGTTCAGACAGTCGAAAGCTTTATTGTCTACAAAGGCTATAATCTTAAGGTTCCGTATTTACTCTGACACCCCACAAGGTGGTGCTCTTTTTAGTCCCCATGCTGTGAGAGGGACTCTTTTAAATCCCAAAGCTTTGAAGGGGCTTGAACTGAGTGAAAGGTTTTCAGGAGTAAGGCACTAATTACTAGCGTTTTTCCACTTCGCCCCGATCGCGGACTTCTCCTCCCGGCGTAACGGGCAAGGCGGAGAAACCACTTTAACCGTCCACATAGGAGAACAACATGATCGTCGGGATTTTAAAAGAAATTAAAATTGCAGAAAACAGAGTCTGCATGACCCCTGCTGGTGTTGAGGTCATGATCCACAATAACCACAAGGTGTTAGTCGAAAAAAATGCCGGTGTAGGCAGCGGGTTTCCTGACGCCGATTATAAGGAAGCCGGAGCCGAAATTATTGACAGCCCCGCGGAAATTTTCGCAAAAGCCGACATGGTCATGCATGTCAAAGAACCGCAGCCGCAGGAATATGATCTTATCCGCAAGGGTCAAATTGTCTTCACCTACCTTCACCTTGCAGCCGACGAGCAGCAGACCAGAGCCTTGATAAAAGCCGGTTCTGTAAACATCGCCTATGAAACCATTCAGAAGACCGACGGTTCCCTGCCCCTTCTCACCCCGATGAGTGAAGTTGCCGGAAGGATGGCAACCCAGGAAGGAGCGAATTACCTGCAGATGACCAAAGGCGGCCGTGGAATTTTACTTGGCGGCGTTCCCGGTGTTGAGCCCGGTACAGTAGTTGTCATCGGTGGCGGTGTTGTTGGTATCAACGCTGCACTTATGGCTTGCGGTCTGGGTGGCAAGGTCTATCTTCTCGACACAAACCTCGACCGACTGCGCTATCTGCGTGAGGTTATGCCAAGCAATTGTTTCCCGATCATGAGCAGTGTACCGAAACTCCGCGAACTCCTGCATAAAGCCGATTTGGTTATCGGTGCAGTACTGATTCCCGGTGCTAAAGCACCTAAGCTGGTCACCAGGGAAATGCTGAAAGGTATGAAAAAAGGTGCGGTTATGGTCGATGTGGCAATTGATCAGGGCGGTTGTTTCGAGACCTCAAAAGCGACAAGCCATGATGATCCGGTTTTCACCGTTGACGGCGTGGTGCACTACTGCGTTGCAAATATGCCGGGTGCGGTTGCCATGACTTCAACGCTTGCCCTAACTAATGCGACTCTCCCCTATGCCGTGCAGATCGCCAATAAGGGATGGAAGAAGAGTAGTATCGACAATGAAGAAATTGCCCTCGGCCTAAACATTGTCGACGGCAAGGTTACCTATAAGGCTGTTGCCGAAGCATTTGACCTGGACTACACTCCCATTGCCGAAGTTTTAAAATAGGAATGGCGTCGTAAAAATTCTTCATCTGCGTCGTTGCCTCGCATATGAAGTTTTTTACTTAGCCATTCGAAAACCCAATGTTTTTATTAGCTTAAAGGGCCGACTCTTTTGGAGTCGGCCCTTTTTTATTTTTACCACGCCATCAATGCTTATTTACCTAAAAGCAGATAGGCCTTAATGAATGGATCAAGGTTTCCGTCCAGCACTGCATCGACATTACCGGTTTCCTGATCGGTACGATGATCTTTGATCAGGCGATAGGGCTGGAGGACATACGACCTGATTTGGCTGCCCCAGGAGATTCCTTTTTTATCTCCAGATAGACCTTCATGCTGTTCCTCCTGCTTCTGACGCTCAAGTTCATACATTTGCGCCGACAGCATCTTCATTGCCGTATCTTTATTGCGATGCTGAGATCGCTCATTCTGGCATTGAACGACTATTCCTGTCGGCAGATGGGTTATACGGATAGCGGAATCGGTTTTATTGACATGCTGCCCACCTGACCCGCTGGCACGGTAGGTATCGATCCGCAGATCTTTATCGTCAATTTCAACATTAATAGAATCATCCAGTTCCGGCAGCACCATTACCGAAGCAAAGGAAGTGTGCCTTCTTCCGCTGGCATCAAAGGGCGAGATGCGAACCAAACGGTGAATTCCCAGTTCGGAACGTAGATACCCGTAACAGTTCCGTCCCTTGAACATTATAGTGACACTTTTGGTGCCTGCCTCATCTCCAGCCAGGTAGTCCAGAATATCAGTTTTAAAACCTCGTATTTCCGCCCAGCGCAGATACATCCTCATCATGATTTCCACCCAGTCCTGAGCCTCAGTTCCTCCGGCTCCTGCATGGATAGACATAATGGCGTTACTGTGGTCATGTTCTCCATCGAACATACATTCCAGCTCGGCCAGCGCCAGGGATTTCTCCATACTTACTATCTTCTCGGCTACCTCCTGCTCCAGCTCGGGATCCTTGTCCTCCATGACCATTTCGAGGAACATTTCGGTATCTTCCAGTTCCTTCCACCGCTCATCCCAGCCTCTGATAACTTCCTGAAGCTGACCGTGTTCTTTCTGGATCACTGTTGCCGTTTCAGCATCATTCCAGAAACCAGGCGCAAGAGTCTGCCGTTCCAGTTCATCCAGCCGGTCTTTCTTTACAGCTAAGTCAAAGATGCTCCTTAAGAGCGAGTAATCGAACTTTCAAGTCAACAAGTTTCTGTTTGGATACTGCCGAACCACTATCGATTGCCATAATTTTACCTTAATATCTTAATATTTTATACATTTACCATGGCCGTATAAAGCGCGTGCCTTGAATATATCTTTTACAGTATAACCATAGAACAATTTTGTTTATCTATGAATTTATATCCAGCGTCTTTTTATACCCGCTGCCAATCCGCCCAAAAGGCCGGCGATTAGGCAAATAGGGGCAAACAGATAACCATAGCGAGCCCAGATAGTCAACTCCTGACAAAGTATCACTTGTGCTGAACCCTCCCACGGGACAAACAGCCCGGATTGCGCAGTGATTGTCCCAAGCGGAGTGACAAAGGCGGATATTCCCGTATTTGCCGACCGTATCAGGCTGCGCCGGGTTTCCACAGCCCGCAGTACTGACATTGCAAGACTGTGCTGCGGAGCACTCGATCGTCCATACCAGGCATCGTTTGTTAAATTAACCAGCACATTCGCTCCTGCAAACACCCATTGACGGGATAACTCTGGAAAAACCGACTCAAAACATATGAGAATGCCGGTCTTTGCTTCCTGCCAGATTAAAGGTTGTTCGATCTTCCCAAAACTGAAATCACCCACAGCCTCAACAAGGGGGGCCAGAAAGGGTAAAAACTTTTTGAGGGGGATATATTCTCCAAAAGGAACAAGATGGGTTTTATAGTATTTCCCACCATATAATCCATCCGGCTGCAAAAGGAGTGTACTGTTATAAAATTTGATATCTTTTCTGTCCCTGTCGATAATTTCATACCAGGGTGCACCGGTCAGAAGAGCAAAATCGTTTGCACCAACCAGCTCCCTGATAGATGACATGTAACTACTGGAAATCGGATAGAAAGGAAGAGCCGTTTCCGGCCAGACCACCAGTGCTGGATCGCCCGGGTCAAAAAGTCTTTCCGTTTGCGAAATATATCCATCGATTGTCTTCTGCTGATTCTCGGGTGACCATTTTTCACTCTGATCAATGTTACCCTGGACTATTCCTACATTAATTCGAGGCGCGTCAGCGGCCTCTATGGTCTGCTTTACATCTTCATACCGATACATTGAATACATGCCTGCCCCAAGGAACAGGCAGAATGCCGGCACAAAGACCAGAAGAGAACCAGGATGGCTCTTTTTTTTGGTTAACAACAGCACCAGAAAGGTGTTGAAAAATACAACCAGGAAAGTTATCCCATGATGACCGATAATATCAGCAATCTGAACAAGATGGGGCACTTTATACAATGCATAGCCCAGATCCATCCACGGAAATCCCGTGAGGAATTCTCCGCGAAACCAGTCCAGCCCAACCCAGAGAGCAGGCAACAGCCACAGGGCGACAGCTGCCGGAAAGCTCAGCAGCACATAACGCGACAGCAATGCAAATAGCCCGAAATAAAGGCTCATGTACAAAGCAAGCAGCAGCAAGGCCGGTACGGAAATGAACCAGGGCAGGCCGCCATATTTGCCGAGGACGATTACTATCCAATAGAGAAGCAGGATAAAATGCACAAGACCACAGAAAATTCCGGCGAAAAAAGCACTCCTGGCGCCTATTCCAGCGATAACATAAAGAAACGGCACAAGAGCTACAAAGAGCAGTGGCCAGATCTCTCCACCACCGGGAAAAGATATCCAGAGGAGGAGGCCTGTCAGAACAGGAAGTAAAGTACTACGGCAAAATGACACGATTGTGACTAACACTGGTAAACACACTAACCCGGATTTCTCACCAGTCGAGGTTGCCGTGTATCCGAGAAGTGAAGCAATGAACTATAGTTGCCTATGTTTATTGCTTCAACGACGAAAGAGACACGGTAAGATCGGCTGGCCTTCGGTGAACATT
>JBARUR010000101.1:0-10131 GCA_049645845.1 Desulforhopalus sp. | reverse complement strand
TTCTTCATGTGCGTGAGCCCATCTTTATCCGCTTCTGTTATCCACAAGATAGCAAAAAGAGAGGTAAAAGATGGGCTTTTCTGTTTCAGGGCAACCTTCCTATATTTACCAGTGTCCTTCTGGGTACATCTTCCGATTACGAATTCCAATTGCCCTCAGAGAACTTGTAGGTAAATGTGAGTTCAGGTATTCTCTCCGCTCAGGAAGTTTGCGGGTGGCGAAGCATCGAGCAAGATGTATTGCATCATATTGATCTTGCCACAAAAAAGTGGACAAGGGGTTAAGCCAAACCTATTTTTTTCCAATAACCTTCAATCTGTAGCTTATCTTTCAAAAATTCCAGAAAATTTTCTTTGCTGCATTCTTCCGCACTGGCCTCTTAGCAATACTTGTCTATCATCGCTCTTTGTTTCTTTGGCTCGTAGAGAGACCACTCAATAAATAAATCTTTTTTCTGTACATTGTTCATGTTGTTTTCCCTGAATCAAATTGAAAATAAGATTAACCGGAAAACAAATAACTTATCACTTCGGTCTAACGAATTTCCTCGCCTTGCTGTTACATCTGGCACCAGGTCACAGTATTATGAACTTGTTTAAACTTAATTGGGCGAATTCAATCTTTTTTAACAGGCAGCAAGATGGTGAAAGATGAACCATTACCTGGCTGGCTTTCCACCCGCATTTCTCCTTGATGGTATTCTATAATTTCCTTGCTGATGGACAGTCCAAGTCCCGTTCCTTTATCTTTGGGTTTAGTTGTGTAGAATGGCTTAAAAATTTCATCTTTTTTTTCTGGTGCAAAACCTACACCAGTGTCCTTAATTGTTACTGCAACTAACTGGTCTTCGTAACATGTGCTTATTGAAATAACTCCACCTTTTTGTTGACAGGCGTCCTTTGCGTTATTCAGCACATTAAGGAAGACTTGTTTGATCTGATCGGGAATTACTTCGACTACCGGAACTCTTTCTGCATAGTTTAAATTTGTTTCAATTTTTTTACGCTTAAACTCACTTCTGTATAAAAGCAGCAGAGAATCAAGAGATGCGTGTATATCCATTTCTTTTCTATCGCCAGCTGATGGCTGGTTGAAGTCTTGGAGACTTTTAATCAATTTTCCCATTCGTTCATTTTCGTCGATAGCAAGGTCCAGCAGCTCCTTGTCCTCTTCGTCCAAAATGGCTCTGCGCTTCAACCCTTTCAGGATGGTTCTGATTCCCTGTAAAGGATTATTGAATTCATGGGCAATTGAAGCGGATAATTGACCGATTGCGGATAATTTTATTGCATGAAGGTATTGTGCTTGGGCTTTCTGCAGTGCTAGGCTACGCTTCTCTACTTTTTGCTCCAGTTTATTGTTCAAGTCTTGCAACTCTTCTTTGCTCTCCCTAAAAAAACGTTCAGTAGCGTGATAAATCTGTTGATCCAATGTTCTATTAAAACAAATAAAATCATTGATATTTAGGAGGGCAGAGGGATTATGTTCACTCCAAAGACGAATAATAGTTGCGCGAATAAACTTATATTCGGCAATTACCTCTGTAAGTCGATAACCTGTACGAAAGCGATCTAAACTATGCTTTTCAGCGGCATTTCGAGAATTCGAATTATGATTATTTGATTGTTCAGTTTGCTGCGTTTCAATATCGTCTGCAATAGTTTTGAGCAAATAATCTGCATGGTCGCGTAGTGTTTCCCTATCAAGATTGGGTCGAAGTGAGCGGGCAAATTGATCCCACTCCTGAAGAATTTCTTCTAGATTATTCCTAATGAATTCTGAAGATTTCATATTACTTTCCCCACACCTATTTTTGATTGATTTTACTGGCATTGAATAGGTTAATTATCAACCTGTTATTTGCCATAACTAAAAAACAAGTCAGTCTATGCTTATCAATCTTTCAAAGAGAAAGATTGTTTTCGGTCGAGGTGATCAGGGATATTACTGAAGGGTTTGCAGTGAAGTATTTGTCCCGCCAACTCCTGCAGCTTTGGCATGAATTGCGGAGGAGTCCTGACTTGCTGTGTTCTCTGATGGATGGGTATGGTCTGCAATAATATCAAGAGCGGATTTAATATCATTCAAGGCAGTTGTTATCAACGGTAAAAGGCTGGGGCCACCATTTGGGGGGCCTATCGTGATTGTCGGTGCCGTGACTTGGTAGGCTGCAGCCGTAGTCTTTTTTGTTCCTGTCACATTTTCTGACGATTCTCCGCCGATAGTTTCGCTTCTGTCTCCTGACGCTGTTTCGTGAATCTCTTTTGCAAAATCGGAAATAGTCTTATCGGTCTTTCTTTCCCAGTTGCCGGCAGCATCGATTGTCTGGTGAATGCCTGCCTTTTTTTGCCACTTGCCCATGTGATCGGGGACGCTCGGAAGAGATAATCCCATAGGATATACGTGCTGAATGACAGGGTGATCCGGACGTCCTTCAATCCATCTTACCGTGACTATTGTTCCCGGCCTCGGCCAGAGGAAAAAGCCTTCATCATTTCCGCCAGCAGGAACCGGCAGGGGAACCGCTTCAAACTTTGGAAAATCCGGTACCGGATCTCCGTCCGAGTAAGGATCTCGATATCGGCGGAAAAGTAAGGGCGGAATCGATCACACTTTTACCCCTGCAGCCGGTGGATCCGATATCTTGATAATCCGCGCGTACCGGTCCAGGTGATACCCTCTGGCCAGCTCCGGAAACATCCTTAACACTACGCTTAATCGCTTCTCGCATGTTACCACCAGAAAATGTTCTTTAAGCTACAGGCTGGTAATGTACTGGCCATTGAGGCACCCGCCAGGGCGCACCTCTTGAAAAAGGCCTTCAGCAACGAAGAATGGTTTTCCTGCCCACCGGATATGGTTCCAATTACCAACGAATTGAAAGGGGGGCGTCGATCAAAGGACCGTGTACAACTCACGGCAAAATATGCGCTGCTGTGCTCCATCGATGGCGTTACTCTTAACGATAAAGCTGGTGAAGAAATCAACCAAGCTGTTTCTGCTGGTGTCACCTATAGCCAGGTGGACAATTCCTGGTAATGGTGATGAACTTCGAACCGTGAAATCGGCTCTACCCGGGGTGGAGATATCCAGGTAGATGTGTTCTTTCACCAGGCCGACAGGTTTATCATTAATGTATAGATAGAGGCGATTGAAACACTGACTGGGACGGCTGTTGCCGAAGTGTCTCCATCATACGAAATCAGCAAGATCGATTTCAGAAGGCATTACGAGGAGATCGTCGCCGAGTACAACCGCGAGAAGGATCGAGTGACCATAGAAAAGACCTTCGAAGCGCTTTTGCAGATCATGGGTGAGATGGGCAATGAGGAGAGCTGCGCCTTGAGGGAGGGGCTCGATGAGGAAAGTCTAGCCGTGTTCGACTTGCTGAGGAAGTCTGACATGGGCGGTTGACCGTGCTCTCGGCCAGGCGAGATCCTTTGCGGATGATGCTGGATACAATGACCACCTCAAAATCGGAAGAGCAAAGGGACAACACACTTGTGCCGCCTGGATTATTCGAGAAACTGTTACTGGCGGATTTCTAGCTAAGTAATTTGACAATCATCCTCCCAAAGTTTTAAGATTATCTGACAGCTTAAAATAATAGGCTTTTATTGCAGTACGGCCTCGCTTCGTAAAAATAAAAACATGCAAAAAAGGTATTTTACAGAGAAAACATATGACAATTATTTGGGATAAAGCATGGAACATCGGACATGCTGAAATAGATAAGCAGCATCAGGATTGGATTGAGATTTTTAACAGACTTGAAGATGCATTTATGAATGGCAGCTCTTCAAATATGGAAGAATTGAAAAAAGAGATGCTTAAGGAGTTAATAGAGTACACAAACTACCACTTCAAAACTGAAGAAAGAGTCATGGATGAAAATGACTATCCAGAGGCCGCAATACACTGGCGGTTGCACAAAGATTTCAAAAATCTCGTGAATCAAAAACTCATGGAGTTCCGGGATGGGGGATCGGTACTAGGTTCACAGCTTCTTTTGCTCATGAAGAACTGGCTGGTAAGTCATATTATTATTGAGGATCGAAAATTAGTAATATTTTTGGAATCCAAAGAAAAAGCTGAATCTAGCAGTCGCGTTGATTAAACTCAAGGTTGCCGACTGGAAAAATGCCAATAACGCTTTATAAATTGATGCAATAACGTTTTGCAGAAGTGGAGTATTTCTGCAAAAAGATAATTGATTCGAAAACCTATTTGTCCAACAGCGTTTTTGCTCTGAAAATCAATTGCTCAGTAAATTGTATGAGCAGCTTTGATTTTAAATTCCAGCAATGCCAATAGAGTTTTACCGGAACAACGTAATCAGGAGCCAAATCCACTAATTGACCTGTCCGGATAAAAGGCTCAGATTGTTGAAACGGCAACATGCCGTAACCAATCTCGTTGGCAATGACATTCACGAATTTTTCAGCAGATGGTATATAATTGATGGGGAGATTTTCAGGTACTTGTCCCAATACCAGTTTTAAAAGTTTATGGTGCAGCTCGTCTTTGCGATTAAAAATTATAGCGGGTGCTAGAAAAGCTTCAGCGATGGTAAGTCCAGTTGGGAACCATTTTTTTGCAAATTCAGGAGCGGCCAGCATATGGTAATTCATCCGTCCTAAATAATCGGTTCTGCAACCTTGCAAGGGTTTATCCTTGGTGCTGATACACCCGACGACCTCGCCATTTTTCAGCAGCTGATGAGTCTGCTCCTGATCATCGACCCGGATGTCCAACAAAATACCTTCCTTTAATACAAAGGGTTGAATTGCATCAAGAAACCAAGTCGCCAGGCTATCGGCGTTAAGAGCGACTGCTATCGATTTATACCCTTTGTCGACATGCTCATTCATCTCCCCGAAAAGATCATCCTCAAGGCGCTTGACCTTAAGATAATGTTTTAACAGATTTCGACCGGCTGAGGTTAAACGAGGGGGTGTGGTGCGTGCCAGTAAAATCTGACCCATCTGCTCCTCCAGGAGTTTCACTCTTTGAGATACTGCGGATTGGGTGATATGGAGAGTATTGGCGGCTTTGTCGAAACCTCCATCCTGAGCTACCAATGCCAACGCTTCAATAAGTTTGTAGTCGAGCATGTGATTTTTATTAGAAATATTAATCTTATGCGAAATTAATTAATTTTACTTTCTAGACCACTTCAACTACTTTCTCAAGGAAACAAATTTTGAGGAAATAGAATATGATCACACCGTTTTCACAGGGATTTGGAGCAAGCGCAGGGCTGATTGCGGCCATAGGTGCTCAGAACGCCTTTGTTTTATCTCAGGGCGTTCGTAGGAATCATCACTTGATTATCGCATTGATATGCATTTTTTGTGATGCGGTCTTCATTACAGCGGGAATTGCAGGTGTCGGCGGAGTAGTGTCAGCCAACCCATCTCTTTCGAAGTGGGTAACGTGGGGCGGCGCTGGGTTTCTTTTTGTCTATGGCTGTGGTTCACTCCGTTCTGCCATAAGGGGTGGGAGCCTAGAAACGAGTGATCAAGCGGTTCTCTCCCTGGGCTCTGCGATTTTGACGACATTAGCCGTTACACTGCTCAACCCGCATTTCTATTTGGACACGGTCATCCTGCTGGGCAGCATCAGCAGCCAATTTTATGGGAACAATCTCTTGTTGTTTTGGGCTGGAGCCATCTCTGCTTCAACACTGTGGTTTATTTGCCTTAGTCTTGGGGGTCAGATGCTTGCGCCGGTATTTAGGAAACAAATATCCTGGCGTATCCTCGACACTTTAGTATGGGCTACAATGTGGATTATTGCAGCATCATTAATCATGACGGCATCGTAAAAAATCTCAAGCAAGAGGCATCCAGCCTAAAATGTCTTATGCAATTTTTGCAGCTAACTCTTTACCATATGCATGGGCGACTTTGATACCGCTGTCAACTCCGCTGCCTTTCAGCATCAGTGGAGTACTGACCATATCCATCTTGTAAATGTTTTTCATGGTAGCAAAGATTCGTTCAGCCGCTTCACCGCTCCAGCCGAAAGAACCAAATGCTCCTCCTACCTTATTTTGGAGTTCAGCTCGTTCAGCGAGGAACAGGAAGGTCTTCATCCTGTCCATCATTTCACCATGATAAGTGGATGAACCGAATACGTAGATATCAAAGCCTTCCAGATCCGTCTCTCGTTTGATCTCTGTAACGTCCTTTAATGTTGGGTTTATAGATGAAAATCTTAATCCTTCTGCAATGAGTTCCGCAATTTTTCTGGTTTCGCCGGTGCGAGTTGAATATACAATAAGTGCTTGAATCATTTGAAAGGCCCCTTTAGCAGAGTAATGAATTAATGGTAAAAATTATCATTGGCAGTATACAGGCACCGGCACAATAATTAAACTCCTTATTGAGTATGTTATTTATGAACACATCAACCATGGAGGCTTTAAAATGAAAAAACGGATAACTCGCATGATCTTGTTGCTTTGTTTTGTCTTTGGAATGGTTTTGCCGGTTGCAGCAGAAGAGAACCTGGCAAGACAGGTTCTGGTGGAGACTAATCTTGCCCGCACTGAACCAGGAAAGTACGCAGATTTTATACGCGAATCTCGCAGTCATTATGATGGAAAAATCTACCGGTTGCCGGGTGTCGATACCTTCGTTAAAACTCACGAAGGGGTAGCTGCCCTGGATGAAGCGATAGAATTCCTCAGTCGACAAAAACCATTACCGGCGCTCGATTGGTCTCAAGGGTTAGCTGCTGCAGCGGCTGAGCTTGTTCGGAAGCAGAGTAAATCCGGCAATACCGGCCATGGTGGTGAGCAAACCGGTACGATGCAGGAGCGCATCGAACGCCATGGAACAATATTGCAAGGCGTAATTGGTGAAAACATCGCCTATGGTCCCAGTGACCCCCGTAGAATGGTTATGCAGCTCATTATTGATGATGGTGTTCCTGATCGGGGCCACCGCAAAAATATGTATAACTCTCAGTTCGATAGCGCCGGGATTGCTTGTGGTCCACACCCTGATTTCGGGACAATGTGTGTTATCAACTTCGCAAAAGGATTTCGAGCAGGAGATAATTGATCGAAAAATCCATATCCAAAGGAGATTTCCACAGAGAGGTGACAGGCCGTTAGCTATATTGTACTCATCTCATTAATTTTATTGTCAATAGTCTCTGTTTCTTTTTCACGTCCTTCTTGCTGGAGTTGCTCGCGAAGTTGGTCGAGTTCCTTGCGGAGCTGTGGAATCACCTCATCTCGGATATGTTCACGCACATTCTCTTGTGCTTTATTAAATTCTTCGGCGAATAAGCGAATAGATTCTTCCAGTTGCTTTACTTCCTGGCTGTCCGGAACTTTTTTGATTTCTTCGTTGAATGTGCGAAATTGCCGGGAAAGATCCTTCAGCAACGCGGACATATCTTCGTCTAATTTCTGGGAAGATCCTTTGAGCGATTGTTCCAGCTCTTGCACTGCCTTTCGCATTTCATTTTCGGCGATGATGGCGTTGCGTTTAAAACTACTCATCATTTCTTCGAGCAATCCTGTTTGAACAGAGCCAAGAACTACAGTACCTTCTTCTAAAATTTTACCGCCGGGCTTTTCCTGCATAATGATTACGGCTTTATCTTGTTGATTAATCGGATCATTTCCAATGAAAAATTTAGAATCCGCTGTAGCGGTGTTTTTAAAATCCGGCGTAATACTGATTTTAACCAGATAATCTCCTTGCTGAGTGTAAGTAACTTTTTGTACTTCCCCTATTTTGTTTTGTTCAAAATATACGGGATCGTTTTGCGTTAATCCCAAAACTTCGGCATAACGTACCTGAAGGGCTAAAGGTTTTTCCGAACATCCCCATAAGAATGGGATCATAAGAAAAACAATTATACGGATAATGAGATGCTGATTCATGAGTTTTCTCCTCTACTTATTGCATGAGCATTAAAGCCTGCCACTGAGTCCAGTATGAGACACGTTTATCGATTAACCATTTTCTTGATATCGACTATAGGAGTGCCGTCAAGAATATCAAGCCCGGATACTTTCAAATGATTACCGTCAACCTCAAGAACCTCCAGTTCCGAAATAGCAATAGGATTTGGTCGCATCGGACTGCGAGTCGCAAAAACCCCGCGAAGGCCCCTCGATTTATCTCCACGAGGATAAACCTTAAGGTTGTCCCGTGTTGCCTTGTGAAGCCAGAAGAGTACAACGATGGTTTGACCGGGAAGTATACCATCAAGCCCCTCCTGGAATTCAGGATAAATTTCCAGTGTGCCTACTCTCTCCGACTCATCAAAGTTTTTGGGAGCGTCTTTCCTGCTTTTTATGTCGCCATGGAGCATACCGATAATTTGTAAACTAGGTTGTGTTTCCATGTATTTTCATCTCCTGTGCTAGATTTTTCTATGATTTATTTAGTTTTCAACCACACTAGAAAAGGATCGATCCATTCACGATAGGGCTTATAAATTAAGCCGTGCCCGACATCGAGTGCTAAAACAATTTCCTCGAACCGACCCAATCCTTCCGATCGCTCAAAATATAAAGAAGGAGTAATTGACAATTTATCTGATCTGTCATGAATAGAGAGAATATTTCCATACAATTTCAAGTGTTGATCAATGAGACATTTTTCAAACAACCCTGCTAAAAACACATAGTTTATCTCTTTCTCCCGGAGCATTGTTGATATATAAGCGCCGATAATCCCGCCTTTAGAAGCACCAACTACAGTAATGTTGCTTGGCAGAACACCATTTGCCAATAATTCCTTGATCTGGGACGCGATGTTTTCTGCGTAAGGTTTTACCTCCGTACCTTTTTTTCGGGCCTCGCTTATTATGACGAAACCTTCGCGTGAAAGCTCTTCCAGAATTAATTGATACTCATAGTAACCGTGTTCTTCACTTTTGGGTCTGACTCCTGCTTCTTCGATAATCAGGCCATGCAGATAAAAGAGGTAATGTTGAGTGCTTTCAGGATTGCCTGGTATATGCTGAAGAATTTGAGGTGTAGTATCTTGCATCTAAGACTCCTGTAGAAAGGTTTAACTGCTTATTTGCATGGGATGAATCCATAATAACCGGAAAATTTAAAATCAGACAGAGGATGTTGCCTGTAAATCAATTTCAGCACCTCCAAAAGCATAGGACTGAAAGGAGTCCCCTTCAGAGCATGGGGATTAAAAAGAATCCCCCTCACAGCATGGGGACTGAAAAGAGTCCCCCTCACAGCATGGGGATTAAAAAGAATCCCACCCTGTGGGTATTCATGTCCAATTGGGCGATTTATGCTTCAGTATGCACAGTCGAAAATAATCGTAGCGAAAATTGATACTCATGGCACTAATTTCTTTATCTTTTTTCATTTTATGAATATGATCTTTGAAGGTACTAACGAACAACATCTTAGAAACTAACGGAGGGGAAGATGACACTTACTAAAGCAGATCTGGTGCAGCAGGTGTATGAAAAACACGAAAATCTGACCAAGGCACAGGCAACAGAATCGGTCGAAGCATTTTTACGTCTGTCAAAAGATACACTGATTAATGGATCTGATCTTCTGCTGAGTGGTTTCGGGAAATTTAATGTCAGGGACAAAAATCCCCGTCGTGGACGTAACCCACAGACTGGCGATGATCTGATGCTGAATGCCAGGAGAGTTGTGACCTTCAAGCCATCCGGCATTTTACGAAACAGAGTTAATGAAGGCTCGTGATGTAACACCCCACATGGGGGACTCTTTATAGTCGCCATGCTTTGCGGGTACTCAGTTCAGTGCCCCCTTGAGGGGTATAAGTGCCTTGGAGGTTACTTTGACATTCTAAGTTTAAAGTAGTCTCCAGTTCAGTTTTCTTGTTTATTACGACAGGTTTTCTGGAGTAAGGCACTAAAAATCTGAGCTTTCTTTTATAGCTGAACCATCAACGGCAGTATTATAAAGCATCTTCTGCTCTAACCCGCATTTCTCATGAACATTGTGTTGTTTTCCAGAATAATATTGTTTTTTCAAGAGCTTCGACATTGTTTCACTTATTCTCTTGATCAACACAATGTTCACCGAAGGTCAGTACATGCGGCGCCATCTTTCGCAGTATTTTGCCAGTGAACATAGCCTACTATGGTTCACTACCA
>JBARUR010000100.1:0-12837 GCA_049645845.1 Desulforhopalus sp. | reverse complement strand
AGTTTTGCCCCTGAATTAGATATAATCTTTCTGTGGCGCCGCACATGCTCTTCGATCTGGGTTGGGCGGGCCGGTGGATAGAGCGGCACGGGTATGCCGCCGCAGCAGAGTATGCCCCAGAATGCATAAAAATAGTCAGGACAGGTTGGCAGCATGATTGCCACGGACGCTCCCGGCTCCAGATCAAGCTGCCTCAGTCGGACTGCCACCTTTTCTCCTTCCTGTTGCAGCATTTCGTAGCTTATGCGAATTTCGTCATCTCCCTGTAAAAGGGTGATATGCAAGGAATCGGGTTGAATGGCAATATGTTGTTCCAGCACATCCAACAAAGTTTTAGCATCCGCCAACCCCACTTCCCTTTGTTCTGTCTGCGAATCCGGCATCCCTGAATCCGGCTTCTCGGCCTTTTTAGTGCGCGGAGCCTTTTTCTTAAGAAAACGCAGGAGATCTCTCGGAGTTTCTGCTGTTGCGAGTGCCTGCTCCGGCAACTTGACTCCAAATTCCTTCTCCAGGCGATTAAACAGTTCCGTTCGAGCTAAACTATCCAGGCCAAGATCACGGCCAAGTCCACTGTCAAGATTAATCGGGCGTTGAGATGCAACATCTGGATGTAATTCCGATATTAGTCTGGTTACAATCGGCAAAAGGGATTCGGCGGATATGGCGGAACGCATAAAATACCTCAAGGTCAGGCAATGGAATCACAGTCGATTTACATATCTCTCATGACTTCCAGATTAGTTCCATTTTTCAAATGGTAATACCGAACAAGCCAAGAATACAGGGGCTCCAGGCGTTTTTTGGAATCGTTATCATTCTCGACAGATTATTATTACTGCTAACCTATCGAAATATTAGCAATCAGCTGGAACCAGAGATGGCTTCATTTTCTGACTATTTTTCGCTATGAACGATTACTGATTGTCAGTATTTATTCTTCTTTGATACGATTTTTTATATGAGGAGGGATTGTTTTACCGTGGGGATCAAATTGGGGCTGACCAAGCTTTTCATTCAGGTAGTCAATAGTTTCATCAGGTAATAAATGTTCCAGCTGGTGTGCAGTGGCATGTAATTTCTCCTGCGGAGTACCGATGGACTCCAGGTAGGATTCCCACAGACGGTGGGCGCGCAATACTTTGGCAGCCTCTGTATAGCCGGTTTTGGTAAGCCGGAAGCCATCCTCTGCCTCTTCAATCAGATTATTCTGAACCATCTGCCGCAATGCCCTGGGCAGGGCGGTGGCTTGAGGTACATGTTGACGAATAATCGCAGGAGTTGTGCTTTTCTCATGGCGCAGTATGGTGGTCAGCACGTCCTCCACCACTTGCTGAGGCACCAGCCTCCGCAACCGCAGCCAGCGGGCCAGCAGCCCGTATCTTGGTGCGATAGTCAAAACCACCAGGAACTGCAGGGTACAGAACAGCATAATGGCTCCACCGCCTGCCGAATCAAGCCAGACGCATAAATACAAGCCACCGACGACGCTGGTTACTCCGAACAGAGCAGCCAGCATCATCATCCTATCCAGGCGATCACATAACAGATAGGCGGTAGCTGCCGGAGTGATCAGAAGACCAACTACCAGGATCACTCCGACCATACTGACGGCACTGACCACCACCAGCGACACGCAGGTGGTCAGCACGTAATCGAGCAACAGCACCGGCAGGCCAATAGAGGCAGCCATCACCGGGTCGAAGGTCGAAAGCTGAAAATGTCGATAAAAGAGGATCAAAATGCTTAACACCAGTGGAGCTACGAAAGCGCTCACCCACAGATCGCTGTCAGCTACACCGAGGATGTCCCCCATGATGAAATGCATAAGATCAATGTGGATGTAGTGCCTGAAAACCGATACCACAACCACCCCTAGCGCGAAGACGCCGGTATACATAATACCGATAGCGGTGTCTTCTTTAACCCTGGAGATGCGTGATACGAAGCCGATGAGGGCCACGGTGATTATGGCCGCCAGCAACGAACCCAGCAGCATTCCCGGGGCATGAGCCTCCAGTCCGAAGAGAAGCTTCATAACCAGATAGCCGCCGGCCACCCCGGCAATCATCGCATGGGACAAGGCATCACCAAGAAATGCCATCCGCCGTAACACTACCAGGCAACCTACCACCGCCGCCACTATCGCGACGATACAGCCGCCGATAAGAGCCTTCTGAAAATAGGTCTCGGTGAGAGGTGCCCACAAGATCTGCAGCAGAAACTCCATCAGTCCTCCTTTTTCTTGGCAAGGTCGGCAAAAACCCGCAAGCGCCCTTCATACACCTGACTGAGCAGTTCTTCCTGCAGCACAAGCTGTGGCGGACCATAGGCGTATAATCGCTGCTTAAGTAAAATCAGGTTGTCGAAATATTCCGCTGCGGTAGTCAGGTCGTGATGCACTACAACCAAAGTCTTGCCGGCTGCCTTGGCCCGCTCCAGCACATCAAGAATGGCCCGTTCCGTAGCTGCATCAACTCCTGCGAAAGGTTCGTCCAAAAGCAGGATTTCCGCACCCTGAGCCAATGCGCGGGCCAGAAAGACACGTTGCTGCTGACCACCGGAAAGCTGGCCGATCTGTCGGTCGGCAAAATCGCTCATCCGAACCATGGCCAAGGCATCCAGCGCAGCCTCATGATCGATTTTACGCAAGCTGCGATACCAGGGAATCTGTTGATAGCGCCCCATGAGAGCCACCTCTTTCACGGTTATGGGGAAATCCCAATCCACAGCGCCGCGTTGGGGCACATAGGCCACCAGTCCTTTGGTCCTATCGACATTTTTACCGGCAATACGCACCTCTCCGACATCCGGACGGACAAAACCGAGAATAGCCTTGATCAGAGTCGACTTACCGGAACCATTCGGCCCAATCACTCCCACCAGCTGATCGGGTTCGATGGAAACCGATACATCCAGCAGCGCCGGTCGTTCGCCATAGCTGACTGTCAGGTGGCGGACTTCGATAGCCGGGATTTGTTTAGTGATCATGCGCATTCTCCGCCATTGGTGTCAGAGTAAAAGATATCGTCCCGGCCACCCCTGTGCCACCGCCTCCCCAAATAGTCTGGTCTGTCACGACCCTGCTATCCTGCAACAATCGAACCCGTACTGCATGGTCACGATGAGCTTCACTCAGTGGCGGAGTGCCCTGAAGGTAGAGCTCATTACGACCTTCCACCAGACCGTGAACCGGCTGCACCTGTACTGGAACACCTCGCTCCAGATCGGCCTCTGCACGGAACAGTTCCTGCCGCGAAGTGCGAACAACTAATGACGGGGAATCGCCAGCTTCTCCTTGAAGGGCAAAAGGGTCCGGTTGCGGGGAAAAAGTAGGGGTAATTTCCAGGATGAAATTTTGGCCGGAAGCCTCTTGCATGACTGGTGCCTGAATCGGGGCTTGAGTTCTCCGATCACGTTGAAAGATATAAAGACTGAGACCGCCAAGAAGAAGCAGCCAGATCAGAGCTGTCAGAACAAAGCGCATGAGGTTATTCCTTTAAGGTTGTTGCAATGCCTGCACGATGAGCAGCACATTCTCCCGCATCATGCCTATATACGTTTCCCCTGCGCTGCCCGGAGGTCCCATGGAGTCTGAGTAAAGCTCCCCTCCGATCTTGACGCCGGTATCCCGGGCTATCTCACGGATCTGTTTGGGGTTGATGGTGGTTTCGACAAAGATCGCCGGTGCTCCGGCCTGCCTGATAGACGCCACCACCTCGCGCCGTCGCTCAGGCGTCATTCCGGCGCCCACCTCGCTGCCGGTTGACCATCCCACAGGGGCAATGCTCAGGTAGTCATTATTAGCGTTGAACCGGTATTCACGGCAAAAATAATTGAAGGCATCATGGGTGGTTACCAGGATGCGGCGCTGCGGCTCGATGCGATTAACCTGTGCTCGAATCCAGGCATCCAGCACCCTTAGCTGCTGCAGATACAGGGTAGCTCGTGCACGATATTCTTCTGCGTGGACAGTATCGAATTCTACCAGAGCCTGGACAATATTGTTAACATACAAAGCCCCATTGGCGGGAGAGAACCAGGCATGCGGATCTGCTAGACTTTGCCCGTCGGCATTAATTTCCAAAGGCGCAAGCCCGCGTGTGACGGTCACCAGCGGTTTACCGGAATCTCCGGCCAGGGTAGCCATCCAGCTCTTTCCCTCCAGATGAAGTCCGTTTTCAAGACATAGATCGGCAGCCAGTACGATCTGTACATCGTCAGGCGTAGGTTGATAGGTGTGAGGGTCGGCTCCCGGTGCCAGAATACTTTTCACCATCCATCGATCACCGGTTATCTGTCGGGCAAAATCCGCGATTTGAGTAGTGGATGCTACTAGCAGCCTCTTATCGGCTGACTCAGCCTGACTGGCCTGAGCAAAGAAAAGGAATACTAACAGGGCGCATACGGTAGACAGCAGATACAGAGCAAATTTTCTTAAGATCACAGCCCGGTCAAAGAAAACACATAAGGTTAACATAAGAGCCCGATTTCATTATTGAAGAAAATTTATGGTCAGATTTCTAATTACTCTCCAGAAAATGGGAAAGACCTTAAAAAACTACCCTAACATTATGAGTTTTGCAATTTATTTTGAAGAAGACGTGCGACACGATTTTCAATAGCCTCAAGTTTTTTATGGTTGGACTGCCTGGTGTCTAAAACGTGAATCAAAACTCGATTTTCCTGCAAAGACACACTGGCGGTGCCGGGAAGCAGACTTACAATCCAAACGAAAAAAATTTTTGAAGACGGCTTCGGCAATTGAAGTGTATATGAGATTATCCCTGGTGCAAGGGGAAGTTTTGGATGAAATGCCCTGTACGCAACATCCAGGCCAGCCAGAAAAGTCTCGATCAGAAAGAATCCAATAAATCCAAGAAGCCCCGGCCAATGAATACTCCACGTTCCGGGTCGGATACAATACAAACTGCTCCAGGCAACCATCGAAATTATTATAAATGCAACCAGTACATTGGGTAACCTCCCCTCACTCAATCCCCACCAGAGAATAGCCAGCAGGAAAAGGCGAAACAAGAAATTTTTCAAGAGGGCTCCGTTCCGTTTCATAACTCTCCCATAAAAAGATTATAACCGTTCACCGGGGATAGTGAAATGCTCGTTTAATCCTTGCCCTGTAAACGTTCACCAGTGCTCCAGAGGCGCGCAAGCAGGCCGACGGGTTATAGTTGGCCTATGCACGGCGGTCTGATCAAGCGCTTATGGGGTGCTGGTGAACGTTTACAAAAGATTTAACAGTAAGAACCCCATTAATAGAACAGCGAACATAAGTCCAGCCGTGTGCCAGTGCGTGATTCGATGTTCAATCCATTTGAAAACATGAGCGGACTTTTCCTCCTTGCCGAAAAGCTTGAAATATTGAATCCAGAAAAATCGGGCAAACCATTGCTTACATTTTTCCCAAATAAACATGATCCATAAATCCACCTTCAGAAGAAAGCGCGGCATTCTCATCATTTTCTCCCAGAGATTGGCATCCGGCAGAATGCAATGTCCACACAAAAGGCGAAAAGGAATTCCCAAAATCAGGCCTGCCAGTACCGGCCAAGCTGAAGACCATATATCATAGTGCATCATCTCTGCCAGTTGTACCTCCTTATCAATATTAAAATAGGATACGATGATCATCACACCCGCAAGTGCAGGTAAAAGCATGGTCGACGGAAACCAAAGACCAAAAGGTAAAGGAGTTTGGTTTTTCTGCCGGTTCATGGATTCTCCCAACTTGATAAGAAAGTGCGCAAGAAGCCATGCCGTGGCAAGAGCACTCAGTCCCAAAACCAGTGTGGGGTCAATCAGCCACGGGAGGCTGCTTGATGCGGAAGCATGTTTCAACCCATATTTTGCTGCTGCTCCCCCTGTCCAGGGAAATCCAGCCAAGGCAAGTACAGGAAATAATGCGCCTACAAGAAGCAGTCGACCGGACCAGTTTTTAATTGCAGTAGACGCTGCCGTTCCCGTCATCAGGAAGAGGCTTCCTTTGGCAAGAGCATGATTTAAAACCAGAACGAAAAGAACCGGCAGCACTAGAGGCCACAGAACAGCATCCTTCAATCCCACTCCCACAGTGAGAGTCATAAGTCCCATCTGGCTGATGCTTGAAAAAGCCAGAATTGTCTTCGGATTGTGTTTCAAGAGACCGATCACTGTTCCATAAAAAAGTGCTGCTAAACCTAAAATGGCAAAAATTACTCCCCACACAGGGAAATCGGCAGTTCCCACAGGAAAGAAATACAACCAGCCAAGCAAGCCGGCCTTGATCATGCATCCGCTCAGAACCGCACTTGCGGGACTCGGCGCAGCCGGATGAGCGATGGGAAGCCAGAAGTGAAGAAGAAAAGCTCCCGCCTTGATCCCGAATCCGATAAAGGCGGCGATCAAAATAACTCCTCTCCATGAGGAATTTTCCAGGGCCGGGCCAATATCCTCAATACCAATTCCCGATGCCGAGCTTACCGTGAGAAATATCGCTGTGACAATAGCTGTTTCCCCTAATAGCGACATGACCAGATAGACATTACCGGCCCGCAGTGCCTCCGGTGTTCGGTCATGCGTTATCAGTCCATAGGCAGCATAAGTCATGATAGCAAAGAATGTGTAAAAGGAAGGGATATCCCGAGCCAGGATTAATCCGAAGTTCCCGCTCATGGTCAACAGGAAGAAAAAAACAAAGGAAGGGACTCGCGGCTTTTTTATCATGTATGCAAGGGTGAATAAAGATGATGCAAACCAGACAAATGCCGTAGCTAAAAGAAATATTTGTCCATAGATACCCAGGCCAAATCGCAAGCCCAAGATTAAAGATGAAATTTCAATATCGGCAGAAGCTCCCGGCAGGGCGGCGATTAGAGCAGGAACAGCTGCCACCGGGAACAGAAGCCGAATGGCCGTATTCCTTGTTTTCGGAAGGATTGCGAGTATTCCGATAATTGCCGGGAGAAAGACGCTGATGACAAATATCATGGAAGTATCCCCATACCTTGAGCGATTTTCTCAGATAATCCCAAGGGACTCCATTGCCATCCGGCCCATATTCCTGCCGTAAGGCTAAGGAAAGCTGTAGCAAAAGTGGGCAGGAGCAAGGTCCAGCGCGTCTCCAAATATCCGCAGTTTTGACAAGGCTGCCATTCAGTTTGAGGCTCTTTAAACCATACGACATAAACAATAGGCAGAAAATAAGCCGCGTTGAGCAGAGTACTGGATATAAGGATTACTACTACCCAGAATTTTCCTGCCTGCAAACCGCCCAAAGCCAGATACCACTTGCTGATAAATCCGGCAACCGGAGGAATGCCTATCATGCCAAAGGCAGCTATAGTGAAAAGCCCCATGGTCAGCGGCATTCGCTTCCCTATCCCGTTAAGATCATCGATCTTATGCACATCCAACGTTTCGGCCACATTTCCGGCGCAGAAAAATAGTGTGATTTTCATGATGCCCTGGTGAATGAGATGGACCAGACCTCCCACAACTGCCAGGGGACTGAGCAGTGCCGCCCCTAAAATGATGTAGGAGACCTGACTCACCGTGGAATAGGCCAGCCGTTTTTTTAAATCATTTTGCAGCAAAGCACGCAGCGATGCGTAAATGATAGTTATGGCTGCAATCAGTGAGAGAGGAAAAAGCACTTCCAGGGACGCGGCAAAATCCTGGCCGTAAACATAGAAAACAACTCGCAGAATGCCAAAAGCGCCGGCTTTAACCACTGCCACGGCATGCAGGAGGGCGCTGACCGGGGCCGGAGCGACCATTGCTACCGGCAGCCATCCGTGAAGCGGCACCAGAGCGCTTTTAACTCCAAACCCCAAAATAAGCAGAAAAAAGAGAAACTGAAGAAGCCATTTCGGCTCGTTATTCGCCAAATCGGCCAGAACTCCACCAGCCGCAAAATCAAAGGGGCCTGCCAAAGTATAGAGATAAACGATAGCTACAAACAGAACCGCTCCTCCGCTAACGTTGTACCACAGATAGATACGACCGGCCCTGAGTGCATTTCCTGTACCGCGATGCACCACCAGAGGATAAGTAACCAGTGTCAAAAATTCATAAAAAATGAAAAAGGTTACCAGGTTGCCGGCCATGGCAATACCCGTGCATGCGGTGACGCAGAGACTGAAAAATCCAAAAAACCGGCTGCGGTTCGGTGACCCTTCAAGATACCCTATGGCATAGATAGTCGTCAGGAACCAGAGGACACTTGACAGGGAAAGAAAAACCAGCGAGAGAAAGTCGACGCGAAGCAGAAAATCAAACCCCAGCGCCAGGGTGAAACGTATCTGGTATACGGAATTATCGGCAAGAAATCCATGGAACATGGCTAGGACAACAATGATCTTGAGAGTTGCTCCGAGCATATTCAAAAAAGAACGCAGGGAGGAATGTCTCTCAGAGAGGAAAAAGATCATAATCCCGGTAACCAGGGAACTCGCTAAAGCAACCAGCGGCAATGCGTTTTCCCAACTCACGACAGAGCCTCCCACAGCATCTTAGCCGGTATCGATATGGTATATAAATCCAAGCGCAACAGATCGATAATATCTGAAGTCGTAAAACCGATGAGGATGGCAACAATGGCCAGAGCAAATGCGCATATTTCCATCATAAAATGCACAGGCTGAAGATCAACTGTTTCTCTCGACGGCGCAAACGTGTGGCCAATCATGAGAAACACATATCCGGCAGTAAGGAGTCCACCGAGAACTATGACGGGTATCCACCACCATTGGCCACTGGAGATAACTGCATTGAGCAGCATCCACTTGGCAACGAATCCACCGCTGGGCGGAAGTCCCATAAGGCTGACTCCGGCAATTCCCAGAGTGAAGACAGTCAACGGCAAACGGCCTTTTATATTTCGCAGATTGACGAGTTTGTCAGTGCCCAGGGCATGTGAAATATTTCCAACGGCAAGAAACATCGCAGCTTTTGCGGCTGCGTGGGAAGTAGCCTGACACATTCCGCCAGTCCAGGCCTGCATGTTCCATGGGGCGCTTCCTTCGCCGGTGGTCTGGGAAATGGTCAAGGGAAAAAGAAGAAAAAGATAACCGATCTGACTGACGGTGGAATGGGCCACCAGAAGTTTGAGCCGTTTTTGCCGCACAGCTTGAAAGGAGCCCCAGAGTATGGCAAAGGCTCCCATTATTCCCAGGAACTGGGCTGAGGAATAAGTAGTGACACCAGGGAATATCTCAAACCAGATTCGTACCACCATGTAGAAAGACGCTTTGATCACCAGTGCGGAAAGAATGGCGCTGACAGGTGCTGAAGCATTACCGTGGGCAGCCGGCAACCAGAAATGAAATGGAAGTAAGGCGGTCTTCATCAGCATACCGAAAACCATGAGACCTAAAGCCATGATCGTTGGAATATTGGATTGTATCTGGCGGCCAAGGCTGTCAATATCAAGGATGCCGTATTCCGCATAGAGAATTCCGACCCCGAGCAGAAAAACCAAAGATCCTGTCATGGCCGCCATAAGATAACGAAGAGCGGCGATCAGGGCTTCAGCTCTTCCTGTCAGGGTGGTCAATGCCACAGCAGCCAGACTGATCAACTCCATCACGATATACATGTTGAATATATCAGCCGATATAAACAGGGTATTCAATCCTCCCCACAACAGCATCCACAGAGGCCAGAAATACCTGTCGCCTATCTTTGTTTTCGGACTGAAACTGAAATAAGCTCCGGCGTAGAACGTAATCAAAAGACCGGTTACGGCAGTAACAAGAAGAAAGATGATACTCAGACCGTCGATTTGCAGTTGTATTCCCAGAGGACTGCTCCATCCGCCAAGGGAATGGCTGAATTTATCAGCACCACCGGGCAAGAAGATCAACAGGGATACGGCCAAAAATGTTGCCAGGGCAGCAGTCGTGCCGCAAATAACCTTCATCCTCCCGGAGAAAAGGAAGGTGAGTATAGCGCCCAGAAATGGAATTATCACCACGATCACCATCATGGATCGCTATCCCTCCTTTTTTTCCATGGTGTTCTGCCTATAACCAAGGGACGTCAAACCGGTTTTAGACCTGATCCTGCGAATCAGGGCCAAAGCAAAGCCCGTGGCGCTTATGGAAACGACAATCCCGGTAATAACCATAGCCTGAGGAACAGGATCGGCAAATATTTCCTTGTTGCGATGAGCGACGGATATGAAAAGGAGAAAAGTTCCGGCCGCCATTATATTTAAACCTATTATTTTTCGGACAAGATGCCTGCGGACCAGCAGGCTGTGCAGACCCATTGTGAAAAGAATCACAGCTGATATCCCATAGAGCTGAAAAGAATCCAGGTTTGTTATCATTACAGCCTTCCCTTCTTTAAATTTTAGATTCCTGATGTGTACCTGAACAACCCGGCTGCTTAGGTTTCTTCGGTTTTCCTGATAGCCCGGGATGGCGCTGCATTAATTTTTTCGGAAGAAGATTCTCCCTTTAGAGGCTGAAGAATGATCATAATTCCCGCAAGACCGGCTCCTATGGACAGACTTGCAGCAGTTTCG
The DNA here is from genome assembly GCA_049645845.1 of Desulforhopalus sp. GTDB lineage: Bacteria > Desulfobacterota > Desulfobulbia > Desulfobulbales > Desulfocapsaceae > Desulforhopalus_A. The sequence goes on along the minus strand of JBARUR010000100.1, from coordinate 2,315 downwards.
AGTAAAAATATCTGCATGGCTCCATACTGCGGATCATAGGCCAGAAAGATCCCTGTACCGGATAAGGAATACGTGCCGATAACCAGAAAGGACAGAAATCCAAGTGTAATCAGAATCCGCCATACCCGGTCGGGAAGTATTGTCAAAGAAGGATATCCGGCCACCCATAAAAATATACATCCGGCAGCAAGCACTACTCCTGCCTGAAAGGCACCTCCGGGAGCAAAACCGCCACGCCAGAGAAGATATCCTGAAACCAGGAGAATAAGAGGCGTCAGCAGCATAGCCAAATTTCCGAGAACAGGATTGGACCTGGGAGGAGGTGCTATAGCACGCAGACCTGAACAATTTCTTATGCACAGGACACCGATAACAGCCAGCATAAGGATACCAAGCTCCAACCAGGTATCATAGCCGCGAAAATTTAAGAGGACAGCAGTAACCGGATGTTCAGTGCCGCTCGCTTCCAGCCTGGAATTCACCATGCCGGTCAGTCCTTCTCCCGTACGGGGAAGCTCGGTAACCGTCAGAATAAGGAGAATTGTCAAAAAGAGGATTACGATAAAAGATATGCTTTTGTGGAACAAAGGCGGCCTGGAAATCTCCTGCCAACTCTCTTCATGTTGTTTTCGAGTTGGATTTATCCGGAGAGAATCGAGAAGCATAACACCCGCAATACCGGCTCCAACAGCGGCCTCTGCAATAGCAATATCAGGAGCCAGCAGACGGAGCCAGGCCAAAGACAGAATTAATCCAAAAATGATAAAGAGAACAACTGCCTGGAAATGGTCTGAAGAGTAAAGAATCCTCCATGCAAGTACAATCAAGGATATATTCAGTGCCAGATCGAATAGAATGCCCATATCAGTCAATCCCGGATACCCACTTGCTTTGATGGAAGTCTGGGAAAACTATTTTCATATTTTATCCCTCCCGGTACTTTCTTCTTCAAGAATATCGTTTCCCACCAGGTAGCAGGCAGTGGAACTCACCAGCATGACAGTTAACCAGATAAGAATAAGCTTGATGATCACCGGAAGTACCAGTGAACGCATCGCAAGACCTATGACAATAAATCCCAGCCCCAGGTTATCCGCTTTTGTGAGTGCGTGCAGACGGCACATTGCATTGGGAAATCGCAACAGGCCAAATGTTCCGGCCAGAAAAAAGACTCCACCCGCCAAACAGCACAAAATTGAAAGTATGTCCAAGATAGTCATAATTCCTTATTGGTTGTCATGGTTGCTTTCGGTTTTGAGCCGTCGGACAAAGGATACGACGAATACGATGGAAAGAATGACGAAAACAAGAGCAGTATCTCTTATTCCCTCCATTTGCAAAGCCTCAGCCAAAAGCAGGCAAATGGCCGTCCCCAGCGTACCGAAGAGTTGACCGGCCAACATGCGGTCTGCTTTGGTGGGGCCTCTGAAAGCGCGTGTCAGACCAGCCAGGATATTCAGAAATAAAAACAAAGACATGAACAGGTAAAAAAGTTCCACGATTACACGCTCCAGTTTTTTTAGTTCCTTACTCCAGAAAACCTTCCTCTCAGTTCAGCCCCCACAAAGCACAGGGACTAAAAAGAGTATCTCCTTGTGGATGTCAGATTCTTTTAAACGTTCAACAGCACCAGGGATTATGCGAAAAGTTTGATCTTCCTGCTAAACAGTTACAGACTTCTATAAGACCTGTGTGCAGATTAATATATTCATAATTAAGAGGTTCGCTTGCATTTTATATGTCAGGCTTTTAAGGAATTTTTCTCCAATCTCTTGTTTGAAAAATTTAATTCGGTCAAAGAAAGCACCGAATAGCAGTTCAACTTTTTCCTGCGATTCAGGGCTATTCCTGTAAAAATGGACTGACCAACTCCATTTTCGCTATAATCCTTTATTATCGGACCGGGTAAAATCACGAAGCCCGTCTTCATTAGGTATTTTATGGGATCCGCTAGGATCAACGGGCACATAATCTGCACCTACTTCAACTATTTGATGACATTCTTTTTGACTCTGAACATAAATATATGGCCACGCTCAATAAAGGGGATAACTATATAAGGTGCCCCTGAAAGACTCTTCGACATGTGCGGTAAACAATTGACAGCTGACGGCAAAAAGGAACTTAAAAAAGAATTCTGGTTGGAAAGGATTAACGAAGTGGCCGCAAAAGGCATGAGGACGCTCGGCACGGCGTATAAAATTCCCACCGGCAATAGTCATGAACTGGAGAAGGCAAACGTGGAGGATGGTGCAGTCTTTTTAGGCTCGGTAGGGATTATGGACCCTCCTCGAAAAGAGGCAATAGAGGTAGTC
>JBARUR010000099.1:0-9407 GCA_049645845.1 Desulforhopalus sp. | reverse complement strand
GCTCTTCAGGAATGGAGCGACCGCAATTAGGCGGATTAACAAGAAGTATTTTCATTACTAGAACTTAACTGATGAGCAATTCGGGTTAAAGTTCATCATTGACCTTGATAACCAATTTTCCGAAATTTTGGCCTTCCAAAAGGCCGATAAATGCTTCGGGCGCATTTTCCAATCCATCGACCACCTGTTCCCGGTATTTGATTTTTCCGGCGTTTAACCATTCGGTCATCTCTTCAACGAACTTGCCGTAGTGTTCATAATAATCAAAAATAATAAAACCCTGCACCTTGAGCCGCTTTACTAAAATGTTGCCCATTAAAAGCGAAAGACGGTCCGGGCCATCTGGAAGTTTTGTGGCATTGTATTGTGACACCAATCCACATACCGGAACCCTGGCGCCGTTATTAAAAAGAGGCAGAACAGCATCAAAGACTTTACCGCCTACATTCTCAAAATAGACGTCGACGCCTTTCGGACAGGCGGCGCGCAGCTGCTCGGCAAAATCATCGGCTTTGTGGTTCAGACAGGCATCAAAGCCAAGGACATCTTTGGCATGAGCACATTTTTCCTCCCCACCTGCAACTCCGATAACTTTGCAGCCTTTCAGCTTGGCGATCTGTCCGACAGTGGCCCCAACCGGACCGGTCGCTGCGGCAACCACCAAGGTGTCGCCTTCTTTAGGCTGGCCAATATCAAGTAAACCCATATAGGCGGTGAATCCGGGCATGCCAAGTATCCCGAGGGAGTAGGACGGCTTTTGGGGTTTACCAAGCCGTACCAGGCCTGTACCATCCGACAATGCATAGTCCTGCCAGCCAATATAGGCCAGAATCCACTCGCCAACCTGATAATCCGGGTGGTTTGTTGCCTCAACCTGGCAAACCGTTCCACCCACCATGACCTCATCCACCTCGACCGGATCCGCATACGAGGGGGCATCGCTCATTCTGCCGCGCATATAAGGGTCGAGTGACAGGTAGATGCTGCGCAGGAGAATTTGACCATCCTTGGGAATTGGTTTCTGAATTTCCTCTAAGCGAAAATTATCATTTGTCGGTGCACCGTCAGGACGTGATGCAAGCACGATGCGACGGTTAATTTCGGTATTCTGAACCATGATTTCACCTTTTGTATTTCACCTTTTGGAGCTGAGTGGAGAAGAGTTATGTTCGATTTCTGTTTACCTAAATGATGAGACTTTATAGCAACTTGCTGACCATATTTACCACGATAACAAGAAAACCGAAAAAGCTGCCAATCTTAAGGATCTTGACATGCCTCTCAGTTAATTCATTCCATTTTTTGGGCTTAAACAACCCTGTTGATAAAGCCAGAAGTAAAAGTGCCAATATTGAGTAGGCAACTATAATCCCCATTCGTTTTTTGTCTCCTTTCTTATATGATGCTGCACCGCAAAAAGTTATCAGCAGTAGGATTAAGCTGTATATTATCAAGAAAGTTAAAGTAAATATAGAGAGAATGTCTGCTTCACCTCTGGATGAAATCATGTAGCCTAATCAAAAGTCTTTTTAGTTCACATTCTCACATCTATTTCCACGACAGATTCTTACTGGGAAAAGAAAGGAAATTGGTTATACTTGCCAAAGGTGGAAAATCGGATGGAAAATCTTTAAAATGATGAAAGTTTAGTCGGGGCAAGGATCCTCGTAATGATATTTAAGAAAATCGTAAAATGCATCTTGATACTTGTCTGCATCTTCTGCTTTTTTGCCATAATACAGGTGAGCGCTGCTATTTATTTCTCCACCGTTACAGCGCAGCCGGAACCGGCAGATCTGGTAGTTGTTTTTCCTGGAGATACTGAGCGTTTTAAAACAGGTATTGAATTAGTGAAAGATGGTGTTGCACCTCGCTTCATGGTGGTAAATACCACAGATCTACACCTTCGGGAAATCTTACAAAAAAACGATGCACCTGAAATAATCGATACACTCCCGGGCGGCATCAGCAGGTCTACATTTGAGGATGTTTACCAAACAGCGAAGATAATAAAGGAAAACAAACTCGATTCGGTGATTTTAGTAACTTCGAGCTATCATCTGCCACGTGCCTTGTTTCTCTTAAGAGTATATCTGAAATTCTCAGGGCAGGAAATCCGCATCCAGAGTTTTCCCGTAGCAGAAAAGGAATCCCATAAAAAAATAATGCGATACAGTAATGAGGCAATCAAGCTCTGGGGCAGTGTAATTGAAATGACAGGATATTATTTGACGGGCCAATTATTGCTTGATGCGCCAAGTTTAAAAAAATTACAAACGGTCTTTAAGGAGCATCTTCATTTATAAGAGTAGGCAGCGGAGCAAAGGTGTGAGCATCTCGGTTTGGATGCTGGTTTTCTGTTGGCCATGTGTTGCAGGGGAACTCTATCTCGACTGCGCCGCAGCCCATTATTGCGGCAGGAAGATATTGGTTGTTGGATACCAGGCCAAAGGAACACCCGGCAGAAGGATGTTCGACAGGCTCTCGGCTTGGCCTTGGGTCTTTTATCGAGCCTGGAGTATCAGAAGGATTAGTATTATACCTAGGAGACCTCTACTCATTCCTGGAGCAAAAATAATTGCAGTTGTTGCGTATCTTGCGGTTATGTTCCTGCATTGACCAGCAGAGGCTGGCAAGCTGTTCCTTCTCTTTTTCGGGCAGATTAAGTGTCAATGCCTGTTCAGTCAGGATTTGTAGAGCTTTTGAGTTCTGACTGATAATTGTAAAAGATTGTGACAGCTGTGCATTGAATTCATTAATCTTTCTTGCCAGTTCTTTCCCTTCATCTTTATCACGCAGCTGGATAATGTTGTCCAGACGCCCTTGTTGCATATTGTCCAGGGTAGTTTCAAAGCGATACAATGGTCCGGCTATTCTGTGGGAAAGAAGCAGGGATGCCAACATCACAAAGCCACCGCCTATCACGAGCAGAAACCAGTTTGCCGTCAAAACCTGTTTAATCAATATAAAAGGGGTTTGACCGAGTTGGAGATCGTTGTTGGTGTAAGAGATTGTGACGGTATCTGCCGAGAGTAATCCAAGCAATATATTGAATAACAAGCCACCACCAGCCACCAGCAAAAAACAGCCGAGGATCAATTTTCCCTGAAACTCTTTTTTGATAAAAAATTTTCTACGTTTATACTTTTTTACCATAAGATTTCCCTATCCGTTGTGAATTGTGATTGAAGCTCTCTTGCGCAACTCATTGAGCCAGTCGGATATCTGTTGCTGATTTTTGCTTTCTTTAAGCATTTTCCTGACCTGATCACGAAATGTTTATGAGAAATGCGAGTTAGCTGCTTATGGCCAGACACTCTGTAAGGATATCGTGAATAATGATGAAATTGCAAGTGAGGAAATCCTGTTGAAACAGATTTATTGAAAAATGCAGTTTGATGAAATTCATTGCTGATACTACCTGATTTGGGTAAGGTGCAGCCGAATATAACTTGTTAAAGCATAAGTAATCTCTCCTGCAACAGATCCTCATTTTGTCTTTTCACAAAAATCGTTTTTTAAAAATTGTATCAGAAAAACTCATGACAAGAGCAAATATCCTCATCAGTATAGCAATTGCCGTCGTATCCATCAGTTTCTGGGCATTTTTCAATCAGCCTGAAATAGAGCCGCCCTGGCCGAACCGAATTCAGGGTTTTTCCTTTTCACCTATGCAGGCCTGGAATGATCCGACCAAACAAAAGATGCCCACCGAGGAAGAAGTCGAATCAGACCTGAAACTTCTGGCCAACACCACCAATGCAGTTCGTAGCTATACAGTTGCTGGCGTCCAGGCGAAAATACCGGCTCTTGCCCGGAAGTACGACATTAATGTAACACTGGGTGCCTGGCTCAGTGATGACTTGGAGGCTAATGAACAGGAGATCGAAGATGTCATTCGATTGGCTAATGAGAACTATCGTAATGTCATCAGGGTTATTGTTGGAAACGAGGTAATTCTTCGAAATGATATATCTGTGAAGCAGCTCTCGGAATATCTGGATCGTGTGCGAAAGGCAGTGAGGGTGCCGGTCAGTACGGCTGAACCGTGGCATATCTGGATTAAAAATCCCGATCTTGTCGAACACGTTGATTTCATCGGTACTCATATGCTGCCCTATTGGGAGGGTATTCATCTGGATAAAGCGGTTGATTATATCATCGAACATATGGCCATGCTTGAAAATACCTTTCCCGGTGTACCTGTTATCATCGCCGAGGTTGGTTGGCCAAGCAATGGACGAATTCGTCGTCAGGCCGTAGCATCGCTTTCAAATGAGGCGACTTTTCTCAGGCGGTTTATCGAGCGGGCCGAGGAATTGCGGTACATATATTATGTCATGGAGGCCTTTGACCAGCCTTGGAAAAGGGTAACGGAAGGAGCTGTCGGTTCCTACTGGGGCGTTTATGATGTAGAGCGCAAATTGAAATTCCCCCTGACCACCCCGATTGTTGATGTTCCGGAATGGCGTATTCTTTCGGGAATTTCCATAGTCATTGCCATTATAACCTTTGCACTTCTACTCATTGACAGCAAAACCCTGGGAAAAGGAGGTCGAGGATTTCTGGCCACCATTGCCTTTACTGCTGCTACCGGAGCTGTCTGGATTGTCTATAGCTACACCCAGCAGTATTTGACTGTGTCTGCTGTTGTCATAGGCTTTTTGATGCTGGTCGGGCTTATCGGGGTTGCTATAGTGCTGTTGACGGAATCGCATGAATGGGCCGAGGCAATCTGGTCAAAAGCGACCAGGCGATCCTTTATTCCGATCAAGGTGCCGGATGAGTTGTTGCCTCTGGTGTCAGTGCATGTTCCTGCATATAACGAGCCGCCGGATATGATGATAGAAACTCTCAATGCCCTGGCAGCCTTGGACTATCCTCGATTTGAAGTCATAGTGATGGATAATAATACCAAGGATCCCGAGGTGTGGAAGCCGGTTGAGGCTCATTGCAGAAAACTCGGCTCTCAGTTTCGATTTTTCCATGAAGATCAGCTGGCAGGATTTAAGGCAGGGGCGCTCAACTATGCTCTGTCCAAAACTTCTCCGGAGGCTGAAGTTGTTGCAGTGATCGACAGCGATTATGCAGTAACGCCAAACTGGCTGCGGGATCTCGTTCCCCAGTTCACGAAACCTTCCCTGGCGATTGTCCAGGCTCCGCAGGACTACCGCGACGAAGGCGACAACCTGTTTAAAGCCATGTGCTATGCAGAATATCGAGGTTTCTTCTATATTGGCATGGTTACCCGTAATGAACGTAATGCAATCATTCAGCATGGAACCATGACGATGGTGCGAAAATCCGTGCTGGAAGAGGTCGGTGGATGGGCTGAGTGGTGCATTACTGAAGACGCGGAATTAGGGCTGAAAATTTTCGAGAAAGGGTATGAGGCGTTGTATGTTGCCCAAAGTTATGGCCAGGGAGTAATGCCGGATACTTTTATCGACTTCAAAAAACAGCGGTATCGCTGGGCATATGGCGCAATTCAGATAATGCGGCATCATGCAGCTATTTTGCGTCGCAAAGACCGGAGCCGTTTAACCTACGGACAGCGATATCATTTCATTGCCGGTTGGTTGCCGTGGATGGCTGACAGCATCAATCTGGTATTTACTCTGGCCGCTTTGTGCTGGACTATTGCCATGATTCATTTTCCGGAAAGATTCGATCCGCCATTAATAATACTTTCCTCGGTGCCTCTGACCTTTTTTGTCTTTAAAATGGCTAAGATGTTTTACCTTTACCGCAGCCGGGTGAAGGCAACAGTTGCCCAGACGATAGCCTCAGCCGTGGCGGGTCTTTCCTTGTCCCATACAATTGCCAAGGCAATAATGTTCGGTTTTGTGACTAAGAGCCTGCCATTTTTCAGGACTCCGAAAATAGTAAAGGGAAGAGCCTTCTGGCATGCACTGCAGTCAGCGCGGGAAGAAGGTTTGATTGGGATAGCTCTCCTGCTTGCGGCACACAGTATTCTTCAACAACAGGGTTCCGAAACCCCGGATATCCTGGTGTGGTTCATGGTTTTGCTGGTGCAGTCGATACCCTATGTGGCGGCTGTCATAATGTCGATCATCAGTGCGTTTGCCCCTCTGCCGTCCAAGCTTATCGGCAATATTACCGCATCGCCTGAGACTGTTATCCCGGATGACGCTCCTGTCTCTGATGAAAAGCTGTCTACTCCTGTTTGATTTTTCTAAGGCGGTGGAGTAGCTGAAGGCCTGGTGTCCATGCGCCGCATGGGCACTCATTCACGACTGCGTCGCAGTCCCCGCTCACTGCCCTGAGCGATAACCATTTAAAGCTGCTGCCAGCAACAACCCCCATCCTATCATCAGAATAAATCCACCAACCGGAGTCAGAAATCCAACTGGCTGTATCGATATAAAGCTCTTAATAAGAACCGTTCCCTGGAAAAGTATTGATCCAAGCAGAAAAGCCCAGCCTGCCCGGTGATATTTTGCTTCCGGAAAAAGATGGCAAAGAATGGCGACAGCTATCAGTGCCAGGCCATGAAATATCAGATAATCTGCAGCGATATTAAAATTATCCAGTTTGCCCCTTTCTTCCAATAATTGCAGCAACGCATGTGCGCTGAGCGATCTTGCCAGAACGCCCGCAAGAGCCAATATTGCTCCTATGGCGGTAAATAGATGAATCATTGTGTCCCTCATATAAAGTTTTTTCTGGTGCCCATGTGTTTGTTCTAGTGCCCATGCGCCGCATGGGCACTTTCCTGCGACTGCGCCGCAGTCAGGTAATGGTACCTTGAAAAAGACTAACGTACAATAAGATGCAACGCATCAGATAGAAGTACCCATGTGGCACATGGGCACCAGTGAAAATATTAAAATTACAAGTTTACGTAAAAGATCGATTGTTGACTGTGGATTTTTTTGCTTGATAACATCGGAAAATGACTGCTAATTTTTAAAATTTTAAGTGTGCTAATTTTTCATAACTCGTTGTTATAATATGTAAAGGACGCTTGGAAATGCGATTGTACTGACGATCTACTTTCGCCTTATAGCAGTAGGGCTGATGCAAAGAAATAATCTCTTTGATATTGACTTAAACGTTAAGGTAAGTTATACAGGAAAGAGTTGATGTGATTTAACGTAAACGTTATGGGCGATGTGTCAGCGTGAATAGTTCTTGGGGAGAAAGAAAAGTATGAACATAATGTCATATAAGTCGATCCCGGCAATACTTAGAGATAATGCCAGCAAGTACAGTAAAAAGACCGCAATCAGCTACAAAAAAAAGGGAGTGTTTCTGTCCCTTACCTATGAGGAGTTCTATGAGCGTGTCCTGATGCTGGCGCGCGGATTACAAAAAGCCAATATGTTTCCGGGTGATAAGGTAGCAATTTTCTCTGAGAACAGGCTGGGCTGGGCTATATCTGATTTTGGCATTCAATGCGCTGGTGGAATTACCGTACCGATTTATGCAACCAATACCGGGAAACAGGCTGCATATATCCTCAACCATTGTGAAGCAAGAATTGTTTTCTGCTCGACAAAAGGGCAGTATGAAAAGCTTTATTCAGTAAGGGATCAGATTCCCGATGTTGATCTGGTTATTTCCTATGAACGATTTATGGGACACCGCTCATTTCCCGTTTATACACAGTATCAGTTGTCTGAAGTAGGTACTCCCGTATCTGATGAAGAAAAAAAGGAGATTGAGGAACAGATCGACCAGATCACTCAGGATGATATAATCACCGTTATATATACCTCCGGAACCACCGGAGTGCCCAAGGGAGTGCTTTTAACGCAGCGCAATATCATGATCAATGCCGAATACGGTGCCATGCAGCTTGGTATGCCAAAGCAAAACGAAACAATGCTGAGCTTTCTGCCGCTGAGCCATGTGCTTGAAAGAACTGCAGGTTATTACGCAACTCTGATGAATGGTAACCACATCGCTTTTGCTGAAAATGCAGCAGCTGTCATGGATAATATGGTTGAAGTGCGCCCCACCACGATGGTGAGCGTTCCAAGACTGTTTGAAAAAATCTATTCAAAAGTGAATGAAAGTGTGCATAAGATGCCGCCATTCCGAAGGAATATATTTAATAAGGCGATGGAGGTCGGGAGGGAGTATGTAACAAAAAAATATATTACCAACGAACCCCTCGGGCTTCTGGACTTAAAGTACAAGTTTTATGACCGGCTGGTTTTCAGTAAGATTCGTGATAAATTCGGCGGCAAGCTCAACTATTTTCTTTGCGGAGGTGCGCCGCTTGATAAAACCGTTAATGAGTTCATGTGGATTATCGGTCTGCCCGTCTTTAATGGTTATGGTTTGACGGAGACCAGTCCCGGAGTTGCCATCAGCGGTGTCGGTAAAATTCGCTTTGATTCAGTCGGCCAGGCTCTTCGTGAGACTGAACTGAAACTGGCTGATGATGGTGAATTGATGGTCAAGGGCCCCCAGGTTATGCTCGGTTATTATAAAAACGATGAAGCCACCATGGAAGCTTTTGAAGATGGCTGGTTTAAGACCGGGGATATCGCCAGGATAGATGAGAAAGGCTTTGTCTATATCATTGATCGGAAAAAAGAGCTGATTATCACTGCCGGCGGTAAAAACATCGCGCCCCAACCTATCGAAAATGAACTGAAACTTGACAAATTTATCTCCCAGGCAATTGTTTTTGGAGATCGAAAGCCTTACCTGGTCGCAATTATTACACCGGATGTGGAAAGCATAATCGACTTTGCCCGGCAAGAAAATATCAGCTACATCGATATGAATGAGCTGGTGTTCAATGCCAAGGTCAAGGAACTTTATGCTTCCCGTCTCAAGGAATTAAACAAAAATTATCCCCCCTACAAAACGATTAAATATTTTGCTGTTGTGCCAAGCGATTTTTCAATCGAGGGCGGAGAGCTTACACCAACCCTGAAGTTGAAACGCAAGTTTATTCTCGAAAAATACCAGGATATTATCGAGGATCTCTATGTATCCAATGGCAGCGGAATCATCAGCCAGCTACAAAAAAATTAATGGAGAGACAACATGAGGCAAATTAATCGAGTAGCCGTACTTGGAGCCGGAGTAATGGGAGCAACTATTGCCGCCCATCTGGCCAATGCGGGATTGGAAATTCTTTTGCTTGATATCGTTCCAAGGGAATTGGACAAGCAGGAGGAAGCGAAGGGGTTAACTCTTGAAAGCACTGTCGTGCGAAATCGCATTGCCGCAAATGGATTGCAGGGTTTGCTGAAGATGAAGCCCGCTCCTTTTTATCTCAACGAATATGCCCGCCAGATCCAGGTTGGAAATTTGGAAGATGATCTGGAAAAACTGAAAAGCTGCGACTGGATTATCGAAGTTGTCATCGAATATATGCCTATCAAGCTTGATCTGCTCAAAAAACTCGTGCCGCATCTTGCTCC
>JBARUR010000098.1:0-1579 GCA_049645845.1 Desulforhopalus sp. | reverse complement strand
ATTTTTAATATTCTTTTTAAGATGTGCTTGAAATTCTCCGCCGCTTATTTCCCTTGCTCCAAAACGTAATAAGTGGTTTGTCGTCATCTGGCAATCAATCAATTGAAAGTTTTTTTCTTTTAAATACTGAACCAGAGCAATTAGGGCAAATTGTGAGCCGCATTTTATCCTGGAAAACATTGATTCACCAAAAAATACCCGATCTAAGGCAATTCCGTATAATCCGCCGACCAACTGACTATCCTGCCAGCATTCAACGGAATGAGCAAAACCAAGCTGGTACAATGTTGTGTAGGCTTCCTGCATTCCTGGTGAAATCCACGTTTCGGTCCCGGTTTCCGTTCGTATTTCTGCACATTCGCGGATCACTTGAGAAAAAGCTTTATCATAGGTTATGATAGTCGAAGTTGTCTTGGAATACCGTTTAAGTCTTTTGGGAATCCTGAATTCCTCAGGGAAAATTACCAGGCGCGGTTTGATGAACCACCAGAGGATTGGGTCACCTTCCGAAAACCAGGGGAAAATCCCCTGGCTATATGCCATGATAAGCCTTTCCGGACTGAGATCTCCTCCTACAGCCAAAAGGCCATTATCTTCCGCATAATCAGGATGAGGAAATTGGACTTGGTCGGTTAATTGAAAAATTGGCATTAAATATGTGAAGGCAGTTTTGATTTTATCACTCGGTTCATGAAAGCGAAAGTGATTATGAGCGCGTAGTCTACCACTGAAACTAAGAGAAGAAAAGAGTCACCACACGCCCCGCCGATGGCGGCGACCGATAAATCTCTATTTATTTATCCCAGGAGTATAGTATTATTAATGAGTCCTCTTTTGCTGGCAGGTTTTCAGGAGTAAGGCACTAATTAACCATTCCCCCCCCACTTATCATGATAGAGATCAAAAAAGAATCAGAAAGTATTGAGGTTTCGCCATTTCAGGAAGAATTCGTTCTGGACAACTTCTTTGTCGGAGCTAACCGTGTTGCGGTATTGTCCCAAATTAAGGAGGCGATGCAAGACGGAATAGCTCTTATGGTAATAACAGGTGAGGAAGGAAGCGGGAAAACGATGCTCTGTCGTGTCCTTGAGCATGAGGTGTCGCCTCTCTGTGAAACTCTATTCTTTCCTCGGGCAGTTGACTCTTTTGAAGATGTTTTGCAGCTTATGCTCACGGGATTAGGATTAGATGCCGCAAGTGAGAATATTGATCAGACTTTGGATCAGATATCATCTTTTCTGCTGGATGAATCGATAGATTTACTTGTAATTTTTGACGAAGCTGAAAATATTTTCCTGGCTACCCTCGAAAGAATCCGGAAGATGCTGGACCGGATCAACGAATCCGGAGCGCGTATGTATATCATATTCTCAGGGAGGGAAGCCTTTCTTGAAAATTGTGATCAGCTCAGTATCTGCGATTTTCAGAATGGTAATGAACATCACTTTTCTCTCTCTTCACTTTCTGAAGCAGAAACTGCCGCTTATTTAGCAAATTGTGCCGCTCGTCTTATGGATATCGATGCAACAAAGATTTTTACTGATGAAATTGTCAACAACATCTACTCGCTGGCAAAAGG
>JBARUR010000097.1:0-46305 GCA_049645845.1 Desulforhopalus sp. | reverse complement strand
AGCCATGGCATGATCAGCAGCATGAGCCGCAAAGGAGATTGTTGGGATAATAGCGTTGCAGAGAGCTTCTTTGGAAGTTTAAAAACAGAACGTGTAGCTGACACAGTTTACAGCACCAGAGAAGGAGCCAGAAGAGATATCATCGATTATATTGAAATGTTCTACAACAGCAACCGGCGTCACTCATACCTGGGTTATCTCAGCCCTAAAGAATTTGAGAAAAGGATGGCTTTGAAAAAGGCCGCTTAAAAAATTGTCCATTTTTACTGGACCACATCAACTCCCTACACCAAACACATTTGCTAAAGGAAATTTCCCCTATCACCTATTAGATGGAAAACACTGGTCATTTTTTACAATTCGCTGCGCCTGTTGCGTATTTCCTTACAATTACAAATTGTTACTCAATAATTGACGGTACAAACTTCTCTAAAATTCTTTATACCGTCAAATGTACCGTCAAAATTGGCGGTACTTTCAACCGAACAGGCACGGCTTTTTGCACAAAAAAAAGGCTGTGAACCCAACTTATAATGTTGGATTTACAGCCTTTTACAGGAAGATCTTCGAGTATCCTGTTTTACTAAATGGTGGAGGCGGCGGGAGTCGAAGGTCGAACCCACAGCACCTCTCAAGATATTGTTGTTACGTGATATTATCATTAGCCGCTCGCTTGAACGGATAAGAACAACGGATAAAACTTACAGCTCTTCTGAAGGTTCTGCACTGAGTTTTTTACTCAATCTGATAATTACTTACGATCCCAATTAGTTAGAGATCATTAACTTCTTCAAGCGCTAATAGTAGTTATTTCTCTTGGCGTCTGAAATAATCTAAGGCTAGATCTTTGCATACCTTGATTACTATACATCTGTCCGTTCTCCCTCGTCCGGTTAAATGCAAACTTAAACCTTTAGGCACTACAAAGCCTTCAACATAGTGTCCTTGACTGCCAGCACCACAAAGAGGACAGTACGCTCTATCAGTCCAGTCCTGATCATGACCTTTAGGAAGAATAACTGCCCTCTCAATAACTTTTAAGCTCACACCTTCTAGAAAAGAACCAACCTCTTCAAGTGAACCAACTGATCTAATATCGTTTAACATTTCACTGAATTCGTCGTCAACAAGATCCAGTATAGTTGAACGAGCATCATAAAGTTGATCCTTCAATCGACGGATTTCTTCATCCCTATAGTCCATTACGCTTCTTGAATTTTTCATTTCACCAATCTAGTTTTAGCATCCATAGTTTTTTCATTATCATTGGGAAAGTTTTTCAGCTACCTTGTCTAACGCACAGAATGATGATCATACACGACACCCAACAGGCTTGAAAGGATTCTATTAGATGAAATTAATACTGTCGTCCATATACTTTACATTTATTTGTACACAACTCCAGCTCTCTCTAAAGTCCTTACAGGAAAGGTCGTAAGCATTGCTGACGGCGACACCCCAGAGAAGAGTCAAGCATTTGGTAAGGCAGCCAAGAAGCACACCTCAAACCTCACAGGGAGGAAGACTGCAACGATCATAGCCCTATTATACTGATAAATACGGAAGGACTGTAAGTGTTGTCCTGATGAACAGCGTGAATGTTAACCAGAGCCTCATTGAAGCTGGGAATCGATTGGCAGAACGGGAAGTGCTGAAAGGCTGCATTCTGGACTGATCTACAGTTAGAGAATATAGCATAGGTGGGAGTCGAACTAAAATCCTTTACCATCTCGCTAACTCTTTGTTATTGGACGAAAGCTACCCTCACCAACTCGTTTGCGGATAAATCTTGTGGATAAAACATGCAGACTTTCGTAAGCATCACACCCATTTTCCTTTCCCCATAAAACCTATGTAATTAGACAGACCTTAGGTTATACTTATCATGCCTCGACAATAACGATTACTCACATAAGACAATGCGTTTGAATAGGATGCTGAGAGTATTGCAATTTAACTGCACGCAATAGTCAAAGGAGAACAACAATGCCATTTCTCAAAAAAATGTTTGAGTGTTCTAACTGCAATGCCTTGCTCTCGACCGACAAGGAGACTAGTTCTTTGCTACCCTGCAGTGAGTGCGGAACAAATTCACCCAGGCCCATTAATGATATAAAGGAAACATTGGTAATTAAAGTCAGACCTTCTGGGGCGACAGGGGGGCCCGATTTAAGAATAAAGATTGCAGATGATTTTCACAAAGACACCATGACATGGAGACAATTAAAAATGTCTATAAACAAGGTAGATGATGTTTACGAAAAAACAGTCATCAATCCAGAAACCGACGAGGTATTATATCACAACAAAGAACCATTAAGTTCTCATAAAGGAAGAGGGTCAGCAAAGAACAAATCAAAAGATTCCGGAGATAAGTAACAAAAATCACATCTGTGAAGGCGATATCTCTTCGATCAGTTGAAAACTCACCATTTGAACTCTGGATATAGACCATGTGGAATGTGTATGCTTTGAGACAAAAAGCACTTATCATATACACATGTTAGCGATTACTGGTTCGCTCAGCAAAGCAGGATCAATCTCCCACCTATTTTCGTGACTATTTGAAAAAACATGATAGTGCAAAGTAAGAATCAGAACATTACGGGAAAGTTCAAACTCGTCGATGGCAGAGAAGTCTTTGGCTCAATAAGCATCTGTGGTGAGGCTTCGAAAGTTGACCTCTTCGATGACACTGATTTTTCTTCATCCCCCGAAGTTTACCAATACATCATTGGGGAACTACATGATGGCCGGTTAGTATCGTTGTTTCAGTGTATCCTTGCGAACAGGGGTATGCGACATTCTGACCCAAGCACAAGAAAATACTCAGCTACAATCTTCCCACATTACACCACGATTGGTTCTGCTTACGTCTCGGAATTAGCGCCATGCATATCAAACATTTCGTTTGTCATGGAGAATGCACCAGCTATCTTCTACGACTTTGATGCGTTTTCCTCTGTAATTGACACCGAACCCTTCGTTCCGCTACTGCTTGCTGATAAAGCGAAACATCGCCAGATTAGAATTGGGGATCACCCAGAAATAGTCTATTTCACCGGGATATTCGACATTGCTGTGGTTGAGACGGTGCTTGGCGAGGTTAAGGCTCATCACAGACCAACCTACTCATCAGGAGGGCCTCGTGGAGTGAGCATTGACAATGAAGTGATGGTTTCTCTGAAAGCACCTGAACCCATAACATTCCAAGACTCTGTTAATCGATTGTCGATTCTTCTCAGGTTCTTTGAACTTATATTAGGCCTTGAGCAACCACTCCGAAACTTAGAGGTCGAAACTAGCGAACAACCTGAAAGTTTCCAGCCTATTGAGATGTATCGTAGCTTCGCGCCGTCACTTAGTGGTGATGGTGATTCTGAGAGTAGCAAGTCACCTCATGTGAGCGATATATTGGTGTCGATCATCCAAGGTGACACAACGCAGTACTCTACCGTTCTAAAGAACTATCTGGCCTCAGATTCCGAACGCCACAATGGCCGTGGACGGCTACAAAATTCGCTCAGAAATAATCACCATTATACGATTGACAGGGTCATTGCAGCTGCCAATAACTTCGACATCCTTCCAGATTCGATTTATCCGACACAGCAAAAGCTCACTCAGGAACTAATGGATGCAAAGAAGAAAGCTCGTGAGCTGTTTAAACCACTCCCCGACAGTATTGAGCGTTCAGCTATGCTTGGTGCAATAGGGCGAATAGGTAAGCTATCGTTGAAGCACAAGATACGACACCGTGCTACGAGCACAGGACTTGACAAGCACTTCCCTAGACTCATAGAGGTTTTGGATGAGGCGGTTAACTGTCGAAACCACTACGTTCATGGAACATCTGGGAAAATCGATTACTCTGAAAACTTTGACGCTTTGTGTTTTTTCACTGATGCATTGGAGTTCGCCTTTGCCGCATCGGACCTCATTGACGCAGACTGGAATTTAATAACTTGGAAGAATCGCGGAAAAGGACAATCGCATCCTTTCTCTTCCTTTACCCATAACTACCCTAATTACCTAACACTTTTTGATGATTGGATGAGGGGGTAAATGTAGTCGTTAACAGATCAATTGAGGGGTGGAGGAGTGAGCTTACTTATCATTCACACATACTAGACTGCTTCTGATGCCCCTAAAACTAAAGCCAAAGCCCTAAACCCTCAAATAACGTGCATAACTGCAGGATTTCCTCTTTGCCCCGACGTTCACAGAGTCATTACCTAAAAGTGAAAAGTAGATGGAGTGTATCAGGAGGAGTGTGAATTAATCTTTCTTATAAGATTTTGTTTCTACATCCCTACACTTCCCTTCGACTTGATGTGATATTGCCGCAATTCTCTTGTCACTCAGCACCACCTGAGCCTTTGTAAGAAACTCCGGGTTTTTTCCTGCAAACACCTTTATATCACTTGGCTTTGTTCGCTTAATGAACCACCCTGGAATGGCTAGAACTGGTGAAACGTTTTGAGGTTCACCTGTAGCCGATTCTATCCATTTACTGAGCCATTTAGCCTGTCTCCTGACTTGATCAATCGGCCCCTTTTCAGTCCAAGTGGGGAACTTTAATGAAACACCATCGAACTCAAGCTGCCAGTTGGGTTCATTAATGTCTAGCTGCTTCGCTCTCCCCTTTGTTTCAACGGCAAAGACCCCATGAGGCCCAATAGCTATATGGTCTATATTGAATTCATTTGCCGGAAAGTCATGATAAACTTTATATCCATGGCTTATCAGATCGTTCAGGCTTTGACCAACAGCTAACTCGCAGTCATGCCCTAACCTTAACAAGTTGCGTTTCTTGAAAGCACGGTAGGCTTGTACCCCTAACCAAACACATGCAGCACATCCGATAAAAGCAACAATCACAAAACTGAAGAGATTGAATCTATAATCTGTACCCGGTGTATTTACAAAACTCCCTGCGATTACAACAAGGAATAGCACCGGAATAGAAAGCAAGTTTATTATAATTTCGTCATCCAAGTCAGTTATTTGTTGTTGAAGGGTATGACCAGGGCTTCTCAATAATTTGATATTCAGTGGAGATTTCCTGTTACGAGTAGACCTCTTAGAAAGACGCATGATAATAAAAACAGGTCCGACAGTAAGAACAAAAGAGAGAGTCGACAACAAAAGAGTTAGTGGTATTTTTATTATCATTCTGAATATTTATTGATCGTTTCACATATAAGTCGCTTTCACCAAACTACAAAAGAAGTTAGGTTCAATTATAGCCTATGAAGACGAGTGATTGTCAATATTCTTTACGAATTGCCTGTAAAATATACAAAAAGTCTGAAGTCCAGAAATAACGTGCAGTATTTCGGGATTCCCCCCGTGGCCCCCTCAACAATAACAGAGAGATTTCCAGACAGAGAGAATGGGGAGGAGGGACTAAAGGTTCAATTTCATGTAAGCGTCCTTGATTTCTTCAGCCTGGACGCAAAGGTAATCGAGAGTCTGTCTCTGTGTAGAATGATTGAACATGACCATTAACTCAGGGATGGAAGTGTTGAGCTGTGTTCTCTGATGATAACCGAATGTCTTCCTCAGGGTATGAGAGCCATAGTTTCCTTTCAGATTGATCTCCTTGCACCACGATTTGACCAAGCGATTGACAGAAGGAACGGTGAGAGTTCCACGCTGGCTTCTAAATAGGTGGTCCTCATCGGCAAGCTTGGTGGTGTTGCTCTTTAAGTAATGCTGTATAGCTTCAATGGCCGACTCGTTCAGTGTTATTGTTCTTGGCTTCTTTGTTTTCTCCTCTTTAATGGATAGTTCCCCTCCTGCAACTAAATCTCTGACCTGTCCCACCTTGATACTCAGCAGATCACCAGCCCGGAGGTTTGTGTTGATGCCCAAGACGAACATACAGTAGTCTCTTGGTTTCTCATGCCTGAGTAGCTTCTTGATTGACTTAATAGCTTTCACGTCCCTGATCGGTTCAACCTTAATGGTATCACCTTTCTTTGGATGGTTTGGGTTCTTGCCCTGTTCCTTCATGGGAATGTCTCCTTTGTGGAATATCTATGTTCATCTCTTGCTAACTAAAATGCCTAATTACTTTAAAACTTAGCATGTCGTCAAGGGGATATTTTCTGTAATCATACTAAAAAGCTTCTATCTACCCGACAATAGGTAATAAACGAGGAAACAGAACTGGCTAACTTTTGTATATTAGTTAACGAGTATTCTGGTCTGTCCAAAATAGAGAAAGAAATCATTCGGACAACCTACAGGCCATGAAATAACCCTATGCCTAACATTCTTAAGCCATTGATATAACCACCATTTCTTTTGTCTACCCATTAGGAGAAAGAGTGGTAAGAATGTAGCAAAACCCACCCCCATAACTAACTGTATTTACTCTTACAAATCTGCTCTGCCGACCAAGAGGAAAGAAGCACTAACCAGGAAAACCCCAAGGGATATTCAGATAACCTCACTATCTGTCGTCCATACCGTCTTGGGGTTTCTCCTGTTCAACCTAGGCAAGTCGTTGCCGACCATTTGTGAGGACACCAATCAACTAATCAAAGGTATTCGTGCCGAACTCAACAGACAAACTATCACGCCTACGGGTGGCTGTGGTGGTGCGGCTTAAACAATCAATCTCAACAAGTGAGGAAACAGTATGCACGAGAAGAAACAAGCAGTAAAAGCAGTCGATGCAGTAATGGGAACAGGAAAAAGCACCTGGGTAATGCTTACCATGGGTGAGCGCAGAACCGTGATAGTTGTACCAAGGCTGTCCGAGGTTGAACGCTACGAGAGAGACTTAAAAGACCTTGATGGAGTTGTAGCATTGACAGATTCGGACACTGACAAACGAACCAAAAAGACACGCTTTATCGAAGCTTTGATGGATGCCCAAGTTATCATCACCACACACCAACTATTTGAAGATCATCTTACCTCCGAAACCTTCGAGACTATAAAACAAGGAGAATGGTGGCTGGTATTGGATGAAGTACCTGTAGTTTTTGATCCAGTAAAACTCGTGTCTGGAACTGTTATAGACGGGTATGTAGCAAAGGGCTTCGTACAGGAAGAAAAGCTCAATGACAAAGTATCTAAACTGACAGTCAACCCTCTTACATACAAGGGGTATTGTGACCTTCCTGCCAGTGAAGCTACAGCAAATGAAAAAAGAATGCTCCTGGAGGCAACTAAAAAAGATGTCCTGATCGTAAAGAAAGAAGACCAGACAAGAGGTTTTACAATATTCTCACTGAGAGAAGAACGATTGGATGCTTTTAAAGGAGTTACAGTTCTTACGTATCCTTTCAAGGGTTCCGACCTCGACTACTGGCTGAAAATCAAAGGATATCTTGTCGAGCATTACGAACTAACCAGGCATGCTAAGACTCACTCTCTTGATGATTTCTCCCTGCAACCACACTCTGGTGAATACTCAGGTGGGCAATTCAAAGATCTCATCGAAATGATTGGGGACAAGCCACAAAGAGGAAAGAAGATACCATACGGTGACAAATCTAATCATTTTAGTGCGAACGAAATGCGCGGAATGAAGGCAAAGGATAAGAAACTGGATTCAACCAAGGTTACTCTAAGGCGAGAGTTCAGGAACAAAGCAGACATGAATCGATGGGCTGATAACGAAGACTTTATGTTCACCTGTCTGAAAGAATCAGTGCCTCTATGGGCTGACAAAGACAGAAAACTCAATGTTGACTTCATAGGTCCCGTAAATCATGTACCGTTCAATACCATTGCCACCAATGATTACTCTCACAAAACGCAACTGGCATTCCTTTATAATGTGTTCCAGTTCCCGGAGATCTCAAACCTTGTTGAGGCATTTGATCTAGAATGTGATGAAAATCAGTATTCTTTATATACGATAATTCAGTGGGTATGGAGGTCGGCCATTAGGGAAGGACACAAAGTCAGACTGTATATTCCTTCAAAAAGAATGAGGGACACCTTAAGTAAATGGTTAAACAATAACAATAACAGACAGTTAACAGCGGCTCTGAAACCCGCATGAATAAAGGATGCCCGGTTTTGGGGGCAAAATGGTATGTAACTTACAGTTATCATTAAAGAAAAAAACGGTTTCCGTAAAAGACATTATGTTGCTAACTGCATGTTTACAGAAGAGGATACTATAGGCTCTCTCCCTGAAGGAATATTTTATCAGGCTTAACTTTAAGTTTGCTCTCAGGCTGCCCTTTGTTTGACTGTGTAAATAACTTTACGAACCGAAGGTCGTTTGATCGACAAGGGACGATACTTTATCAAACATGATAGCAAAGGGATTGCTGAGAATACACTTGTAGAAGTTTACAGGAGAGATCAGGTTTTTTTACTTCACTCTCAACTGTATCAGAAAGACATTTAGTTGATACTTCTTCTATCCTGCCTCGAAAGCTACGCTTCCTTCACCATCTCCTAACCGGAGGGGTCCTCTTACAGAAGGATTTCTTTTTATTATTGAGTGAACAAGAAAGAGAACTGTAAGTAGAGCCACGGTCTCTTTGTAAGTGACCCTGACTTCCAATAATTAGACCAGTAATCTTTCCTGAATATGAGCTTTCAGCGAATCCCTTCCAATGGGAGATTGGCCTATGGAAGCGTAGCTTGCTAGGATTATCAGTCCAACTGCAAGTAGCACTCTCTGTGGCTCTGGTTACGAATTTAAAAACCATCAACATTGAACCTCAGGTAATATCACATATGTTTGTAAGGATACTAGGGCTACTCTGAGGCTTCTTTAAGGGATTGTACCCTTAGCTTTTATGTCAGCTGTAAGTTCCAGTGAGAGTTTATCTCCCACTAATGTGAATCAAGAATTCAACGCTTATGGTCTTTAAGTGGATATTGCCTACTCGGAATGAGTCCCTAAGGGCTTTACATATAGGACAAGGGAGGGATTTATTTCAGGCCGTCGTCAAGCCGACTTAGTTCCTCCTGCGTCCACCCTCCTCTTTCTCTGTTCACTTATTTTTATCTTCAAAGTGTTACGGTTCCTCAATGTTGTGTTATTTGCAGTATCTTTCCAAAAGTCAAAGGGTACAAGAAGCTCACTGCAAGCACTCGAATACACATGGCATTATTTGCGTAGGGGAGAATTAAACTGATGAACAATCAATTAGTAATAATCAACGAACAAGAGGTTCCTGTCACGACCTCCAAGAAGGTGGCGGAGTATTTTGGTAAACAACATGGACACGTCCTGGAATCCATTCGGATGATCATGGGTATCACAGCAAATAAAACTCAAGAGGGTATCTCGGATTTTCGAGAGACTACCTTTAAGAACCTACAAAACCACCAAGAGTATCCGATGTTCGAGATGACTCGTAAAGGTTTCATGCTGTTGGTCATGGGTTTCACCGGGGAAAGGGCTATGAGATTCAAGCGGGACTTTATTAAGGTCATCGAAAAAGATGAGCGTAAGACTGGAGTACGTGGAGCATCTTTCAGAACTGAATACGTCCTCACCATTGATGCAGCTAAACACGTAGCCATAGTCAGTAACACAGAGAAAGGATTCGAAGTATGAGACTACTTCATTGAATTCGAGAAGAAACACTCTGTACCCGAAGATCCTACTGTACAACTAGCCAATGCTGTCCTCTTATCACAGAAGGTTATCGCTGAGAAGGAGAGCTTTGGGAGATACTTGATAGTAAACGACAGTTCGGAAACTGGATAACGAACCGTATCGAAAAGTACAGATTTACTGAGGGTTTGGACTTTTTGATAACTTTGTCAAATAGGTCTGATGGTCGTTGATCATTTTGTTAAGACAGAACCCACAATGTCTCACTTACAGATCGTCGAGTTGTTGGGACATAAGCGCCAGGACACTGTGAAGTTAGCAATGGAAAGACTGCAAGAACGGGGACATATCTTGGTTACGTCAATGGTGGAACCATACGAATCCGGTAGAGGACGCATAGCTGAACGCACAGTATACCACGTCAACGAGCGTGACTCCTATGTTGTGGTAGCTCAGTTATCCCCTGAGTTCACTGCCAACTTGGTGGACTACTGGATGTCAACCAGGAACAGCCAACCCTCTCTGCCCGACTTCACAAACCCTGCAATAGCTGCTCGTGCCTGGGCTGATGAACTTGAGGCTAAACAAAAACTCCAACTGAAAATAGCCCAGGATGCTCCCAAGGTAGAGTTCGTTGAGGATGTCATTGAGCAGACTTCCGGTCTAATGACCTTGGGTAACTTTGGTCGTGTCCTGAAGACTGAAGGTATGCCTACCGGAGCCAAGAAGATCTTTAATCAACTTCGGGTCTTAGGAATCATCATGCCGGGGAGACCTTTACCCTATGACCGTTATGTGACTTCGGGTCACTTCGTTATTAATGAGAAGGTTACCAGCCTGAGATCCGATACTTTCTGCTCAGTGACTGCGAAGGGACAACTCTTCATTCACAAGAAACTGAAAGAACTATTCACCTTATCGTAGGAGAACCTACCAAATGATAATCAGTAGTCAGAAAGTAGTCGCGGAGCTCTTCCAGCCATTCACAGTTGGGATAACCGTGGAGACACCACAGAAGTCCGTCACCAGATCCTGAAGTGGTACCCTAACGTTGACCAGCATGAGGTCTTCGATGCCATAGAAAACAAAATGACGGAAACCGCTGAAGTCATAATACCTGGACTCGAAGTACAAATCCGTGAGATGAAAATCACGATTAATAAGCTGGCCGAGAAGTTCCTTATTATCCAGCGAGTTGATACAAAAGTTGTAATTTGAACCACAAGAGTCAATTACGCTTCCGTAAGTCACACACAAGTCACTATTTCTATCGTGACACTGAGCACCATGACAAAGACATACAGTCCATCTCTTTTTCGAATTAAATCTATAATATCAAAAAGATGCTTACCAATCTGCGTCTTCTGGTGTTATTTAATCTCCCCCTGATTCTATCTGGCACACTTTCTGCTTCATCTGTTAGAAAAAAGAGCACTCTCTATAATGCTTGTGACAGGAGATCCGTAATGCAAACCCTGAGTTTAATTGACATACTTACAGTGATAGGAATACTTGTCTTTATGATTGCTCAAGGATTTTACCCTATATACCACAATCCTGAGAAGATACAGGAATCTTATAGCAAAAAGTATCAATTGGACCGCCGTAGCAACAAACGTAAAATACATAAGGATAGACGGATAAATAAATCACTGTTCCCAATGTATCGAACCTCAAATGAATTTAAACAAGGTTTCACTCGACATACAATCGGTCATTGTATTTGCTTCACCTTAACTTTATCCATTGTCTTGGAAGTTCTACAGAAAGGTCTTTCAAAGTAATAACAGCGTCAATCGAGATCCACGAAATCAACCATAGAGTTCAATCATGGGGTCTTCTCATAGCACACCTTGAATTTTGCCCGAGTTAATGCAGGAGGGTCAGTGCCAAATGAATCCTCACAGCACATCACCTGAACACCAAATCAAAACCATAATCAATCTTCTCAATAGCCTCTCCCAGCAATATTTCAGGTGTAAACCGCTTGCCGTATCGGCCCATGGTTTCGCTGTCAATAGCATGACCGTCCAGCTCATGGATCATGAATGAATCAATCTGCTTATGCTTCAGGTGGGTAATGAATGTGTGCCTGAAAGAATGGAATGTTTTACCAGACTCAATACCGCAGCGCTCCTTGTACCTCTGGAACCACTTGCTGACGGTCTGACCATATCCATCTCGTCGCCGCCGGAGTTCAGGAAACAGCCTTGTCTCCCCCTGCTCTCTCAAAATCTCTACGTGTTTAACCAATCCTATCTCTATCAGATGAGGGTGTAAAGGCACCAACCGTTCGCTGGACATATTCTTTATTTTTTTCTCATCTTTATTGTTGATATCGAAAATCCAGACCCCTCCCTCCTGTCTGATGTCCTCAAGATGAAGCTGGCAGATCTCCTCCAGGCGGCACCCGCTATAAAGTGCAATGAGCGGTGTCCAAAATCCATAGGATTGCCTGTGAGTACCATCCGTGTATTCCTTTGATCCGAATAACTTATGGAGGTCTTCAGCGGTGTATGCCTCTCGCTCTTGGTCTGCTCTCTTTTGTGTTTTTATCTGCATCCCCTCAGCTGGATTAGTAAGCACATAACCATTTTTGACAGCATAATTGAATAATCCACTCAATCGCCTGATGTACTTGTTGAGAGTACTAACAGTGAGAGTCTTTGCCGGTTTCGATGCAATGATATCCTCAATTCTCATATCCCTGTAAATAGGACTCTTGTTCAGGTTTGGCGGTAGTTTCATCAGGGTATCTTTGTATCCGGACATCAGCTTCCTATCGATTTTCTCAATATCCATGTCCCCCATCACCCGGACAAACAACGCGAATATCGATAGGTTCTCAGCCTTAGTCTTCTCTGTCCAACTTTCGGCCTTTTCAACTTCAACCAGATAGCGCTCTTGTACCTCTGAGAACTTAATTACAGCGGGCTTTTCGGTCTTTGCTACAGAACGCTGAACAATGGTCTGTGGTTGCTGTTTGAGTATCGGGACAAGATCTTCATCAGGTGCTGAATAATCTCCCTGTGAGCGCTTGATTCTGACCTTCAGGATGGACTGAAAGGCAATCATCATTTCCCTACTCAAGGCCTTGTATTCTTCACTCTCTGGGGAAAACTCAATGCCATGCTTGGTCAGCAGTCTGTTTGCCACCTGATGTAACAAAGAGTGGTCTTGATCCTTCAGCCACCTTTTGACAGAGATATCGAGAGACTCTGCTTCCTCTAGCCCCATGTTTGAACCGCCAGTGACGTATAGCCCTTCACCCATGGTGTGGTTACCCAATGCCCTACACCTCTCATCATCCTCAAGCGTCTTTTTGATGTATTCACGGACAAGTTGGTTAATACGTTCTCTTGTAAAATCTGACATGCTACTACGTACCTTCACTAACAGTTGATGAATGTATGAAGCGATACACCTTGCTCGATGCTTCGCCACTCTTAGAATTCCAGAACGGAGAGAATACCTGAACTCGCCCTTGCCAACAACAACTCTGAGGTCTTTTGGTATACAAAATCTGAAGATGTAGCCAGAAGGACTCTGGTACAAGTAAGTAGGGTTAGAAACAGAAAAGCCCATCGATATCACCTCTCAGTCATTACCTTTCGGATAATGCGAGCGGATAAAGATAGGCTCACGTACATGAAGAATTCGATTTCTTCAATGATTTCAAATGCTTGGTGGAGGCGGCGGGAGTCGAACCCGCTTTCACCCCCTGTATCCCATATAAACAAAGGGAAATAAAAATAGGTGATCAACATCTGATCAACATTGTCCAGTTGCGCTTGCTCCTTTCTGGCCCAGGTTAGCGACCATACCGTCCAAAAGCCCGAGCAACTTCATCTCTATGTATGCCCATTTCCATTTTTGCCCTTCTAACCAATTCTTCTCTGATTTTCAGGGCGTTTTTGTTGCACATGCTTCTTTCCCCTGGTGTGACCGGCATAATACTACCTCTTATGATCTCCCCAGAACAGACGGTACGGTCATATTCTTCTGTTCTTTCATGGAATTCCTGGGCCAATAAATAGAGGTAATGCTCGACTTCGCTAACTCTCCAGGATCCTTGATACGCGCAAGTGAAATTATCAACTGATTTTGCTATATCTTGCGCCCAATCAACACCCATCCATATTGGTCCATTGGGGATGGATTTAATTGAAATACTAGCATCAATGCACCCTTCCAACTTCTTTTCTCCCGTAGGCGTACTGAAGTATACAATTTTTTTTCCTTTCATAGTCTCCCTTCTCCTATAAAAGCAGTCGTTAATTAACTTAACTATTGTTAAGAACATTCCGCCCGGCCGCATGGATTCCCCCTCGTCAATGGAGCATATGGGAAATTAGTTAACCAAGACAACGGTAACACAAATGTGCATATTCGTAACACGAACGAAAAAGCAAGATAAGTATTTGTCTTCAAAAAGGATAACAGACAAAATCAGGCCAAAAAAGCCAAAAACCACTTTACCCCCCTACCCCCCTCTCAGAATGAAGTAATAACGTAAGGAATTGATTTTTACCAGCGAATAAAAGCGCAATAACAGGGAGATGCAAGAAGTAAAAAGGAGTAAGGATTAAGTAAGATTAAGTAAGGATCCTTACCTTTTTTTATTACTTTTCTTAAAAAATAGAGACTCTGCAACTAGCTGATATTATTTTACATTTTTTTGCCTTACTTTTTTTCTTACTCGTTCTTACTCAATTCTTACTTTTTTTGTAATAAGTCTTTTCTTGTTAAATCAGTATTTTAAGTTATCAAATCTCCAATTCCTTACGTTATTACTTCATCTGAGAGGGGGGGGGGGTAGGGGAGATTTTTCCGCCTTTTCACTTTTTGTTAGGTTTAGATGCTCAGTGAAGAAAAAATACGTTGCTGCTCGACGCGGGTGAGCTGCATTATTTTTGCAATGAGCTGTTCCGGAAGGTCCAGGGCCGAGGGGCTGAGGGTGTGGGAAAAGACGAGCTCCATCACGAAGGTATGGCCGCACATGGGGTTCGAGCATGTGCAGTACATTTTTTTGACAGAATCAGATTCCTGTGAACTTGACTGTATGGTCGCTAATTTTTCACAACGGTTGCAACGTACTCGCATAATCATAACTCCTATTAATTGTTACTTGATTATACAATTATTCTTCAGGTTTTTCAAAACTTATCCACCTGTTTTTACTTAATATATCATTGATTTGGAGAATGAATTTACGTAAGGGCTCAATCTCGTTTTTCTCATACATCTGGTCCGATTTGGTCACGTCGCCATACCCGCCCCTGGCCTCTGCAGGAACGATGCTGGCAAGCGCCGGGGGGATTCTGTGCGCGGCTATGATGTCATCCCGGGATATGTCTTTGATTTTTTGGAGTTCATCTCTTGTTGAGAAGTCGCCCACTGGTAAAATCTGCACGTCTTTCTCCCGGCCGTTCGGGATATGGAGAAACATATTCTTAAAATTGCCGAGCTTTTTCGATGATTTGATAGCGTCGCGTATCGAGTCTTTTTCTTTATCGCCGAGGTTTGCTGAGGACGAATAAAAAATATAGCCGACATGGGCGCCGTTCAGGTAATACCGCCGGCGGAAAATGGTGGCGTCCTCATTGAGCAACATGGACTGGATAGCGCCCAGGTAGGAGGGGATTCCGTAGATTGTTTGCGTTACGTCATAATTTTTTATATGCAGAACCTCACCGGGCTGAAAGTCGGTCTTTGATCCATCGGATTCGATCATGCAATACTGGTTGCTGTCTTTCTTCCTCCGCATATTGATTGCCGGGAGATGTTTCAGATAGACGACCTCGCCCAGGATGTTTTTGATCTTCTGGAAATAACCGTTCATAAAGGTGACGAAATCCGTTGTAAACGGCTGGATCTCTGAAAATGGCACGGCCGAAGAAGGGACTAAATCCTTCAGGATCATGTTTGTTTTAAATTCAAGCAGCGGTCCATGGTAGGCATTGGCACCGCGGAGACGCGCAAGCCCGGCCAGGGGCACAGGCGGGGTGTAATAGGTGCCGTTGTCTGCCAGGAATACGCCCAGATAGTCAGTAAGGTTGCTACTGATCACCGGTTCAGGGTCGCCGAAGGAAAAGGCCATTGATTGGTCCGCTCCCGCCTGGATATCCTCGTCATTCTTCTTGTTGATTTTCGCCATTGATTTATCCATTGGTTATCAAAATTTACATACATTCAACAGTCGCGGTTGCCACCTGGTCGTGACTGATCGGCTCATTTGCAAGAGCGTGCATAATTGCCCAGGCGACATCCGCATGGCCTGTGGTATTTGTCCTGTTTGCTGCATAGCTGATTTGTCCGCCCGGGGTCATGATCTTTCTGATCGACAGAAAAGCATGAGCGATGGTGGTCTCTTCCGCATCCCATTCAATTCTGTTAGCTCCAACAACCTCTTGAGCTTTCAGGACCATATGACTTTTACTGCTGACTGAATAATGAATGGGCGTCGCCTGGTGGTAGAAATTTTTAACGGTATCAAAGACGCCGATCCCGGGGCCGGTGACATCAATGCCCATATATTCAAAGTTGTATTGTTGGCAGAGCTTTTTAATTTCTTCCGCCTGCCAGGTAAAACTTTTATCCACCCATTTTTCACGCTTGATAACCCTGAATTTTTCTCCTTTGGTCAGGGGGGGAAGCAGGATAATAAAAGAGGCGTCGTCACGGGTCCGGCTCGGATCGTAGCCACCCCATACCGGACGGTTGCCGACCGGTCGATTTGCCTTGTGGTCAATGTCATGCCATAGGCTTGAATCAATTGCGCACTCTTCGAGATCTGCAAAACGGAATACTCCGAAAGTATCGTCAACAAATTCACAGCCGAATAGGTTTTTAAATTCGGATGGGCTATATTCGAGCAGTAAACTTTTCCTGTCAAAAAGATCACATCCTCCTTTTTCGGCATCATCAAGGGTAATGATTTTCCTGAATGTATTATCCGGGCAGAGAATACCGGATTGCATTTCTTTAAAACCTGGGAATTCAACACGCTTCTTTTTAAATCTTTGGTTATATCTTTCCCCTGTCCATAAATCATAGGCGTCATGCGTTACAGCAGACGGAGTGGAAAAAAGAGTTTTTCGCCATTTCTTATGTGTTGCCATTCCCGAGGCGACTTTATAAAGCTCGTTGAATTTCTGAATCCAAAAGAATTCATCGATATAAACGTCACCTGTATAGCTTTGTGCCGATTTGGAATTGTTGGATAAAAAATGGAGTTCGGCCGGACCGTTTGCGGTATGTAAAACCATCGGGTTGCCGGTGAGGTCTATATCAAAATGTTGCCGTGCAATTGTAATAATATACCGGCGAAATACTTCAGCCTGTGCCCTGGTCGCCGACAGAAAAATTTTATTACGACCGAACAGGGCGGCATCTTCAAAAGCTTCCTGGGCAAAATACCAGGTTGCCCCTATCTGCCTTGATTTTAGCAACATCCTTGTGCGGTTATGGATGGCTGTTCGCAAACCTAATTGGTATTCAAAATATTGTTTATGAAGTTTCGCTTTAAAGTCCGATGCCTTGATCATTGAAACATCGTTCTTTCTCTTTTTGGTGCCGGATTTTCTTTTATTATTGCGGGGTGTCTTTTCTGTTTGCTCTATGTTTTTAGGTGCCTGTCGAATTGATTTTATTCTAACAATGGAATCCGTAAGAGTACTGAATTCATCCAGATCAATTTTAGTTTTCTCTTCTTTTTCAGCAAGAAGTGCCAACCTCCGGGATATAGCTTCTTCCATTGTTTCATGTGAAAGAAGATCATCCCATTCACCTTTTATCCGCCAGTCGTAAAAAGTGCGCAATGGTATATTGAGCAATTCGACAATTTCTCTTGCCTTATGCCTTTTTAAATGCAGCTTCTTTGCAGCCTGCTTTATTTCCGGTGGATAATTACTCAATACTTTCTCTCCCTGTTGCACCCTTTTTCAATCCTAGAATATCAGCTTTTTTCCGGTGTGATTTTTATTTCATTTCGATAACGCGAAAATCGAAATTGAATTCGTGTACAACGGGGAATCACGCCTTTAAGATTGAGTTTTAAAGAGAAAAAATATTTAAAATTATCACTCGAAAGGAGCAAAACAAATGCCGCAAACTCTTGTCTCAGCCTGGAAGAAAATAGCCCAATCAGGCCCAACCGTTGACGGCCGTTTTATCAAACCTGAATGGCTGACAGATATGGCGGAAACCTACGATACTGCAGTGTATACGGCAAAAATCTGGCTGGACCATATGCGCTATGCTTCTTACGGCTCGGTCCATTCTCTTAAAACTGAGGTAAGCGGTGAGGTGGTCAGCCTTTTCGCAAAGATCTGCCCCAATCGCTCTCTTTTACAGATGAATCAAGTCTGGGAGGAATACCTCCATTTCTCTATCGAACCCACAGAAGACTTTGCCAAAACGGGGAAGTGCTATCTCACCGGGCTCGGGATGACCGACTCCCCGGCCAGCCTCGGTACAGAGGAAATGAGATTTTCAAACATACCCGGGCGGGAATTCACCGCACGGTATCCAGGTGAACAAGTACCTGACCTCCGCGAATCAAACAATGATCAGGAGTTGGAGCGATTCAGTCAAAAATTGTTCCGGCTCTTTTCAAAAACCGAAAAGCCAAAAGAGGAAAACGAGCTCATGGACGAAAAGCAATTCGAATTACTGACAACCACCCTGGGATCCCTTCAACAGTCGTTCAGCTCTTTGGCTGAAAAATTCGACAAAATCACCCCAGCCGAACCGGCTGCGCCTGGTGGTGAAGAGACACCCGACCTCACTGAAGGTGCTGACAAAAAGCAATACGAGGACCTGAAAGCCGGTCACAAGGCCCTTGAGGAAAGATTCAACGCCCTTATGGAGCGCATTGAAAAAGTTGCTCCGGGTACCGAGTTCAAGGAAACCACCACTCCGGCTGAAAACGAAGAAGAGTTGCTTTAGTCAATCGATCCCGAAAATAAGAATTACCGATCAACATAGGGCTTAAGGAGAACAGACCCCATGAAAGAAATTACCAGAAAGCTTTACAACAGCATGAGCCTGCGCATTGCCAAAACCTACGGGGTAGACAGTGTTATCAGGCCTTTTGCTGCCACCCCGGAACTTGAACAGCGCCTGCAGGACAAGATTGTAGAGCTGGACGATTTCCTGCAAAAGATCAATGTCATCACTGTTGGCGATAAGGAAGGGCAGAATATTTTAGGGAGCGCGTCGGGCCCCTCTTCCGGACGAACTGACACCTCTGTTGAAGGAAACGAGCGGTCGCCTAAAGATCTTCTTGGACTGGACACATATGCCTATAACTGCCGTCAGACCAATTCTGATGTGTATATGCGCTATGCCACTATGGATGTCTGGGCAAAATTCAAAGACCTGCCCGAGCGTTACGCACGATATCTGCAGCAACGTATTGCCAATGACCGCTGTTTGATCGGCTGGTTTGGTGAGTCGGCTGCAGTAGAAACCGACCTCGTCGCAAATCCTTTGATGGAGGATGTCAATGAGGGCTGGCTCCAGTATATGAGAGATAAACTGCCCGCCAACATCCTGACCGAGGGCGGAACCGTCGGCGAAATCAGGATAGGTACGGACGGCGATTTTCTTAACCTCGATCACGCTGTTGCCGATCTGGTTGAAGGTATCCCGCAATACCTCCGGCAGGACCTCGTGGTCCTTATCGGCAGTGAGTTAATGGCACAGGAAAAGAGTGTGCTGTACCAGGCCATTGCCGCGGCACCGACCGAGAAAACCCTTGCAACGGCCTCTCTCTCCACTTTCGGTGGCATCCCCGCCGCTACTCCGAATAACTTCCCAGCCCGGGGCCTCGTCATCACCAGCTATAAAAACCTCTCTATCTACGTGCAGGAAGGAACATGGCGTCGGCACATGAAGGACAAACCCGAGAAAGACCGGGTCGAGGACTTCAACAGCAGAAACGAGGGCTATGTCGTTGAGACTCCCGAGAAGTTTGTCGGGGTCGATTTCAAAAACGTCAAATTGCCGGATGGCATAGGCGGCTGGGCATAAGCTCTGAGCGAGCCCGGGCAATACTATCCGGGCTCGTTTTATAAATATTAAAAAGGGGTGATGACATGGGAGTCATGACAAATTTCCAGAAAAAGAAAACAGCGGATCCGAATCACGGAACCGGCCGGGGCGAAAACGGTTTTAAGGTAATCGCCACCATGCCCGGGTCCGCTATTGCAAAACAGCAGGCTGTTGCTGCCTTTGATAAAGAGCTCGAAGCGGATCTCGAAACCTTGAAGTTTATCAAGAGCATCAAACAGAAGGAACGGGAAAAGGCAGAACATCTGGTTCCAAAGTATATGCCTGTTGTTCAGAACCTTATCGCAGCCGGGTCGGCGCATCCGATCCTTGGTCAGATACTTGTGTGGTTGTTTGATACCAAGGACATACACACGGCAATGGATCTGGCCGTTTACTGCATTGCTCATGAAGTTGTCATGCCTGAACGATTCAAGCGCGATCTTCCAACCTATTTGTGTGATGTGGTCCTTGAGTGGGCGGAACAGGAGTTCAAAGCAGGTCGAAGCGTGGAGCCGTATTTTGAGCAGATTTGCACGGCCGCGCAAGGTTTCGATTTACCCGATCAAGTAACCGCGAAAATGTACCGACTCAAGGGATTAATCGCCGCCGGCAAAGAAGATTTTGAACAGGCGGTTATTGCTCTGAAAAAAGCTGAGGAATACGGGGCCATGGTGAAAACCGCCCTGGCCCAAGCCACTAAAAAGTTAGAGACCGCAAAAGAAAAATAAGGGCTCCCACCCCTCCGGCTGTACCGGCGTGAAAGGCGTGCCTCGCGCATTCCTTTCACGCCGGGGCCGGTTCTTTTAAAGGGTTTGATATGAGTTTTACAGGATTTGCAGACGATATAGCACCGGCCACAACAGTTGAAAACGCTGCTTTCTGGCCTGCGCTCGACCTGGCAGAATTCCAGTCTGAATACAGACTGCCCGGGGAGTACAGACAGGAGATGCTTGAAAACCGTTTGAAGCTTGCCATGATCTGGGCGAACTCTCAACTCAACGATTGGAAGCTTGCACAGGTGGAGCTCGGCTATGCAGATTTGGATTCCGTGGTGGGTGATGACAGCTTAAACCTCGGCTCTGAAAAATATCTGACAATTCTTTATGTCCGTGCAGTTTCCTGTCATGCCAAGGCTCTTTTGTTGTCCGATTACAAAACCATGCTGCGGAAATCCGACGCGCAGAACGACGCCAAGGAATCCGAGGATACTGCGGATAAGTGGTTCCAGATCGCGACTGATGCAATCAACGATATCAGGGGCAATTTGAAAATTCATGCCGAGGCCCTGTGATGGAAAAACTAAAACTCCTTGCCGGGCACCTCGAATCTTTGCCGGGAATAACCCGGGACCAGATGGAAGCTTTCGCAGATCTCGGCAAGCTCGTACCTACGGGGAAAGATCTCGGCCAGGGTCTTGAAGTTGGCCGGTTTAAGTATGATGCGGTGGTTTCCATCGAAAGATGCCCCGCGAGGATTGCCTCTCTCCTGCTTTCCTCCTTGTTAATCTGGCTGGCTGAAAACGATCCTGACCGGGATCTCTCCGAGCTCACGGACCCGGATATTGATATCACCCTGGAAGACGAACAAACGGTTTTTGTGCAGATCACGGTTGAGTTTGACGAGCCTCTTTTTATCGTTGCCGATCCTGACGGACCTATCAGCTATGACGGTCAAAAGTGGCGGGTGGATATGGTACCGGTCGATGTCGCGGAAGATCTCGAAAGTTTGGAGAAAGCGTAATGTCTCAGCCCGTCCTCACCATCGATACCGACAGACGGTCACGCCTCCGGCTAAGTGAACAACTT
Source organism: Desulforhopalus sp. (assembly GCA_049645845.1). Classification (GTDB taxonomy): domain Bacteria; phylum Desulfobacterota; class Desulfobulbia; order Desulfobulbales; family Desulfocapsaceae; genus Desulforhopalus_A. The sequence goes on along the minus strand of JBARUR010000097.1, from coordinate 24,900 downwards.
GAAGTATTGAGCATGTCACCACGTCGGCGGAGAAGATTTTTAAAGAAGATCGGTAGCAGCACGATAAGGGACACCCGGCAGAATGCCCGGGCTCAAAGAACGATAACCGGTTCAAGGATGGAGCCCCGGGCCTCAAAGAAAAAGAGGCGGATGTTCCGGGCCATGGCCAAAGGGATGAATACCCGAATTAAAAACGACCATAGCGCAGACGTAACCTGGAAAAATCAGGGCCAGGCGAAAACAGCATATCGTCATCACCATGGGGTACCGGAAAACTTCACGGCATCCAGGGCGAAGAAACAATACGGGGTACCTGACTATAAAGGTAAAGCGACACCGGCCCAGGCAAAAGCGTTGAACAAAGAAGGCTTCCGGCTGCGAGTTGCACGGAAGAGAGGCCAGGGCGGAGCCATCCTGAAAAAAGTTTCTCAAAAATGGATTCGTGACAATCTGACAATAGGTAAAGCCGGGCTCATCCTTCGTTTGATGCGGACCGAAAGTCCCCATGGAAAACAGAGCTGGAAAATAAAAGTACCAGCCCGGCCGATACTTGGCGCAACACCTGAAGACGCTGACAAATATTTAACTGCCATGGCAGCCAACGCCCTGCAGGAAATTAAAAGAGCATAAGGAGATACGCAATGCTTGGAACAGTACAGATTAACAAACTCAACCTGATTCAGGGGGCCTTGCCAGATGTCGAAAGGCATTTCCTTTTTGTTGGGGAGGGTGCAACGAACGTTGGAAGTATCCTGTCAATCGGCCCTGAAACGGATCTTGACGCCGCCCTTGGTGTTGCCGACTCTGTTTTGAAAACTCAGGTAACGGCAGCTTTGCAGAATGGTGGACAGAACTTTTCCGCATCCGTCATGCCGATTGCCGATGCAGCCGCCTGGGAAACTGCGGTTGACTTTGCCATGGAGAGTATCACCTGTGAGGCCATTGTCCTTGTTGACCCGATAGCTCTCAATACCGACCTTGAGGCCATGCAGACCAAGACTGACGAAATCATGGCGCTCTATATGCGGCCAGTCTTTTTCATGGCTGCAGCCCGGGGAATCACTATTGCAACCGAATCATGGGACGAATACATCACGGCCATCGAACCATTGACGGATAATGTCGCGGCCGATCAGGTGTGCATAGTTCCATATCTGTGGGGCCATGACCTTGGGGCTCTTGCAGGCCGTCTCTGTGATCGGTCTGTGACCGTTGCCGATACACCTATGAGGGTTGCAACCGGGACGTTGTCTGGTGAGTGGGCCGCTCGGCCGGTCGATAAAAACGATGCTGCCATCACCATGGCGCAACTGAAACAACTCGACGCCAACCGTTTTTCTGTCCCTCAATGGTATCCGGATTACCCAGGGACATACTGGGGAGACTGCAACATGCTGGATGTACCGGGCGGTGACTATCAAGTGGTCGAAAATCTCCGCGTTGTTCAGAAAGCTATGCGGAAGATATACCCGCTGGCTGTTGCCCGGATAGGTGACAGGCGTTTGAATTCCAGCCCCGTTTCCATTGCTGAAAATAAGCTGTTTTTCATGCGTCCATTACGGGCTATGGCAAAGAGTGCGACCATTCTGGGAATGACTTTCCCAGGGGAAATATACCCTCCGACAGATGATTCTATCGAAATCGTCTGGATGGATAAAACAACCGTCCAGATTTACATGATGGTCCGTCCGTACAACTGCCCGAAAAACATAACTGTCAACCTGGCCCTGGATCTCTCGACAGAGTGATACGTGATCGACAGAATTAAAAACAAAAACTCTCACGAATGAGGATTGAAGAATGAAAAGAGTGAGTAATTCAAGTTTTAACTTCACCCTGGGGGATTTCAGGTTGACCGCCGAAAAGGCCTCCGTCTCTATCGAGGACGGAAGAAAAGCCGTGAAGGATGCCGGTGTACCAAACGGCTACGTTGATGGTGAAGTCGGTGCCTCCGGAGAAATTGAAATCGATGCCGCGGCACTGGCTATTCTCTCCGAAGAGGCAAAAACAAAAGGGTCTTGGCAGGAAATTGAACCGGTTGACCTGATGTTCTACGCCAAAGGCACCAAGGAAGAGGAAAAGGTTGAGGTCTTTGGTTGCCTGCTCAATCTGACCGACATTGCCGAGTACGACCCGACCAGCGACAAAAAGGCCACCACAAAGATTTCCTATGAAGTGACCAGCCCGGACTTTGTCCGGATCAACGGTGTGCCGTATCTCGCCAAGGATCGCACTGAGGCGCTGGTATAAATGGATCTTTTGGACAGGGCCACGGAACTTGAAGAGGAACATCGCGCAACCGCTCTTGCATTTCGGTTTCCGGTTGCTGTTGGTCCTGCCCGGGAGTTGTGCCTTGAGTGTGAAGAGCCTATTTCGGAAGCGCGGCGCAAAGCACAGCACGGCTGTCAGCTTTGCAGAGATTGTCAGGAAGAACTCGAGATGGAACAACGAAATGGCCAAATTCGAACCCTGTTTTGAAAAAGTAATCCTGCTTGAAGGCGGATACACCCTCCATGAAATAAAGGGTGACCGGGGCGGCATGACCTATGCGGGGATTGCCCGTAATAAGTGGCCGTCCTGGACCGGCTGGCAGGAAATAGACGCGGGTAAATTCGATGCCGAACTTACCTGGATGGTTCGTTCATTTTACAGGGTGCATTTCTGGGACAGGATCAAGGGTGATTCTATCAAATCTCAGGAAGTCGCCTTCACGGTTTATACCTTTGCTGTAAATGCAGGAAGAAGGACAGCCGTAAGGCTTGCACAAAGGATTTGTGGTGCTACCCCTGACGGTGTCATGGGAGACAAAACCCTCGCTGCTATCAATGAAATGGTACAGGACGCCAAAGACGAAAAAATCTTCATCCTCTTGTTCGGGATGCTCAAGATTTTCAGATACAAAGATATCTGCCTGAACGATAAGCGAAGGGCGCAGGATAATATTGTCAGCAATGAAAAGTTCCTCTGTGGCTGGATTAACAGAGTACAAAAGGGGCTGCAATGAGCGGATTGATAAACCTGGATGTAGGCGGCATTGTCAGTGCCGGCGGAAACCTGCTGGATGATATGTTTACCTCCGATGAAGAACGGGCTTCTCTCAAAATCCAGGAACAGCAGATCGATGCAGACTCTTCCAGGGATCAAACAAAAGTGAACCTTGAAGAAGGGAAACACCGTTCTCTCTTTGTTGCCGGCTGGCGTCCCTTTATCGGTTGGGTTGGTGGTTCCTCCCTGGCATATAACTTTTTGCTTCACCCGTTTTTGGTGTGGGCATGGGCTGTGGGGCAGGCAATGGAATGGATACCGGAAGGTGTAACCCCTCCGCCTGTAACAGACGCATCCCAACTATATCCGATTATCCTGGGTATGCTTGGGCTCGGAACCATGCGGACCGTGGAGGGCTTGAAGGGCAAGAAAACCGAATCGCTTTCTTCAAAAAAGAAATCAGGGTTCAGGTGGCCGTGGCAATAGAAAGGATGTGAGAATGGACATTATCGAACTTATAGCCCGTTATATTTGGCCTCTGGTCCTGGGGTGGAACATCTATCTGTTTGGTCGAATTCATGCCCAGGAAAAAGCCCATGCCGAGTGCAGGCTATTCTGTGCGCGAAATTATACTTCTAAGACCGATCTTGAAAGGATGTTCAACGGTTTTGAAAAACGATTTGATGAAAAGTTTTCAATGGTTGTGAAGCTGGTTGAAAAATAAAAATAAATTTTTGGGAGATGCAACGATGAGTGAAAAAATTACTCTAAAACTTAACGGTAAATCAGTGGGTTTCGATGTCACCAACGACACACATGAACGCCTGATCAACGAGATGCAACCAACCGACAAGGTGGGACCTATGCACAATTTCCTCGTGCGTACCGTAGATCAGGAATCAAAGGAAACGCTGGCTCCATTTTTAAAAAGCCCTTCTTCCATTATGGCCATCACAGAGAAGATTATTGAAAAGTTTACCCCCCAACTGAAGATAACCGTGGGGGAGTAGAAAGGGTGGCGGAGGGTATTGAAAGAAATGCCATCTCTCAGATGTCAGTGTTCTCCCGCAAATGGTTTCCCGGTCGTGAGGTCGATTCCAGGTCAATGGGGGAAGCCATCTTTTTAGAAAAAGACTATTGGGAAAAAATGAGACTGGCAGTCCAAAGCGGAATTTCCATGGCTTTCAAAGGATGATTCAGGCATTAAAGCAATGAGTGAAACAGGATTCTCAGATAAAAACGGCAGGCCGATAAAACAAGGGGATACTGTCCGGAACCCTGATGGTTTCAGTGGCCCGGTTGTCTTTCGGTATGGCGCTTACAGAATCGCTTTTAAGCAAGGTGAATTCCTCCGTTTTAACTCGTCGCTGCTTTTTTGTGATAAGCATAAACCGAATCAATGTGAGGTGGTCTGATGGCAACACAACTGCAAAAGCTGATGTTTTCTGTTGGCCTCCTCGACAAGGTTACCGGCCCGGCAGGACGGATTCAAAAGAAGCTGCGGAGTGTTGCAGGGACAGCCCAGGAAAGCTTTGCCAGGATTGCCGGTGGTGCCGCTGGTGTTGCCTCCTCCGGCTATGCTCTCAACTCTCTTGTCACCCCAGCCCACGAATTAAATTTAGCTATAGGCGAAGTGCGAAGCCTTGATGTCGCAAAGAACAGCCTTGATGCTCTTTCCAATGAAGCAATCAAATTTTCTATTCGATACGGAGACTCTGCCAGTAGTGTTGTTTCCTCTGCCTATGACATTCAATCCGCCATTGCTGGACTTGTGGGGAAAGAGCTTGCCAATTTTACTATAGCTTCCGGCGTCCTGGCAAAAGGGACCAAGTCCGACGCGGCAACTATCACCAATTACATGGGTACCATGTATGGAATTTTTAAAAATTCCGCTGACTCCATGGGAAAATCACAATGGGTTGAACAGCTCACCGGCCAGACTGCAACGGCTGTTCAGATGTTCAAAACAACCGGTGGAGAGATGGCATCCGCCTTCAGCAGCATTGGAGCAGAAGCGACGGCTGCGGGAATAGCTCAGTCTGAGCAAATGGCTGTTCTAGGAACCCTGCAGGCGACAATGTCAGGCTCCGAAGCGGGAACAAAGTATAAAGCTTTCCTTAATGGCGTCGGGGATGCACAGGACAAACTTGGTCTGAAATTAACTGATTCCAACGGCCAGATGCTTGGCATGACGGATATTCTCGGAAAGCTTCAAGGGAAGTTCGGCAGCACATTTGACGTTGCAGAGTCGGACGCTCTGAAAAAGGCTTTTGGCTCTGATGAAGCAGTCAGCATGATAAAACTTCTCATTGCCGACACCACAGGCCTTGCCAAGTCCATTAATACCATCGGCAAAGTGACCGGCATGAAGAAAGCAAAGGACATGGCCGCATCCATGGTTGATCCTTTTCAACGATGGAATCAAGGTGTGCAGGCCGTCAAAACTGGTTTAGGTCAGGCGCTGTTGCCTGTTCTCTATCCGCTTGCTGAAAAAATGGCCGAAGGTGCGGGGCTGATTTACAACTGGACACAGAGATTTCCTACGCTGACGAAGTACATCGGATATGCGGTCATTGGAATAACCGCTCTGGTCGCTATTTTCTCCGTCTTTGCCATTGTTGGCGGGATGGCTGCCATGGCGACGGGTGGCTTATCTATTGCGCTGGCGATCCTCACAAGCCCTATCACATTAACTGTGCTTTTAATCGGTGCCCTTATCGCCGGGGTTGTCGCTGTTATTTACTACTGGGATGACCTGAAAGCTTCTTTTGCCGATAACGCATGGGCCACTGCAATCATGGGGTGGATTGAGAAAATAGTTGGAAAATTCAAGTCACTTGGAGGCGTCTTTGATTGGGTGGGTGACAAGCTATCATGGGTGCCGGGCATGGGTGGCGACGGAGAAAACGAGGTCCCGAGTTCATCCCCGCGCCTGGCAGCATCAAGGCGTGCAGACGTTTTGCCCGGTGGCGTTTCCAGGTCCGTTGCAAATGCGGTCACAAACAACAGCCGGTCCGATTCAAGGTCGGTGCATATTGGCCAGATAACCACCAGCCGACCGCTGAACATGCAGGAAATCAATAATATGGCACTTCTGGGCGGTGCATGATGGGAAAGTATTTTGACTTACTCATAACAGATGATGACCTGACACCGGACGATGCACAAAACCCTGTCGTCATATCAGACCGTGAGGTGATCGCCCAGGACCTCATCCATATGATCCGTGAGTCCGGCTTTCTTCCTCCGCTGGTTGGTAATAGAAATTCGGATCTCTCCGAACGAACAAAGGTGGAAATCACCATTGCCGTTGATAACGATTATAGAATTGTCCCGGGTTCTGCATATATCGAAGAGCCCGAGCCCGGCACCTTTTACCTTGTTGCCGACACCACTGATTTTGGGCCTGTACAAATTTCCCTGGGGGTTTAAATGGCTGATTCCGTTTACAAGCAGATGGTAATTGATGCTGAGATTCCCACCACTCAAGCAGCAATGCAAGCCAAATGGGACGAATTGAACGCTGTTGAAGAGGTCAAGATATCAAACGACTCGAATTGGTCTCCCTTCTGGCGTTTGATTTCTGCCATTGTCACTACGCCCGCCTTGTGGCTGGTTGATTTTCTCATTACCCACGCCCTGCCGAATGCTTTTTTGAAAGATGCCACCGGCACATGGCTTGAATTGTTGGCATGGGCTGTTGACGTTGAAAGAAAAGCGGCAACAAAAACCACCGGGCAATTGCTGTTCACGAAAGAAAATGCCGACGATGAAACAGTAATTGAGGCTGGATTATTTGTCTCAACCAATGCCATAAACGGGTTAGTCTATCGTGTCGTGACAACTGAACAGACCACGATACCAGGCGGTACCCTCAGCGCTCTTATCCCTGTTGAGGCGGAAAACGCCGGAGCTGCCTTTAACCTCGGCCCAGGGTATTTCTCAGTATTGCCTGAACCAGTCACCGGGATTCTGTCGGTATCAAATGAAACTGACTGGATTCTTTCATCCGGAGCTGACGCCGAATCAGATGAAGCGCTCAGACTTCGCTGCAGGAATCAGTTTTCAGCGGTCGGACAATATCACCATGACGCGGCCTATCGTGCTGATATCTCTTTGTTTGCCGGAATCCAGACCGGTTATGTCTGGTTCGAGCATGGAGCCCCCAGGGGGCCTGGTTCTGCCAATGCCTATATCATGATTGACAGTGGGGCCCCTTCGCAGGAATTTGTCGATAGCATAAACGATTACATCACGACCCAGGGTAACCATGGCCATGGTGATGACATGTTGTGCATGCCCATGCCGCTGACTCCGCAAACTCTGGTTGTTACTGTTTACCATGACAGTTTCCTCCCGGCCGATCGACAGGCGGCGCTGCAAACCGAAGTAACCGACATCATCCGCTATGCGTTTCGGGAAAACCAGAACTACAGCGGCATAACAAGAACAATGCCCTTTTCACGGTTCAGCTTTTCAAGGCTCTCTGACGAGTTGCATGGGCAATTGCCGGATCTCAAGAGTATTGCCTTTTCATTGCCGGATATCGTCTCTGTAATGGAATTGGCAACGCTGGACTCCTTAACGGTAAACCTTGAGGTTAACTAAATGAGTGATCCGGTTTTACCAAAACTTACCTTACCCGCCTGGGTGAGCCTGGGCGAAGTGGGGAAAATAGCGGCTGCAGCTTATGCGTGGTTTTCATTGCTTGTTGAGTATGCAATGTGGCCGCTCAGACAACTTGACCCGATGACCTGTAGCGAGCAGTGTCTTGACCTGATCGCCTGGCAAAGAGACATTACCCGCTTTCCGGATGAGCCCATTGATCTTTACCGATTACGGGTAACGCACGCCTACGCGAACGCCGTTGATTCCGGAAGTGTCGCAGGATTCAAGCGAATCTTTGAACGCCTGGGGATTGGTTATGTTGAGATTGCCGAGCGCATGGACGGCCTGGACTGGGATATCATAAACATCACCCTGTCGGACACCCAGCTTGCCGAAAATGACAGCCTGTTGGAAGTGTTGATTCAGCACTACGGCAGGACCTGCAGAAGATACGGCTGGAATATCATCACCCCGATACCTATGGAAATTCAGGTTACAGAATTTTCAAACGAGACAATAACAACACTGGCTTCGCTGGAGGAATAGGAACATGAGCAGTGCGATTACCACGCTTGGACAAACAAGAATCAATCAACTTCGTGGGGCTGAAGAACCTCTTATAATAGACAGGATGGTGCTGGCAGACATACCAGGGCTTGATGCTTCAGTTGAGGTTGATAGATCTCAGCAAATGCCACCTGTAGAGCAAATTGTTTATACCGCGACCATTGAAGATATCAACAAAGGATACGTGGACCCTGATCAGGTCGTTTATTCAATCATCCTGGGGACCGATTTAGGGCCATTTAATTTCAACTGGATAGGGTTGGTGGAAGCGGAGACAGACATCGTCATTGCTGTTTCCACTTTTCTCAAAACCCTAAAGCGCAAAACGGATGTAAGCCTGAATAGCACAGGAAACACCATTACGCGCAACTTCATGATTCAATTTGTCGATGCCCAGAATCTTACGGATATCAATATTGCTGCAGAAACCTGGCAGTTTGATTATCAGGCTGAATTTTCTGCACACGAGTCTCTACTTGTCAACACTGCAGGCGTTGGAGTAGGACCAAGGCACGTTTCCAGCGCTCAGTCGAAAGTTTGGCAGGATCACGCTGAAGATCCTCACAACTTTGCGCTCGTTAATGGCAATGAAAATGAAGTATTTAAAGCAGCGCTTGGGACGGGGCCAAGTGATGTGGTCATCCAGTCACAGATAGCGACTACAAGCAACGCTGGGATTCTGGTACTTGCATCTGGCACGCAGGTGCGTGAAGGAAGCTCTTCCTTCAGTGCTGTTACCCCAACAGCACTTGCAAGTTTTTTAAAGTCACACTCAGCAAATGGCTACCAAACTTTTCCAGGAGGGTTGATCCTTCAATGGGGGAAAGTAAACGTCGCAAGCGCGAATACCACACAGACATTTTCCTTTCCTCTGTCGTTTCCGGGGGCTTGTTTAGTTTTAGTCGGTTCATCAAACCTAATTACAGGAGTTGATGGAGCCGAAAGCTTCGGTGCGTTTTCCGCAATCAGTTCATCTGAATTCTCAGTACGGAATTACTACAACCATAGCGACATGATTTTTGGATGGATAGCGATAGGTTTTTAAAGATGGAGGATATATGAAATACTCAAATTCAACATCGGGCTTTTACGATACTGAAGTCCATGGCTCGAACATTCCAAACGATGCAGTCGAGATATCTGAAGAGATATATACCCACCTTTTAACAGAGCAGTCAGTAGGCAAAAAAATAGTTTGCGACTCGAATGGATATCCTGTGCTTGTTGGACCTTACATTATCCACGACGGTACAACCTGGATTCCCGACCTACCCACTATGGTTGCTGCTAAGTCACAGGAGATTATAAACCATTGCAACCAGCTGGACACAAAACCTTTTGAATACCCCGAAGGTTCCGGCGTATTTTACAAGGTCACGAATGCAATCAAGGAAACCATAGATTTCTGCGAGCTTTCCGGCTGCGTCGACACCGACCCTCTACCCGTGAACGGTGGCAACTGGGATAACATAGATGGCACAATCTCTACCCCCATGACTGTGGCCGAGCTCAAAGCACTGTATATTCACGGCTACGGTATTCCTGCCCATAACTACAGCAACATGAAGGCTCACATTGCCACGCTTAAGCTGTTGGCGGGAAACGAAAATGTTTTGCCCGAGGAAATAGGAAATTATGATTACTCCACAGGTTGGCGTTAAAAAAGACCATTGCACCTGGTGGCCTGATCTCTGGTATGGCGATTGCTGCAAGTCCCATGACGAGACGGCACCGGATGAAAAGATTACATGGCTCCATCAAAACTGGTGGCTGGCATACTGCGTTTGGGCATCCAGCTATAGCCCGAAGAATAGCGACAAAAGATGGAAAATCATTTGGGGGCGTTATCTGGCTCCGGTTCTGATGTTCCTGGGCACTTCAACCCTCGGTTGGTTTTGGCGTCTCAAATCTGTCAGTAAAAGGTAACAGGGGCAACGGGAAAAATGCTACTTGATGATTTTAAAGTACCCGGCAAGCGGCTGATAGTAAAAGGCAATATGGAATTTCGCACTGAAGATATCGCCGGTGAAACTTCCGGCTCCGACCTGGTGGAAAAAGGTATCAAACCGAAAGTGCTGCACGTTTCTGCCTGTATCCCGTACACTAACGACCAGGGGCTCAGGGATCTTGTCAAAACCGCAGAGTTGAAGAACGATAGCGGCGAACAGCAAATTTACACTATTACCGACAAGACCGCCAACGCTGCAGGGATCAGGCAGGTGCGATTTATTGAGCACTTGAAATGGGAAGAGGCGGAAATTTTGCGGATGTGGAATGTCTCTTTTGCGCTGCAGGAGTATATGAGTAATCCGGAACGGGCGGAGAACAGGAAAGACAGTACTACCCCGGCAACCACCAGTAGCAAATACTCACAGGTTGCGGCCCAGGCTGAAAAACTATGAAGCTGGTCAAGGAACTCTATATCAATGATACCCCTGTCGGCTTGGTGAGGGAGCATATCTTTTTGGATATCTCCACCCCGGGCCGCGCTGATTTTACTGTCAGAAGCACAGAACCTTTATCCGGCATTGTTCAGCTTTCCATCGGTGCGGCCGGCCGAAACAGCCTCGTTGATTTTTTCACCGGCTTTATCGTTAGGAGCAACACTGTTGACGGCGCACAGCAGCGCATATTTTGCCGTGAATTATCGGCGGTGCTCTGGTCCACTATCCCTGTCTCAATTCGCAATGCATCAATGAATGATGTCCTCGGGGTCTACGCTCGCAAAACAGGTCTTTCCTTTGTTAAGCTGGACAATGCCTATGCAACCACTCCAAGCCCGGTTTTTCAGACGATAGCTAACGGCATTCACGGCCTCGACTCAATGGGGGCTGTCTTCAATGTTCCGGACTTCATCTGGCAGCAACAAGGGGATGGTGAAATATTCGTTGGTGACTGGAACGATAGCAGGTGGGCAGGCAAGCCATTTTCCATTGATGAGAGCTTTTTTCAGGAAGTGCAGCTTGACGGCACAAAGACGATGCAGGCGGTACCGGGATTGCGTCCAGGGGTATTGCTCAATGGTCAGTATATCACCAGCCTGCAGCTTAAAGAACACTTTATGGTGGTGACATGCGAGAAGCGGTTAAGCGTATAGTACTCCGAATGTTCCCAGAGCTTGCCGGAGGGTATCACCTCGACAGGTACGCACGGATTCTAAAAATCTCAGACCCACCACCCGCAGGTGTCAAGTGTGACCGATTCCGCCCTTACTTCGCGGCCGATATCGAAATTCTTACTGCGCACGGTGACCCGGTACCGGATTTTCCAAAATTCGAAGCGGTACCCCTTCCCGTTCCTGCTGGCGGAAACGATGAAGGCTTTTTTCTCTGGCCGCGTCCTGGAACAATCGTCACTGTTCGGTGGATCGAGGGCCGACCAGACCATCCCGTAATTCAGCACATTTACCCCATGGGATTGACGCTTCCGGATGTTCCCGACCACATGGGTAGATGGCAACAAAAAGACGGTGTGCATCAAACAATAGACCCCTCGGGCAACTGGGAAAGAAGGACGTCTGAAACCATTTCTGATATTGCAAAGGAAATTCATGAAACAGCATCCGGAGACAGAAGCGAAACAGTTGGCGGAGAGTCAACCGAAGATGTCACCGGCTCGAAAAAGACAACGGCTGCAGCCTACCATGTTGCCGCCCCGACAATCGTGATCGGCGCGCCAGACGGAGGGGCAAGCCTCTTGCCACTTCTCGCAAGTGTGCTGAATGACATCAAATCAGCTCTTGATATTATAGCAGACCACACCCACCCAGCAGACGGCACACTAAGCCCGGCTTCCTCATCGATCCACAGCAAGGCAACCGGCGTTGGCACAGCGAATACTTCCCTGCAGACACTGCAACCGTAAAAGAACCGCCACGCACCAGGCCGATTTTTTTGTTCCGGCTGTTGAAGCAAAAAAAAGAAAAACCGCTGAAAGCCTTTACCCACGAGCTTTCAGCGGTTTTTCTTTTTCCAACTGGAAAACCCTGTTTTTGCAAAAGTCTGCAATTCTTTGCAAACTGTGCAAAGGGCAAATTTCCCCTTATCCCCAGTACCATCAAGGGCCGAAGCACCCATTGCCAACACCCCTAATGCTGCAAAAAGGAGCCAAAACCGCGTCGAAGGAGAGGTGTGGAGGAGTGATTTTTTTTATGGGTTTGGATTTTTTTAAAAAAAGGGCACAAAACAGCCCATTCCGGAGTGGAATGGGCTGTGCTCATGCAATAGAGGATGGCTATCTTTTGGTTAAGTGGTCGAAGTTTACCCCACTAATAAGAATTCTCTGCGTTCCAATATCCAGATAAGTATCGTTGTGAGGGTTGACCAGTTTTGCCGTGATGTCTATCTCTGCAGTTTTGGAAGCACTGTCCAGGGTGTTAATGGAAAGGCTGGTTAGCGTCGGATGTTTTGAGGATTGAACGAAATACTGACCATCCCAGTTGCAGCCTATCGACAAGTTGCCACTGCTATTTTGATGCAGTTCCGTTTTAAAACCCACCTTTACATATTCTCTGCTGATGGTGGCCGAACACCAGTTTGTTTCCGTTTCTCCAAACGATATTGACACGGCCTGCTCCCCTTTGACCGCGTAATCAAATTCACTTACGATAATGATTTGTGTGGCGTCTACGCCTGTCTGTTGAATGGTGGCTGTTTTCTCATCACCACCACCGGCAAGAAAACCCAAAGCTATAATGAAAACCATTCCGGTGAGAAGGGAGCCGAGGCAACAACCTTTCGTGTTAACAGCAGGATTGGGCTGTCCGCAATGAGGGCATTTTCTCGCGAACTTGGCAACATCCTTACCGCATGTTTTACATCCTTTCAATTCCCCGGCCATACACTTCCCTTTGTTCTATTTATTGATTTTCCGCCTTGGTATCAATCCCTACCAGACTGGGCGATGTCGTATATAGCTGAGACATAACCCTCCACCTTGTCGAGCAGCTTACTGTCGAGTGATTCTATTTTGACTAAGCGCTCTACTATTCGGTCACCACGATCCCGGTCTTTAAACTCCGTATCGTCACCGGGAGGTAAGTTTCCTATACACAACAAATCAAGAACCTTTTGAGGACCGAATACAATCCCGACTGCCTTCAAGTGCATGGCGTTAACAGGGTGACCGCGTTTTATGTGTGTGAAATAACTTGCTTGTTCGTTAATGGCTTTTGCCAACAAAGCCTGTGTGCCTCGTTTCGATTCGAGCAAGGAAATCATGTTATTGCGGAGGACATCCTTAAAATTATGTTCCATATGTTAATTTTTTCTTGCTTAAAGTTCTATATATGATACAACTGAGACCAGGTTAACAATTAACTTAACTCAATCATAAAAAGAGAGCGATTACAATGAAAAAGCCCATGACCCCCGGTGAAATCAGAAAGGCCATTTCAGATGCCGGATACAACCAGGTGGAGATTGCAGACGACTGTGAAGTATCGAAGTCATTCGTAAGCCAGGTCATAAGAGGCAACGCAACAAGTCACAGAGTCCGTGAATATATCGCGAAGATAATAAAGCGCCCTGTTGATGAGGTTTGGCAAATTAAAAAGAACCCGACAAAACCAGGCCCCAAGGGCTTCTAAGGGTAGACGAGCAAGGATATTGCCTGATGAACGTAACTGTATCTTCCTCAATATTAATTCCTAACCAGCTATTTATATTTAAAGAATAGCTCCCCAGACTACATAAGAACCTAATTTTCCTCAAATTATTACCCGAAAAAAGGAGAGAGAATCATGTACAGCAAAGAACAGATAAAAGTGCTTGGAATCGTTCAGGAAACCATGAAGGGATATGGTGTAAAGATGCTTGCCAGCAAGCTCCAAGTCACTCCACAGACCCTTTATTCAGACGTAGACCCAAACAGCATAGGCCGCAGAACCAACAAACTCGGGCTGCTGGATTGGCTGGTTACTCTTAAAGAAACCCAGGATTTTACCAGTCTGGAAGAGGCAAACAGAATTTTCGACCGTATCAGCCTCCCCATCCCCGCCCCACCAGAAGAAATGACCAAAATGAGCTGGATGTCTTTCTGTGCCACGATTGCCAAGGAATCAGGCGAGGTCGTTGCCGAGCTGGCGTCATCAATCATTGACGGCAATATGGATGCCGATGAGATAGCCCGTTGTGAAAAAGAAGCAATGGACGCACTTGAGGCCTTTGCCGGTTTCTACCTGGCACTTAAAAGCTGCAAGATCCAAAAATCATAACAATTTGGTTGAGGCGGAGCGTTTACGGGGTGGGGGCCGCAAAGAACGCACGAGTACGACAAAGGAATCTCATCATGAAGAATCAAAAAGTAGCCTACGCCGAAGAACAGATTGAAGCCGTCAAAGTGGTGCTTTCCCGCAGCAACGAAACCATCCATTTTCTACAAAAAACCCTTGCCGAAAACAACATTGAACCTCCGGCTCTCACCAGCGCGGACGAAATAGCAACCTGCATCAGAATTCTAGAAACGGAGTCAGAATATGTCTAATAGCAATGATTCCACCCGGGCTGCTGAGATCGTCAACGCCCTGCTCCAGGACTCCCGCTTTAATTTCACCGACCAACGCGGCTACCTGAGAAAAGGCGTCTGCCCCGATTGCGGGAAGAAGGAACTCTATGTCCGCAAGTCCGAGCCCTGGCGTGTAGCCTGCGGCCGGGAAAATAAGTGCGGATCCTCATGGACAGCAAAAGAGCTGCTTCCCCATTTGTATGAAAACTATGTCAAACGATTTCCGCCGACACCGGAGAATCCCAAAGCAACAGCCGACGCCTACCTGACACAGGACCGAGGTTTCAACCTTACCCGTTGCCGATCATGGTACGACCAGGAAGGCCACCGCCTGAAAGAGTCCGGTGAATTCGTCCCGACCGTCCGCTTTTACCTCGATAAGGAACGAACCCGCTACTGGGAACGGCTCATAGGTAAAACAAAGGCAGACGGCCAGAAAGCCCATATCGGCGGGAAACGCAAATCAGACGGCTCCCTTTTTCGTGGCGATGCCTGGACACCCCCCGGGCAGGAATTGAAGGAAGGGGATGAGTGTTATATCACAGAAGGCATTTTTCACGCTATCGCCCTGGAACATGCCGGTAAAAAGGTTGCTGCAGCTATTTCCAGTGTGAACTTCCCCTCTAACCTCATTGAGTCCAACAAAGAAAAAGATATCAAATGGATTCTTGCCCTGGACAGCGACAAGGCAGGCCGAAGGTATATGGTCAAACACCGCAAAGCCTTGCTCAAAGTGGAAGAAGAGGTTGAAATCGCCCTTCTGCCCAACAGTCAAAAAGACTGGGATGATCTCTGGCAGGAAAGCAAATTAGACGAAAAATTCTTTGAAGAATGTCTCTACCAGGGCACCCTGTTCACCGCCGAAAGCGTCGAGGAAAAATGCTGGCGGATCTTCTGTAAATACCCGACCAAAATTCACCATGTCATCGACTTCCGCAACGCCATTTATTCCGTCAAAATCGGTTCAAAGTTTTCCGCCGAGCTAATCGAAATAGGTATTGATCTGGAATCAGAGGACGGGTTTGAGATGTTCAAGACACACTGCTCAGTTGATATGATCTGCAATGTCTCCCCAACCTTTTTGTATATGGAAAAAGAAGAGCTCCTTGACGAGCAAAAATATATTTTCCAGATCGATTACAAAAACGGCACCCCATCAAAAATAATGGGGCTCGAAGGAACATCACTCACCAGCGGAGACGCCTTCCACAAAGCCCTGCTTAATAACACCAATGGCGGACGTTATACAGGCGACAATCGGGCTTTCGCCATGCTGACCAAGAAATGGTTGGATAATCGAATGCTCGAAGTGCAATCAATACCCTTCGTCGGCTACGAAAAAAAGTCAAAGTCATACGTCTTTCACGACAATGCGTTTCAGTCCGGCCGCAAGGTCACGCTCAACGAGCACGGCTATTTTGAGCTCAAAAACATAGGGATTAAGACCAGCCTCGGAGCAGTAGCCATGAAAACGGATGGTGAGTTTTCCCCGGACTGGTTGTCAGACTACATCAGGGCCTTTCATTATCAAGGCATTGCCGTCCTGGCTTTCTGGCTCGGCACCTTGTTTGTCCAACAGATACGAGAGAAACAAAAATCTTTCCCATTCCTGGAATTCACCGGTGAACCCGGATCAGGAAAAACAACAGCACTGGAATTTTGCTGGAAGCTGGTAGGCCGTGACGACAACGAGGGTTTTGATATTGCCAAGTCGACACCAGCCGGGCGCCGCCGTGCATTCAACCAGGTTTCCAATCTTCCCATTGTTATCATCGAATCAGACAGGGACAGGGGCGACAACGAAAAGCGCCCTCAACAGTTTGATTTTGATGAATGCAAGGCTTTCTACAACGGTCGATCAACCGGAACCCTGGGTGTTGCCACTCGGGGGAATGACATTGACGAGCAGCCATTCAAGGCATCCTTACTGATAAGCCAGAACGCAGAGGTGGACGGTTCTCAGGCATTGCTTGAAAGAATAGTCCACTGCCATATGGACAAAAAACACCACGGTGAGGGATCGGTAGAGATAGCCAGATGGTTCGAAATGCAAAGCGCCGAAACCGTGGGCGGTTTTTTGGGTGTCGCCCTGCAGAACGAGAAACGGATCATGGACACCTACCTTGCCGCGTTCAAAAAGCTCGAACCCCGCTTTGCCAAATGTGGCATCACAACAAAACGAATCAGGAAAACTCACGCCCAGATAGCCGCCTGCGCCCAGGCTTTGACGGTCATCTTCCCAAATCTCGAACAAAATACAATCGACCGTTTTTTTCTCTATCTCGAAAACAGGGCAAATTCCAGGGAAGAGAGAATCAAGGCCGATCACCCGATGATAGAAAAATTCTGGGAAACCTACCACTACATCAATGACAAAAGCCGGGACAGCAATGTGCTGGATCACTCGGACCAAGAAAAAGAAATTGGAATCAACCTCAACAGCTTCCGGGAACACTGCATCCAATACGGCCAAGAGCTCATCGATCTAACCCAACTGAAAAAGGTCCTGCCGACCAGCAAACGACATAAGTTTATCGCCAAAAACCGCGCTGTATGGAGCAAGCACCTACAGAAAACAATCAGATGTTGGTTCTTCCAAAGATAACAGAGAGAAAGGAGAGAAAACCATGAAAACCTTAATCCTACCCGTAAAACAAATCTACTTCGAGCAAATCCAGGAAGGTTCGAAAGATGAAGAATACAGACTCGTTACCCCATACTGGACGAAGCGACTTGAAAACAAATCATACGACAAGGTCGCCGTAACCCTGGGCTATCCATCCAAAGATGACACAACGAAACGCCTGGAATTTCCCTGGTGCGGAGTAAAGAGAAAAACCCTTCAACATGATGAATTCGGGCCAAATACGGTAGAGGTCTTTGCAATTCCTCTTGGCCAAAAATGCGGAATGCAACGGAGCCTTTTCTAAGCCATGGAAAAGATAAAAGAGAGCAAACCAACCAATGGCCGGCGACTATGCGCAGCCTGCAACGGTATAGCTCAAAAAGACGATGGACTCTGTCTGAGATGCAATAAAAAATTTACCGGCAAAGCTGTCTGTTTTGAAGTGGTTGAATCGATGCCAGGACAGAACCATAAACGAATAAGATGAAAGTACTATCAACTTTTGGAATCCGAACAAATGGAGCAACTTTTAAGCATGAATGTACTTGATCTTTTCAGTGGAATAGGCGGTTTTTCTCTCGGCCTGGAACGGGCCGGGATGAAGACGGTTGCCTTCTGTGAGATAGACCTCGTCTGCCAAGAGGTGCTACGTAAACACTGGCCTGATATCCCAATTTTCAGCGACATAAGGAATCTTGATGAATCCAACATCAAACAACCAATTGACATTGTTTGCGGGGGGTTCCCTTGCCAAGATGTCTCCCATTGTGGAAACCAAGAGGGATTATCCTTTGGCACACGTTCAGGTTTGTGGGCAGAAGAATATCGTATCATTCGGATTTTTAAACCTAAAGCAGCGATCATTGAGAATGTCACAGGGTTACTTACCGGGGATGGAGGGGGATGGTTCGGAACAGTACTCTGTGACTTGGCCCAAATCGGGTTCTCTGCGCAATGGCATTGTATACCGGCATCCGCGGTTGGTGCGTGTCACAATCGAGAAAGGGTGTGGATTGTTGCTTACCCCAACGGCTCAAGCTTGGAGAACATGGACATTTCGCAATCCATCCTCTCTTATCCGAAAGAATCATGCAGACGGCAATTTGCAAGAGCAATTGATGCGGCGATTCCAGCGGATGCTTACGTCAAGATGCGCGGAGATTTTAATGATGTATCCGGAGAAATGGAACGCATTAAGCAATACGGAAACACAGTTGTCCCGCAAATCCCAGAAATCATCGGAAGGGCAATAATGCAATTGGAATATTGTCAGGCAATCTGACCGATACTAACAGACTTGGTGCCGTAACAGATTACGGTACCACAGCTTAAGAAAGTACTATCAACTTTTGAAAATTGAACAAATGGAGCGTAATTATGAAGCATATAGCGACAGTAATAAATAACAACCAGCCAGGATGGACCAATATAGTTGAAACGGAGCCGAACGTAACCCTGGATGTTGGTACTAAGCTCTATACAGAGTCCCTAAAGACCTGTGTTCACAGGTTTACAACCAAGCCTGGTGAGCTACCAGTGGCCATTACTGAATGCGGGGAACGCTACAGCGTATTTAATCAAACAAAGCCAATCAAGTCTTGTCCTCATTGTGGCGGAATTATCCGTGTTTAAAAGGAGAGCGGTAATGGCAGGATATAGGATTGTTATGATTGGGCCCCATGGAGAACGCGATTACGTGGAAAAGCTGTTGGATATGGGTTGTCCGTGCATTTGTGGTAGTGCATTAGAGTATGCGGCGGTTTTTCACCACGATTGTGCCAAGCGTACGGCGACAAACTTGCGTGAAAACTGGCTAACTCCACACGTGCAGGTAGAGATCGAACCAGTTGCTTGAGTGTGAATAGGATGGGGTTAAAAGATGGCTGAAAATTTGTACTTCAAAAACTCAAATGGGAAATGGGAATGCCGGGCGCAGACCAGGAAAGAGCAGGAACTATGCAGTTTAGGCCAATTAGACAAATACGACGATCACTGTCAGTTTATGGGCCATGGCTGTATCTGCAATCTTGGCGGGTTGGCCCCGGACGAGAAAGGATTTCTTGTCAGGCGTGATGCCTGATACGAACATGGAGCGGAAATGTATGAAAATATTTGAGCAAATACAAAAGACTCGTGAGTATTTGAACTACATCGAAAACCACGTGTTGAATGTGCAAAAAGCATGGACCGAAATAACCCACAAGTGCAAAGACATGCGGTTTATCTATGACGATTTTGTTTACAACTGGATCGGTGGGGAAATAGAGGAACACGATCTTTCTAAAATGTCTGAGCAAGAGTTTGTTCAATACCGCAAAGCATTTTACCCAGCAGAATCAGAGGGTAAATACGACATGAGCAAAGCTTGGGAACACCACAAAGACAACAATCCTCACCATTGGGAAAATTGGACAAAGAAAGACTCAAATCACCCGTATGAGTGGGAGGTCCATTGCGTCCACATGATCGTTGACTGGATGGCCATGGGGTACAAGTTCGGGGATACCGCAGAGCAGTATTACGAATCAAACAGAGATAAAATTAACCTGCCTGATTATGCCGTTGATTTTATTTACGAGATATTCAAGCGGTTAAGGAGGGAATCATGAGCAATGCAACGTGGTGTGAATCATGCCAGGAAGGCTATTTACTTGAAGATGGCCACGAGTGCAACAGGACAGGGGAAGGTAGTGCTGTGTTGGTAGTCGGTTCTGGTAAAGCTTCATCGGCAATCGCAATTGTTTCACATCTTGCCATGGCTGGAATGGTCGCGCCGATAATAATTTCAGATGGTGATCGTCCGCCAATTTTTAGTGATCCGTTTGATATGACCAGGCGAGAGCTGAGACCAAAGGCAATCCCTCAGAAAACAAAAGAAGATTCTAACCGGGTTGAGAGAGCCAGGTTAAAGCGGGAACGAAAGAACAAAATACGATTGGCATACTTTGTCAGGCGTAGTGACAGATTAAAGGTGACTATCAACTTCGGTAAGTCGCATGAATGAAGTAACTCACATAGTGCCAATATCAGGCGGCAAAGACTCAACAGCAACAGCACTTCGATTGCAAGAGTTGCATCCTGATATTGATTTTGAATATGTCATTACCCCGACTGGTGACGAGTTGCCAGCGATGAACAAACATTGGGAAAATATCGAAAACCTCTTGGGCAAAAAACTGACAAGACTTCCCGTGCCTACGATCATGGAACTTATCGATGAGTTTTCCATGTTGCCAAATCATCGTGCGAGGTGGTGTACAAGGGTAATAAAAATTGAGGGTGTTCAAGAATATTATTCAGAAAAGTCACCGGCAATTGTGTATGTAGGTTTACGGGCAGACGAGCGAAGCAGGCAGGGTAACAAGATATATGATGCTGATATCGTGCAAAAATATCCCATGCAAGAGTGGGGTTGGGGCATAGGCGATGTGTATAGGTATCTACTGAAACGTGGTGTTTCGATACCACGTCGAACTGATTGTGGTATGTGCTTTTGGCAGCGTATTGATGAGTGGTATTCACTCTGGGAAGAACATCCAGACAGGTTCCGTGAATACGAAGATTTGGAGTTTCTTATCGGTCACAGTTTTATGACCCCAGGGAAGCATAAAATATGGCCAAATTGGTTGTTTGAACTCCGGTGTGAGTTCGAAAAAGGACGTAAGCCGACAGCAGTTTTGCGCAGTGAGAAACGAAATGCCAGGCTTAAAAAACAGCCGAATTTTTTTATTAGTCAGTCAAATCCACATGACTACAACATGCAAAAAAGATGTGCTGTTTGTAGCCTATAGGGCTGTTAGGCAAATAGGTTGATACTAACAGATTACCAATCAAAAACAAAAAAGGAGAAAACCCATGAAAATGGCAGAAGCGAAACAAAAACTGATGGATCTGGCTGCTGGCAAATATCACAGCATGGAATACAGCATTGATGACCATGGCAATGGGAATGTCTCCCAAAAATGCAAGGTGTACATTGATGGCTACGGGCACTCAACCGCAGCTCATTGGGACACAGCTATTCAGCAGATCACAGATACAGTTTCCGGAAAGCCCCTCATAAGTGAAGATCTCCCCGTGTCATCGAAGGAGGCCACGGCCAAGTAAATAGACCACTAAAACGAGAAACATTAATCACAAATTAATGTTTCTCTGTCACTCCATTTCAGTCATGACATTAAGAGCATAACCCCTCGTTAAAAGAATCAAAACAGAGAAACAGCCTAAATAATGTCATTGACGCCCCCTAACATATCAAAGTATACCCTCCCTATTGAGCAATCACGATCAATAGGGAGGGTCTGTATGAAAGGGAGAATCTACACCGCACAGAAGTGTTTCCACTGTCAATCATCGCTCAAATACATTGAAGGCCGCGGCTTCCTGCAGTGCCCGGACCACCAGGAGTTAAAATGGGCCGGTGCCTGCATGGTCCGTTTCGGCCGTGCTCATTGCAAAAGATTCAAAACCGTCCTCGAAGCGGAACGCCACCTGACATATCTCAGAGTCCAGACCGACCACGGCAAGTTCGATCAAAGGGAATGGGCAAAAAATCAGCCCCTTTCCTTCCTCTCCCTGCGCCTGAAATTCATCGATCACAAGAAGAAATCCGGCATCACTCCAAAGCAGATCCGGCATATACAAAGAGTCCTCGAACTGGCCGGGAAATCATGGGACACAATGCAGATCAAGAATATTGCCGAAGGTGAGATTGACGATTTCTTCAGCGCCGATCATGGGATAAGCAGCAAGACCCTGGCAAACTGGAAGACAGTACTGCACGATTTCTGGACGTGGATAGTCCGCCGTGAAAAAAGGAAATCACAGCTCGAAATGCCGGAATTCCCGGAAATCCATTTTAAAATGGAGATGAAAACCCTCGTCTCCATTGACGATCAACAGGCAATACTCGAAGAAGTAAAAAGAATATCCTGGGACCTCAACCCGCGGATCTGGCTCGGCATCAAATTGCTGTCGATGTATCCCAGGATCAGGCCGTCCGAACTTTTGAACGTCAAAGAGGGACATATCAACCTGCAAGAAAACTGGATTGTCTTTCCGCAACCAAAAGAAAAAGAACCGAAATTCATCCACCTGTTACCGGAACATGCAGCACTGATAAAGAAAATCAGGAGCATGGCACCGGCAATGCCCAACGTCTTTTTCTTCCGACACCTTAAATCAAGGTCCGGCGTGCGGATCGGCGGCAAGTTCGGGCCGAAGTATTTCAATATCTGGTGGAAAAAGGCCTGTAAAAATCTAAATATCTCAGGCGTGGCAGTTTACGCAGGAACCAAACACTCAACCGTCACCGCCTTGGGGAAACTCATGACTCCCGAGCAAATCAAAAACAACGTGACCGGTCATACATCCAAGGCCTTCCAGCGCTATTTTCTCCCGGACCATAACGAAAAAATCTCGGCCACCAGGAAGGTGGCCGAGATGCAGGGTGATCAACTCCTAAAAAAGATAGTGCCGATACAACAGACAGGGGAATAAGTTTAACCTTTTGGCCTTCGCGACGACAGGAAGGCTTCAACAGCATATAAATCAAAAATTCCCCAGTCCAGTATATCGTATTCCCGCCGTTCGACACTCCATTCGACCTTAACCCCCAGGCTCCGCAAAAGATTTATGTTACGCGTCACAGTGGCTTTAGACCTACTGTGCTGTTTTGCTAAGTTTTGGCGAGTGGCTGAAGGGGTGTCGTTGAGGCTTATCAAGAGCGAAAGTGCCTCAATGACAACTGACGCTGTATTTTGTTTGCCCATTATATATCCTCAATCCCCCATCTATCTTTGACATCGTGATACATCCTGTCCCTGATAACCTGCAAACGATCCTCAACAATTAGCAGCTTGCTGTATTCATCGATCGATACGGCCCGCTGGTGACGCATTTTACTGACGAGTTCTATCAGATCCAGCAGTTCACTACCGCCAGGGCATTCCGCCCTGATGGCGGCATTGTAGAGTTGCCTGGTTTTTTTTCCTTTGCCGTACTTTTCTTTCAGTTTTTTTATCGGCAAGACATCGTCAGCCGGTTGAGGATGCATGTTTCCCATCGCCATATCCACCCAGTTCGGGACATTTTTGGTCCTGCCGTCCTCCCACTTTTGATAGGTGCTAAACGGGGTATTGTTGAGCGTTTCAGCCATTTGTGTTTGAGTGAGGCCCAACTTTAGCCGGGCCTCTTTAAGTTGACGTCTGTCCATTAAAACTCCTCGGCAACATTTACAGCGCCTATTGATGCAATCTCACAATTAGCGATATGTCTTTTTGTATCTTGCCGGGCCTCTCTTTCACATCGTGCCTTGGCGTTATCAAGTGTCTTGTGGTGCTTGACGACACCCCAGGCGCAACAGTCGTCACCAGATACTCTTTCTTCAAAAAACTTACTCATGTCTTCATTCGCGCCATAAATGTAACATCCCTCGTTTGCAAATCCACGAGGAGAATACCATGCTGACCTGTAAGATAAATTACCCATTTTCCAACTCCTTGCCCGCCGAAGCGGGCACCCGTATATTATTAGTCGTTAAATTGGCAGGCTTTTTCCCATTCTTTATCGGACATATTCTTGAATTGCTCAAGCGCTTTATACATAGTCGGTAGCGCGCTTTTCGGATAAAGATCTATCTCTAGAAATTCGTCAAATTCTACTTCCGGGCCATTCTCAATTGCTTCGATTTTTGCGACAATCTCTTTTATGGCTTCTTGCCTTTTCATGTTGTTCTCCTTGTTTTGTTTTTTTTGATTACTCCCTCATCCTTTAAACACACAATACGCCAATTTGGCGCATTGGTCAAGAGCAAAAACAACAAAAAGAAATTTTGCTAAAAAAAATCCCGGTCACCGTAAAAGGCAACCGGGATGCAGAGCTATCAACTCCTAAAAAAGATACTGCCTATACAACAAGCAAGGGAATAACTTTCCCCTCAGACTCTTCCTGCAACTTGGCAAGAAGCTTTTCCAGCATATCAATATTCCCCTCCACCTGTTCCATGGCTGCAGCAAGCCGTGGTGGATGAAAAACAGCATCGGCGTTTGATCCTTCCCTCACAATACCGATAGTTCCGCGAATCCGATCAATAAGCGTGTTACTCATCTCTACAGGGTCTATATTGACAGTAGGTTCGAGGAAAGTTTCTTCAGGGAAAAATACTACTTTTGTCTTCTTGAGTGGTGCGTTCATAAGGAAATACTCCATAAAAATGCCACGAGTCGTCCTAGGCGCTTCAATGGCCTTCCGGGCCTCACGGCTACCGGCAACTCATGGCAATTCATATTGTAGAAACAATATGAGCCTATTGTTTAGAGTGCAGGCCATGCACTTTGAAGCTTTAGGACTTACAGGTATACATAATTAACTTAACTGCTGTCAATTATATTCCTGACACACCCCGAAAGGTTGCTGATCAACATCTGATCAACATTTTTACCACTATTTTAAAAGACAAGTGGTTGTTTCTACAGTGTTTTTATGGTGGAGGCGGCGGGAGTCGAACCCGCGTCCGAAAATGCTCCCCTCTCGTATCTACATGCTTAGTTCCGTACTTTAATTTTCGCGCCGGGAACTCAGTCGGAACATAGATTTCCCGTTGCTAGACT